>CAMEZO010000001.1 GCA_945947905.1 uncultured bacterium
TCAGGAGCTTACATCAGGAGCTTACATCAGGAGCTTACATCAGGAGCTTACATCAAGAGCTTACATCAAGAGCTTACCGCATCTTCCTTCTGGTTCTGTAGGCCTGCTTGGGGTGTGTTTCGTTTTCCGGGAAACGAAACTCCAACTCCCCCTTTGCCTCGAGCAGCTTCAAAGTAAAGTGGAGGGGATGAGGATGACGATCCAATGCATTTGCAATCTCTGTCAGAACTAACCATCGATCTCGATAGAGGTCCAGGATGGCCTGCTTCATTTCCTCGGCCTTGGCACGCTTCTTCTTTCGAATGAGGATAACGCTGGACGGCAGATCCTTGATATCGGCATCGGTCTGCTTCTGCCGGAGACCATAGGTTTTGCCGCTGGCACATCCACACGCATGCAGACCCCCGACTTCTCCAAGTCCTTCAAGATCTCCTGCACCCTATATTTGGGTAAAAACGCCAGTGCTTCTGCAAGCTCAACGGTAGTCGGCTCGCTCCCTAGCGGCGAGGAGATCCCCACTCCACAGGCTATCGTGTTATGGATACCTTGCGAAGCAGATTTACCCTGCGGCGCGGGGGCTTCCTCGTGAGCAAAAGCAGACAGTTTTCTATAAAATACCGCAGCGGCGGAGCATGGCGGTGGGGTCGGGGTCGCGGTGCATGAAGTCGCGGTAGAGCTCGGCAGCGGGGCGGCTGTTGCCTCGGGAGAGGATGCAGCGGCGGAAGTCGTGGCCGGTAGCGGGGTTGAAGATGCCCTCCGAGGCGAAGCGGGAGAAGGCATCGGCCTCCAGCATTTCGGCCCATTTGTAGGAGTAATAGCCGGACTCGTAGCCGCCGTCGAAAATGTGGGAGAAGGCGCGCAGCATGGAGGAGCCGGTTTCCGTGAGCGGGATGCGGTAGTCTGCCAGCACCTCGCGGTCCACCTCTTCCACATCGCGGTCAACGTAGGCGGCGGTGTGCATGTGCAGCTCCAAGTCGATCTTGCCGAAGGAGAGCTGACGCATGAAGAATGAGGCGGCACCGTAGTTGCGGGCGGCCATCATCTTGTCCAGCAACGGGGCGGGGATGGGGTCGCCGGTCTGCCCGTGGCGGGCGAAGCGATTGAGGGCCTCGCGCTCCCAAGTCCAGTTTTCGTTAATCTGGCTGGGCAGCTCCACGAAATCCCAAGCCACATTACAGCCGCCCAGGGAACTCACCTCCACATTGCTGAGAATCTGGTGCAGGAGGTGGCCGAACTCGTGGAAGATGGTCTCCACCTCATCGTGGGTGAGCAGGGCCGGTTTGTCCCCGAGCGGTTTACTGAGGTTACCGCACATGAGAGCGAGATGCGGACGACGGGGGCACCCCTGCGAGGCGGCCCTACCGTTGATGAGCGCATTCATCCACGCGCCGGCGCGCTTGCTGTCGCGCGGATACCAGTCCGTGTAGAAGGAGCCCAAGTGCTCGCCCGTCTCCGTGTCGTGCACATCGTAGAAAAGCACCTCCGGGTGCCACACCTCCACCTTGCCCTCCGGGCAGGGCTCACCCGGCTGCAGGCAGACGGTGGGTCGCTGCGTAAAGGTGATACCATACAACCCGGCAAAGATGGAGAACATACCGTCCAGCACCTTGTTCATAGGAAAATAGGGGCGCAGCTCCTCGGTATCGAAGTCGTACAGAGCCTTGCGCTGCTTCTCGTTCCAATACGCAACATCCCACGGCGCCATGGTGGGAATGTCGGTGCCGGTAGCCTGCTCGGCGAAGCGGCGGATGGATTCCTGCTCCCTCAGGAAGGCGGGCTTGACCTTGTCATGCAGGTCATCGATAAACGCGAGAGCACGCGCCCCCGTACCGGCCATGCGGCGGCTGAGCACTGCATCCGAGGCGCAGGAGTAGCCGAGCATGCGGGCGCGCTCGTCCCGCAAATGCAGAATGCGGTGGATGAGGGGCGCATTATCGTACTTTCCCGTCCCCTTGGTGCCGATAGCGCGCCATACCCGCTCGCGCAGGGCGGCATTGTCGGCAAAGGTGAGTACGGGCTGTATGCTGGTGAATTGCAGGGTGAAACGCCACTGCGGGGCCTCCTCCGTGCCGTAGCCCTTCGCGAGCGCATCCTGACGAGCGTTCTCTCGGGCTGACTCCGGCAGACCGGCCAGCTCGGCAGGGTCGGCAGTGACATACTCCCAAGCGTTGGTGGAGTCCAGCACATGCTCGCCGAACTCCCGGGAGGCCTCGGCCAGCTGCATGGAAACCTCGGTGAAGCGAGCCTTGGCATCCTCCGGCAGGTCGGCCCCCTGCTCGCGGAAATCAGCCAGAGTTTCCTCGATGAAACGCTGCTGCACCGGGCTGAGCTGCGCCACCCAAGGCATGGCTGCCGCGCGCTTGAGGACGGCATAGAGTCGCGGGTTGAGGGTGACGGAAGTGGAGTAGCGGATGACCTCCGGCAGCAGCTCATTAAAGGCCTCGCGCAGGGCCGGGGAGTCCATGACGGACATCAGATGCCCCAGGTAGGCCCAAGCCCGGTTGAGATCAACGGCCGGCTCATCCAGTACCCCGAAGGTATTTTCATAAGTGGGCTCCTGCACGGCACAGATACGCTCCATCTCTTCTCGACAACGCTCAATAGCATAGCGGATGTCGATGCGCGCCTGCTCCGGGGTCAAGGCCGACCACGGAATGTTGAAACTGTTGTCTAAGAAAGGATGCTCACTCATATGCCCCCATTGTAGCAAATGAGACCTGCGGCGTCAAGCTGCCTCCGCGGCTTACTTGCCGATTTCTCCCGTATCATTTCTCGGCCGACACAAACTGAAACCTGTGAAGTTTCAGGAAAATTTGAAACTTCACAAGTTGCGAGACACACCACACCACAATTGTGCCCGCCTAACTCCTCTTACCCTCGACGGTCAGGATGGTGCGGACGGCGTCGGGGGAGAGGAGGCGGCGAATGTAGGCGTTCATCTGCGGCAGAGTGACGGCGCGGAGCTGCTCGGGAATGAGGAAGGTGTGTTCGGCACCCGTGCCGATGAGTTCGTCGAGGGCCAGGTCGGAGCAGATGGAAGAGGCGGATTGCAGGGTGGACAGGTGGGTGGCAAGCAGCCCGGAGCGCATGCTCTCCAGGGCCTCGGCGGGCATGCCATCGCGGTAAATCTGCTCCAGGGTGCGTTGCAGGGCCGCGAGGGCAGCGTCCTGTTGCTCCGGGGAGCAGCCGAGATAGAACAAGCGATAGCCCGTATCCGTGCCATTGATACCGCTCGCCGCAGCGTAGTAGACCAGCCCCTGTTTCTCGCGAATCTCCTTGTAGAGAGGACCGGCCATATCATTGCACCAAGCTCGGAAGATGTCCTGCATCGGCTCCTCCTCGGAGCCAAGCTTCATGTCGGGGAGGGCCATCAGGATAACACTCTGCTCCTTATCGAGTGAAAGAGACTCCGTCGCCGCCTGTTGAGCCGGAGTGTTGACGCGCCCGGAAAGCCTGCCGGCGGGCATGGCCGCGAAAAGCTCGCTTACCTGTTGCTGCACCGCCTCCGGGTCGATGTCGCCGACGACCGCCAGTACGGCATTGCCTCCACAGAACAGGCGAGCATGGTGCGCGGCCAGAGCCTCCGAGGTGAGGCCGCGGACGCTCTCCTCCGTGCCGTCCGGGTGGTTTCCGTAGCTGACCGGGCCGAACATGAGCCGGCGAATGCGGCGCATACCGCAGGCGAGAGGATCCTCTTTATTCTCTGCTATATCGGCTAACATGGCCTCCTTCTCGGTCTCGACGGCTTTGGCAGGCAGTGTGGGGTGCAGGGCCACATCGGCCAGCAGCTCCAGCAGGGTGCCGGTGTCCTCCTTCAACCCCCGTACGGAAAGCCTGAGGGTATTGTTACCGCAAGCACTCTGAATGCTGCCTCCCAGGTTTTCCGCCGCAGCGGCCACCTGCGCCTCGTTTCGGGTCGTCGTGCCCTTCAGCATGCACTCAGCGAGGAGTGTGGAGATACCCGCATCAGCAGCGCTCTCCGTACGACAGCCGGCCTCGACAGTCAGCGCGGCGCTCATCAACGGCAGACGACGATCCACGAGGGTGACCAGTCGTAGACCATTAGGCAGCGTATGCACGGTGGGGCGATTCAGTTCGGCGGCCTGAGCCTCGGTGGCCACTGCCGGATTACTGCCCAAGGGGTCAACACTCACCTCGCACAGACGCTCCGGAAGCAGGTAGGCACGGAGAACGCGTAACAGATCCGCCGTTGTCACTCGCGCTAGGGCAGAGTCCCATTCTTCCGCACTCTTCGGATTGCGCCCACGGTGCCACATGAAGGCTAAGTCATCGGTCTGCCCCTTCACGGTGGCAAGCCTCCGTATGCGCATGGTCGCTATTTGTTTGCGTGCTCGCTCCACCCCCTCGGCCAAGTCCTCCTCCGTCAGCGCGGCGATGTAGTTCAGCATGGCATCCCGCAGCTCATCGCGTGTGTCTCGATCGGTGTCGGCCTCTATCACAATGGCCCCCTCCTGATCCCCTCCATCGATGACGTAGGCATACACACTGTGCGCCATGCTCAGGGTGTCATGGAAACGGCTGTAGAGCAGAGCGCAGCGCCCGACGCCGAGCAGATACGGAAGCAGAACCAAGGGAGCGCGATCCGGGTGGTCGGCAGAGGGAATGCGCCAAGCGAGCATCAGGGTACTGGTCGGCTGTGCAAATTCGCGGCGGAAGAGGCGCGGCCCCCACTGGCGGGGTTCGTTCGGCAGAGGAGCACGCAGGGCGGGCATGCCTGCGGGCACATCGGCGGTCTCCTCCGCTACGGCCGCAAAAACAGCCTCCGGGTCCACATCACCGCCGATGCAAACGAATATGTTACTCGGCACATAGTTGTCGCGGTGATAGCGCACCATATCGCTGTAAGTAACGGCATCGAAGCGTTCCCGATAGCCAATGACGGAATAACGGCGGGGATAACAACGATACAAGGTCTGCGACAAGGCTTGGTAGGCGACATCAGACTGAGAGTCGTTATACATGGCCATTTCGCGGCGGATCACCTCGCGCTCGCGCTCGAACTCATCCTCCGGGAAAGTGGGATGCAGCACAAGCTGCACCAAGAGATGCAAGAACTCCCGCCAATGCTCAGCCGGGCCGTCAATATGGAACACGGTGCGGTCATAAGTGGTGTAGGCATTCCATTCCCCGCCCAAGGCAGACACACGCTCATTGAGTTCCGTCCCCGTATACTCCCCCGCGCCCTTGAAAACCATGTGCTCCAGCAGGTGAGAAACACCTGCCCCCGCATGCACACCCTCATACATCGAACCCGTCTTGACCCACACCTGCACCGATACCAGAGGCAGAGCATGCTGCTCCGTCACCACCGTCTCCAACCCATTTGCGCAACACCGAAAAGAATAATTCATGTCGGATGTTATAGCACACCTCGCAGCATGTCGCAAGTATTTTTTGCTGCATACACAACACCGCCCGCTCGGCGGAACCGGGCGGACGGCGGGAAAAGTAGGCGGGTGGCCTTTACTTGATGAGACCAAGCTCGCGGCCGGCCTGGGCGAAAGCCCCGATGGCGCGGTCCAGCTGCTCCGTGGTGTGAGCCGCAGAGATCTGGGTGCGGATGCGGGCCTGGTTCTTGGGCACCACGGGGTAGAAGAAGCCCATGGCGTACACACCGAGCTCGAGCAGGCGGGCACTCATCTTCTGGGAGAGCGCGGCATCCCCGATCATGACGGGCACGATGGCGTGGCCGGCACCGGCGAGGTTGAAGCCGCACTGCTCCATGCCCTTGCGGAAGTAGGCAGCGTTGCTCTGCACGCGCTCGGTCAGCTCGGTGGAGGCCTCCAGCATGTCCAGCACCTTGATGGTGGTGGCAGCGATGGCGGGCATCACAGAGTTGGAGAACAGGTACGGACGAGCCTTCTGACGCAGCACGTCAATAATCTCCTTCTTGGCGGAAACATAGCCACCGGAGGCACCGCCCAGGGCCTTGCCGAAGGTACCGGAGGTGATGTCAATCTTGCCGAAGAGACCGCAGTGCTCGTGCGTGCCGCGGCCGCGCTTGCCGAGCACACCCGTGGCGTGCGACTCATCGAAGTGCACCAGCGCACCGTACTTCTCGGCCAGAGCGTGAATCTTGTCCAGCGAGGCAATGATGCCGTCCATGGAGAACACACCGTCCGTGGAAATCATGATGGTGCGGGCACCGGCCGCCTTGGCCTCCTGCAGCTTAGCCTCCAAGTCCGCCATGTCGTTGTTGGCGTAGCGATAACGGGCAGCCTTGCAGAGACGCACGCCGTCGATGATGGAAGCGTGGTTCAGCGAGTCAGAGATGATGGCATCCTCCTTGTCCAGCAGAGCCCCGAAGAGGCCGCCGTTGGCATCGAAGCAGGAACCGAAGAGGATGGTGTCCTCCGTACCGAGGAAGGCGCTGAGGCGCTCCTCCAGCTGCTGGTGCAGGGTCTGGGTGCCGCAGATGAAACGGACGGAAGCCATACCGAAGCCCCACTTATCGATGGCCTCCTTGGCGGCTTTCTCGAGCTCGGGGTGGTTGGCGAGGCCCAGGTAGTTGTTGGCGCACATGTTGATGACACGGCTGCCGTCCTTCAGGCCCACCTCAGAGAACTGCGGGGTGGCGATGTAGCGCTCCTGCTTGAACAGACCGGCAGCCTTCAGCCCCTCCAGATCCGTTACCAATCGATTCTTGAATTCTTCGTTGTACATAGAAAATCAGGGGGTCTGCAACACCCCGCCGCATTATACACCCCTGCGAGCGCGGTGTCAATCCCGCACCCGCGAATTCCGGGGCATAAAAAGCGGGCAACGGCAGAGAAAGTCCGTTGCCCGCTGCAAGTGCTGTCAGGAATGGAGGCTTACTGCTCTGCCGGGGCAGGCTGAGGTTCGGCAGGGGCAGGCTGAGGCTCGGCGGGGGCAGGCTGAGGCTCGGCGGGGGCCTGCTTCAGAGCCTCGGTAGCCGCGCGCATATCCGCAGCAGCCTTCTTCATCTCCTCGGTGGCCGTCTTGAGGGCCTCCGTAGCCTGTTTCATGGCCTCGAGAGCATTATCCTCCTCGGTGGCGGGCTCCTCTTCCTTAGCCGCGTCATCCTTACGCTTCTTCAGGGCCGCGGCCAGAGCGTCCGCGCGGAGCTTATCCCACGCTGCCACGGTGGCCTCGCGATCAGCCGCAGGGGGAGCGGTAAGCAAACGGACCGTATCAGCATAGCTCTCGGAACGAGCCTCTGAGTAGATGAGCGCGTAGAGTTTGCTGTTGCGCTTGTTGTAGGCATCCTTCTGTTTGGCAGCCAAGGCAGCGGCCTTGCCATCCGTGTCCTTGCAGCCGTAGCCCAGCAGCAGGTGCACAACGTAATCGTTACCGCGCATGGCTGCCAATTGCAGCGGAGTGTAACCGTTGCCTTCCGGCTGCTCCGGGTCCAGTCCGGCCTTGATGAGTTCCAGGCTCACAAAGGGCATACCGCTCCAGGCAGACCAATGCAGCGCCGTCCAGCCGTCTTTGTCCTTGGCCTGTATATCGATACCTTTGATAGCCAGCAGCTTCTCCAGGTAGAACAGGCGGTCCACATCCTTCGTGATGACAGGGGCTTCCGCCTCATCATCCTCAACGCGCTTGATGCCGTCCACGGGGGTCGGATCGTTGAAGTTGCTGTAGGCCGCCCACATCAGCGGGGTGCGCTTATTGTGGTCGGCGCTGTTCACAAAATCCGCCAGTTCCTCGGGCGTGCGTTTCTTATCCTTGTCGGACTTGGAGGCATCCTCGTACAGCTCCTTGGCGAAGGCTTCGTCCTGCAGGACACCGGATTTGTCCGGCGTGATCTTGCCCTTGAGAATGAGGGAGTTGAGGGCATCCGTATCGCTGTGCACCTCAAAGGGCTTCATGGCCATCTTGCAGAGCCAGCCCAGGGTTCCCATCACCGCGAGCAGGATGATCATGTCGCGGATGATGATATTCCACTGCGGTTTTTGCTCGCTCGTGGCTTCCGTCTCGCTCTTTTGATTTTCAGACATGGTGAAAAATAGGGTTCGGGGTTATGCTTGCTCGGTTGTTTCCTTGTTCTCCTCGGCGGGGGCACTGCCGCTGTCTTCCTCCGGGTGGTCGGAGACAAAGCTGTCCTTGGTCAGGATGATGGCCAGCGGCGAGATGACGGCGATGACCAGGTAGATGGACCACATGAACTCCGGCGAATCCCAGAAGCCGATATGCCCGGTGTCCATCTTGGCGGCAATGCCATCATAGCAGAAATAGGTGACCAGCAGACCGCCGACCACGCCGTTGATGGGCTTGGCGATGAACATCGGCAGGGCGGAAAGAGACATGTACGAGGCCACCTTATCCTTCGGCGCCACACGAGCCACATATTCCGTGAAGCGCGGGGAGAAGAGCAGCTCGCCGATGCCGAAGACGATGATCTGCAAGGTGATGGCCACAAAGTAGGCCTGCGGAAGGGTGCTGATACCCGGCACCACGAAGAACCACTCCGCCGGTATAGCCATGAGCACCAGCGAGAAAGCAGAAATGGACATACCGTAAATCATCAACTTAACGGTGGAGTACTTATTGATGATGGGGATGATGAGGATGAGCCCCGACACGATGATGATGGGGTTGATGGAGTTCATGAAACCCAAGTCGAAGTCCTCGCCCACCGTTCGGGAGTAGTACTGCGGCATCACCAGGAATTGCAGCGTGAACACCAAGCGAACACCGAGGGTAAGCACCAGGAAAACGATAAGTTTTTGGAAGGCACGCTCACGGGCAACTTCCAGAATCAGCCCCAGCGGGCTGCGGCGGGCTGCCTGCCCCTTCTGCTGCTTCTCCTCCGGCACGGCGTAGAAGTCTTCATCCACAAAGCGGGTGAAAATGAACGCGATGGCGCTGCAGCAGGTGCCGAAGTTGATGATCCAGAACAAGCCCTTCACGGGGTCGGCCTTCAACAAGGGGCCGATGACTACCAGACCTGCCAGAATGGCACCGATGTTCATGAACAGATAGTAGAAATTGAACCCCGTGGGCCGTGATCGCAGGGTCGTGAAGCGTCGGATGGAGGTGCTGATACACGGGCTCATGAACGCCGTACCGAAGGACATGATACCGATGCCGAGCATCACGATGAAGCGGGTATTCTCGTGCGTCATGTTGAACAGAGACGTACCCAAGTCCGTACCGAAGCCCAAGAGCAATCGTCCCGTGATGAGGATGGAGAACCCGATGAGGTAGGTGCGTTTCAGTCCGATGATGTCGCAGATGGTACCGACTGCAAACACAAACAGGGAGAGGAAGAGGGTGTACATGCCCACCCAGAAGGCAGCGTCCGCATCTTTAAAGCCGCAGTATTTAATCAGGAACAACACAAAGATGTTGATCATGGAGAAATACGCCAGGCCGTCGAAGAACTGGATGAAGTTGGTCAGCCAAAAGTTCTGCCCGCAGTCCTTCAGTACGCCGAACTCAGAGAAGTAGCGTACCAGAAAATTCTGTTTCTTGTCGTTCATGAGCGTGTCTGTGGTCGTGGGTTATGAAAGGATGGCTCCCTTGGAGGCGTTGGTGGCCAACTTGCGGTAGCGCTTCAGCCACTTGCTGTCAATCTCCTGCATGGTCGGGTGCCACACGGCGCGGCGGGCGGCTATTTCTTCGTCACTCAGCTCGGCGTTCATCGTGCGGGCCGGGATGTCGATGGAGATGATGTCCCCATCCTTCAGAAGGCCGATGAGCCCGCCTTCCGCAGCCTCCGGGGAGACGTGGCCGATGCAGGCTCCGTGCGTGGCGCCGGAGAAGCGGCCGTCCGTGATGAGGGCGACGCTGTTGCCCAAGCCCTTACCCATGATGTAGCTGGTGGGGGCGAGCATCTCCTGCATGCCGGGGCCACCCTTCGGGCCTTCGTTGCGGATGACGACGACGTCGCCGGCTTTCACCCTGTCGGCCAGAATACCGGCGCAGGCTTCTTCCTGGCTCTCGAAAATAACAGCCGGGCCGCGGTGCACCAACATCTCGGGCAACACGCCGGCCTTCTTGACGATGGCGCCCTGCTCGGCCAAGTTGCCGAAGAGCACGGCCAGTCCGCCGTCCGAAGCGTAGGCGTCTTCGATCGGGCGAATCACTCGGGCGTCCTGCGTGCGCAGACCTTCCATCTGCTCGCCCAGGGTTCTACCGCTCACGGTGGGGGTGTCGGTGTGCAGCAGGCCGGGCTTGCGATTCACCTCGGCCAGGATGGTCATAATGCCGCCGGCGCGCAGCACATCGTGCATGTGCCAGTGGGAGCTGGGGGCCACCTTGCAGATGTTCGGGGTGCGCTTGGAGATCTCGTCGATGCGGCGCAGGTCGTAGTCCAGCCCGGCTTCTGCGGCGAAGGCCAGCGTGTGCAGCACGGTGTTGGACGAGCCGCCCATGGCCATATCGCAGGTGAAGACGTTATCAATGCTCGCCTCGGTAATGAGGTCGCGGGGCAGCGGGCCGCCCTGCTTGGCCATCTCCACGGCGCGTCGGGCGGCGGCTTTCCAGAGCTCCTTGCGCTCCGCAGAGAGGGCGGAGAGGGTGCCGTTGCCCGGCAGGGCCAAGCCCAGCACCTCGCACAGGCAGTTCATGGAGTTAGCGGTGAACATGCCGGAGCAGCTCCCCGCTCCCGGGCAGGCGTGGCACTCGACGTAGTGCAGCTCCTCGGGGCTGATCTTGCCGGCCGTGCAGGCCGCTACGGCCTCGAACACGCTGTTCAGGTCCAGATCCTCGCCGTTGCGCCCCTTGCCCACGGCCATCGGGCCGCCGGAGCAGAAAATAGTCGGGATGTTGCAGCGCAGGACACCCATCACCATGCCGGGGACGATTTTGTCACAGTTCGGGATGCAGATGCAGGCGTCGAACGCATGGGCGGAGAGCATGGTCTCTACGCTGTCGGCTATCAGTTCGCGGCTTGCCAGGGAGAACTTCATGCCCCGGTGGGCCATTGCTATCCCATCACACACGCCGATGAGGTTGAACTCGATGGGGGTACCGCCTGCGCGGCGTACTTCTTCTTTGATGAGCTCTGCCACCTTGTTCAGGTGAACATGCCCCGGAATCACTTCATTGAACGAGTTGCAGATCGCTATGAAGGGCTTGTTTATATCTTCATCGCTCATGCCCGTCGCCCGCATGAGGCTGCGGTGCGGAGCACGTTCGATGCCGGCTTTGGTTCTGTCTGACAGCATAGCGCGCGCATTCTAGCACATTCCGCGCCGCATTACCAGCCGAAAATTCAGGATAGCGAGTCATCAGCCCTCGCTTCGGCCCCCTCTCATGCCCGCCCCGCGAATATCTTCTCGACATATTTAGCAATCATATCGACCTCGATGTTCACCACGGTTCCGGGTTGGTAGGTGTGCATATTTGTGGCTTCCCATGTGTGCGGAATGATCCAGAACTCCAGCACATTATCCGGCAAAATGTTTGCAATGGTCAGCGAAATACCGTCGATGGAGATGCTCCCCTTGTCGATGACATAGCGCGCATATTCCTGCGGAATCCGAATCCGCACGCAGTGGTCCTGCCCCACCGGCTCCACAGACACCACCTCGGCCGTGGTATCCACATGTCCCATCACGAAATGGCCTCCGAAACGCCCGCTGCCGCCCATTGCGCGCTCAAGGTTGCACTCCGCCCCCGGTTCCAGCTTCCCCAGCCCCGTCACCCGCAGCGTCTGCGTCAACAGGTCGAACTCCACAGCCTCTCCCTCAATCTTGTCCGCTGTCAGGCAGCACCCGTTCACCGCCACCGAATCCCCCCGCTGCAACTCCCCCGCAAACGGCACCCGCACCGTATACCGCGCCCCCTGCGCAATAGGCTCTTTCTTCATCACCCGACCCGTGCACTCTACTAATCCCGTGAACATGCCCCCAGTCTAGCACACCACCCCTCCCCCCCGCAAGCCCCTTTTCCGTCACCATTCCACACTGAGCGGTGAGATCCGGAGTGCCGGAGGCAAAGCACCCGGCGCGGTGCGGGGCCGGCCGGGTGCGAGGAAACGGGGGTATGCAGCCTGATTACTTCTTACCCTTGGGAGCGGGCTTGGCAGACTCGCCGAGCACCTCGCTGAGCGGGAACTTGAGGAAGCCGATACCGTGCATTCCGGAGGACTCGGAACTGTGGGGAGCCTCGTAGAAGACACCGACGGTATTCTCGTCTACCATGGTGAGGCAGGAGTAGCCCCAGCAGCCGCGGGTGTCGTATTCCAAGCCCTCATTCCACGTCTTACCCTCATCACGGGAGGCGCGGATCGTCATGTGGCTGCGGTTGCCGGCCTTGGGGTTCGAGAAGAGGAGGATGCGACCGTACTTCTTGGAGTTGACCGCGATGAGCGAAGCCTGGCAAGTGGGCTCCTGCAGGGCCTTGAGGTTGGTCTCATGCGGCTCCCAGGTTTGGCCGAGGTCCTTAGTCACATAGACCACACGCTTACCGCTGCGCCACTCGTTGCGGCAGTTGAGCATAAGGGAACCGTCCTTCAGCTCCGCCACCTGGCACTCCGAGGTAGCGTGGGGGATACCGGTGCCGTACTGCCAAGTCTTACCGCCGTCCTTCGAGACGCAGAGGGTGCTCATGCACTGCTGCGGTTTGGCCCCGCGCTGCCAGATCTGAGCGGGGAACACGATGTAACCCTTGGAGGTCGTGATACCGTTGCCGGGCCCGGCGAGAATCGTGGTCCACTCCTCCTTCTTCACCTCCTTGGTGATGTCCACAAGCTCCTTGCTCCAGGTCTTGCCGTCGTCATCGGAGTAGGTCATGCACCACCAACCGGTATCCTTGCCGAAACCGGTCTTAGCCGTCCACAGGGAAGCGCCGCCGCCCCAGTGGCAGGTGAGGGCTTGCAGCCAAATGCGCCCGGTCTTGTCCTGCAGGATGCAGGGGTCACCGCAACCGTTATCAGCGCCTTTACCGGTATCCATCCCCACAGCCGGAGTGGTCCAGGTCTGGCCGCCGTCGGTAGAGCGCACCACAGCCACATCGATATCCGCGCAGAGGTCGCCGCTGTGATTGTAGCGGGCATCGAAGCAGCCGATCAGGGTGCCTTTCTTGGTGCAAATAAGGCCCGGGATACGGAAGGAAACGCATTTGCGGGGCTCGGCACCGTCCGCCTGGTTACCGACGGTTTCATCGGGCACACACACCAAATAGCCGATACGGCGGGTAACCGGCGCGGTCTCGGGGGTAAAGGTAGCACTGCCGATCGTCACGGCAGGCTTGCTGATGGTCACCTTGCCACCCACCACGGCAGAATCGGAGGGGGTAACATCCAGCCAAATCCAGTTATCACCGCTCTTCAGAGTACTCCCGGCATCCCCGATAATGGTCACGGTACCATCGGCGGAGGGGATACCGGTGCCGAGCACAGAGCTACCCACCCCCGTCGTGAAGTTGCAGCCGCCGGCATCGCTGCTGCGTAGGGTCACCTTCGCCACCTGGTTCGGTTTATCCACACGGAACACCACCTTACCCACACCGGGGGCATTATCCAAGCCGGTGGTGGTCACCTTAAACCCGGTCACGGCGTTGATGGGAGCACGCTTGAGGATGGGGCGGGCATCCTTGTTTCCCACAGCTTCCACGCCCACCACCTTCATCGGACCGCTCGCAATCTGCAGGTCGTCAATCAGCACGCCGGCATCATCCGGCGTATCGGCGGTCAGCACCAAGCCCGTCGTACCGGCAGGCAACTGAACCTCCACATGGGTCTTGAAACCACCCGTCGGGGTCTTGGCATCCAGCTTCTTAAGCTCCTTGAGCCCGCCGTTCACCACAGCGGAAACCTTCAACTCGAACGGCCCGCGCTTCGTCCAGCGCTCCACCCAAAAATCACACGGCGCGGGGCTGCTCAACTGCTTATCCAGAGTGAGGGTAACCGTGCGACCGTCGCCCCCCAGCAAGCGGAGACTGTTAGGCGCACTGCGCGTATGCTCGGTAATCACGGCAGCATGCCCGGCCTCGGCCTGCAGCGTGCCGTACGCCGTACCGGCTTCGCGTAATGCACCGGCCTTCAGCGTGTCAAATCCTTCCGCGGCCGCGAAGGTGCCGCACGTCATCAGTGTTATGAGAACTGCTCGCGTCATACACCTGTAGTTTATCACACACTTCCCCGCCTTGGCAAGCTTTTTTCTCGCCAACCCTCCCGTTTTTGTGTATAATACCCCCATGAACGCCGAAACAGAGTGGAACAGCGTGACCATTGACGATGAGCAGCGTCCCCGAGTTTCCCCCGAGGATCTGCGGGAAATGCTGAATGATTTGGACCCCGATGACTTTGACGAGGATGTGCAGAACTTCCTCGCGGAGCTGGAGCAATGCACCACCCCCGAGCAGGTGGACGAGCTGAAACCCGCCGCCACCCTACTTCTGCAGGACGAGGTGGGCCTCTCCCCCGATCTGGCCGCCATGGGGGTGGAACCGGATGAGGCTCTCATCCGCCTGCTCCTTTCCGCCGGTGCCGACCCGGATGCCACCAATCCCCACGGTCAACCGCCCCTCCACCTCGCTGCTTTCTACGGCTACGAAAACGTCGTTGACATGCTCGTGGCCGCCGGCGCCGACCTCCGCCGCAAGAACGCCTCCGGCCTCTACGCCGCCGACGTCGCCGCCACCCACGGCATCGCCGACAAAATCCGCCCCACTATCTCCGGCAACGAAGACCTTCCCCCGGAAATCGAGGACGCCGACTACATTCCCCCCGACCATGAATGCACCTGCGGCTGCCACGAACACGGCGACCACGAACACCCCTGCCACTGCCACGAGCACGGCAACTGCGACTGCCGCGAACACAGGGAATAGTCCCCTACCCTCACCGGACCGTCACCCTTTTTCTTCCCCCCTCGCCCCACCGAGACGGGGTCAGGAATATACAACCGCCCCGGCGAAGGAGGGAGCGGGGGAGAAGAGGTGGATGTGCGGTGGAGTGGGGAAGAGTGGGCGGATGCGGGGTGTAGGGTCGGGACCGGTCGGGGGGAGATAGAGGAAGGGGTAGTTGCGGGCGTTCCAGAGGGTATCGCCGGCATGCTTAACGAGGGCTTCGGCGGTGCACCAGCAGGTAAAGAACTCCGCGAGGGAGCAACCGCGTCGGGTGAAAGCCTCGAGCTGCTCCGGGGCCATGATTCGGGAGGCCAAGGAGAGAAGGCGGGTACGAGGGCGAATGCGCTCAATGTCCACGCCGACGTCGCTGTGGTGAAAAGCGAGGCAAAGAAGGTCGCCGGAGTGGCTGATATTGAAAGTCTGCGGAGCCCAGGCGGGTTTGCCGTGCGAACCGAGGGAAAAGCGTATCTGCTGCGGCGGCACACCCGTACGGCGAGAGAGTTCCCGCCTAAGGAGGGCACGGATGAGCGTAAACCTCGGCCCGCGCGCCGAAGCCTGCTCCGACTCCTCATCAGACAGCAGCGCCGCATCCTCCGGGGTAGGCGACAACTCGGCAAGGTTGTATACCAGATAATCCATCAGATCCGGATAAACTCGACCGCGTGCGCCTCTGTATCATACACGGCAAACGAAGGATGCTTGTAATAAAAACCGCAGATTTCCCCGGGATTCACGAGCAAGAGCCCATCCTTCCGCGACTGATCAGCGCGGTGAGTATGTCCGTAAAACAGCACCGTTACCTCCGGATCAAGCTCTGCGGCCCTCTCTGCCCGCATCTGATAATGAGCCATCGCCACACGGCGATTTCCCAGTGAAAAGATACCGCAGAACTCATGGTGGCAGATTTGGGGATAGAGCTTTGCAACAGACCGATGCTCCGCCAATTCTTCCTCATTGTTACCGAACACAAGATGCAACGGACCGGACCACCTCCGTCCCAAGAGATGAAGAGTCGAGACCTCATCAATATCCCCCGCGCAGCAAAGCACCGTGCACCCGGCCTTCTCAGCGGCCTTCAATGCAGCCTGCAGCTTCTCCTCCTCATTATGAATATCAGAAATTACAGCAACTTTCATAACAAATCAGAATGACTTCTTAACGACAAACACCGGAGAATACGGCATCGCATCCCCGAAGGAACTCCCGCGCGGCGCAGCCGCCACCTCTCCATCCGCCACATACCACAGCATGGCATCCGGCGCAATCTCCGCGCACAACACCGGCACGCCATCCCCGCCGATGAAACCGGCATAGGCAGGACGCACCCTCATCAGGCTCTCAAAGTTATGCGCTATCTCCCTGTGATACCGGCGCAGCGGAAGCGACGCAAACCACTCTGCGCACATCTCCTCCGCCTGCTGATACTCCGGCGCATGCTGCAGCCAGGAATCTCCCTCCGGAGAAACAGGAAGCCGCTGCAACAAGGCATCGAACGACGCCGCATCCTCCATCAAGCTCGGCGAAAAACGCATCCCCACCATGGGAGGGAAAGGATGCCGCCGCATCGTCTCCAGCACGCGCTTGTAGACAAAAGCCTTGGCCAAGGCCGGGCAGACAGGGGAGCGAAAAGCAGCCACCCGCGACAACACGGAAGGCAGGTTGGCCAGACGGAAGAAGTCATCCTTCTCCAGCCCGCAGAACTCCACCAATTTCGCCGCATTAATCGTGCGAATCTTCACCATCGTCGCAGGCCGCCAAACGAGCTCCTGCGACTCTCCCGCCACAAAATCCGGGTCCATGGGATGACGGGAAAAACAAGCGGCATCCTCACGAATGGCAGGCTTTTCCCCGGAAAGCACGGGCGCGACCCCATCCATCGACAGCTCATAAAACGGGCGCCGAAGCGTCTGCGCCGTCAGCGGCTCATCCATCAGCTGAACCTGCTCCGCAGAAGCCGGCACACCCAGCGAGAACGAGGGTCCGCACTTCACCAGCGCACGCTGCACCTCGGCCAACATCTCCGGCGACAGCTCACGGCCGTGTGTCTGCATCAGCGTGCGCAGATTCTCCTCCTTCGGGAGACAAGACATCACCTTCTTGAGCTGCAAGGCCGGCGGATATGCACGCGGCTTAAACTTCGACAGCAACTCGACGTAGTGCGCATAACTTTTAGCAATAGGCAAATGATTCTGCAACTGCCGCATGGCCGCAAAATCAGCAAACAAAACCGAGATCTCCTTCAGGCGCACCTGCTCGTCCCTGAGCATATCCCGAGAAAGCGAAAATCGCGCTCCGTCCACCGAGAAAGCATCCACCCGAGCACGGAGCACCGCCGCCTCCGCACGCAGTGCTGCCTCATCCTCCGCCACATTCCCCGTGAACTCCGCCGGCTGCGGCAAAGGAGCCAACAGCAGGGCACAGAGAGCATTCTTCTCCTCCATGTAACGCGCAAACTCACCCCGCTCCATGGCCTGCCAACGTGCCGGCATATCCCCCCGGAAACAAACCGGCAGGCGGTTCAGACGCCGGTCGATACTCCTCTTCTGCTCCGCCGACAGAGAGGCAGCCGCGTCCTCCCTCGCGGCGAGTCGCGACAAGAGTTCCTCCAGCGCACGCGCCTCTCCGGAGAACGAATCCAGTTTCTGACGTGCCAAGGACAAGGTACTGCTCAGCGCCGGGTAGAACATCTTGTTCGCCGAGGTATCCGCCGCAGCCAACACTGCCGGCAGGCGCATCCAATCATTCGCCGCCATGCACGCACGCACCTGCGCCTCCGCCCTGCGAGCCACCGAATGCAGGCGCACCGGCACACACACGCCCCCCAGGCAGAGCAACCCTGCGGCACAACAGAGGACCACCCGACGCACCCGCCGAGCGCGTCGCAGGCGCAGAGCATGGCGCAGCGCCCGACGATAATCGCGCAGTCCGGGCTCCTCCCCCGACACACGATCCAGCCGCTGACGCAGCTCCTCCTCCGGCACCGTACTCAGGCAGGTAGCATCCTGCCGAAAAGCCGCCAACTCCTCCGCCAGCAGCCCGGCCGCCTCCCGCTGCAGACGCGCCCGACGCTCGGCGGGGGTCTCCGTGGCCTGCAGCGGCTCCCCGCGCTCCAGGCGAGCCAACTCCGCAGACGCCTCGGGGTCCCCCGGGAATGCCTGCAAACGCTCCTCGAGCAGGGCCCGCACCCTCTCCCAATCCTCTGCCAGGGCAAAGCGCTTCAGCTCCCGGCGCCACCTGTTCAACGGCTCGTCCTTCATTTTTCCTGAAGTGTAAAATACCACCGTAACTCCCCCTCCGCATCAACCTCCAGCCCCGTCAGCACCAAAACCAAGTGCCGCGGTGCCGGCTGCCGCATACTATCCTGCACCAAACGATTGAAAGTCTGCTGAAGCCCCCGCTGCAACACACCGCAAAGCTCGGCCCGAATGCGGCGGCGGTTGGCCGGCAAAGCCAAGGCCGCGCAGAGCTTCTCCCGAGCTTCCCGAGCCGAGGGCACATTACCGGAGGCGTCGCGATGGTGCAGCGCCAGCTCCGGACAACGCACCAGAATCTTGCCCATCAGCTCCGCGAAACGTACATTGCGGAACAACTTGCAGTACTCCATGGCCAAGCGCTGACGTTCCCCGCGCCCGAGGTTTTTACGCTCCAACTCCTGAAGCAGACACCACACACTCGCCAAGCTGTAGCGGGCATCCCCGTGCGGCTCCTCCCCGCAACAGCAGGAGTTGGCCAACAGGTTAAACTGCTTGCTGAGCACAGCGGAGAAATCGAACTCCCGACTGACGGAACACACATAACCGACCTCACCGCCGCGTGCAGCACCGAGCTGCGCCCCCCACGAATAAGGCAGGCGCGGCGCGGCCTCCGGCACCAGCGCGCCCTTGCCGTGCAGCGCAGGAAGGTAGACCACCCCGCTCTGCGGGCGCAGGCGCAACTCCTGCCGGAAGGGAACCCAGGGGAACGCGTCATCGCGCAACCCCAGGCGGGCGGGGCGGGTTCCCGTGGCCGGAGACGCCTCCGGATCCGTCTCCGACAAATGGAATTGAAAGCGCTGCACCGCCGACGGCAGGGACGTACTGACCAGCTCGATCGGGATGCGCACGACATCCGCCACCAGAAGGCGCACGGTACCGCCCTCCGGGGAAGGGATGAGGAAGGAGGCCACCGCCGAACGTCCCCGAGCATCCCGAATGCTCTTAAGGTAGGCACCCTGCACCGTAAACACGAGCAGAGGCTCCCGGGCCTCCCCGGCATCCGTAGATGACACACGCTCCAACACATAATCTCCGGCCTCCTCACTGCGAACCAAACGCAGGCGCTCCCCGGCTGGGGTCATCAAAGGCTTGACCTTGGGCGATTGCAGGGCGCGGGCCGAGAAGAGGCGCAGCTCCCCCGGCGGCAGGTCCACCGGCACGCGGGCAAACACGTTCAGCAGCTCCGGAGGCACGGCCCGGGTAGACAGGGCTGTCACCGCTCGCGAGGGTGCGGCAATCTCGGGGGGAGTTACCGGGCGCGAAGGCTCTGCCGGTCGGGGTTCCTCCTGCACCGCCACCGGCAGGGGTTCAATGGGTCTATCCCCTGCCAAGGGTGCCAAATAGGGCATCAACTCCGGCACCTCCAGCAGGTTTTGGCGCAGCATGGGCAGCTCATCCATCAGGCTCTGCCAGCTTTTCATTTCCTCGTCCTGCCCCATGGTATTCAGCCAATCCTCCACGCGGCAATGAGCCGTGGCCACATGCAGATAAAGGCGGCAAAGGGCGTCCTCATCCAGGTTCAGACGGCGGCCGCAGCCATCCAGTCGGCGCAGGTTATCCGCATGACCGCTCCGCGCCACTGTGGCCAGCTTCAGGATAGTGACCACCTCCAGAACCGGGGCAACCTGCCGCCGGCGGGAGGCCGGGCAGGCGACCAGCCGCTGCTCCACCCCGGCGAGGGCTTTCTCGGCCGGTTCCGAAGCAAACGGGGAGAACATGAGAGCACGCAAATCATCCAGAGACTGCTGCACGGGATCTGCGGGGGGAATGGGTTGTGGAATCGCCACGGGCGGCATTTCCGCATAGCGAACACTGTATATCCAAGCCGCACCCAGTCCCAGTAACGCAGCCGATGCCACCCACACGGCAGACATACCGCGGCGGCGTGCGGGACGGCAGAACACGTCCTCCTCCGCGCTTTCCTCATAGCGATAATGACCGTGCGGACGGGGGGACGCCGCCCCCGATTCGGCGGACATTCCGGGCACAACGCGCAGCACCCGCCCCCCCATGCGGGCCACGGCATGCTCTACCTCCGAACCGGCGGCAACCACCATGCGAGAGGTCACGCGGAAGGAATCCGTGCGGCATCCGTAGGTGGTGAAAGTCCTGCCCCAGCCCCGCTGCTCGGCCAGGGAATCGCTCTCGTGCAGCAACTCCAGAGCCGTCTCCGCCCGAGTCTCCGGCGGCAGGGTCAGCAGGCATTCTGCATCATACGGCGGTGCCGCGAGCAATCGCGCGCAGGCTGCATTCCCCGTGCAGGCGACCCAGGTGGGTTGCCCCTCTGCGGAAGGGAACGCAGCCGGGGTGAGGCCCGGCTCGGTCTCGAAATACTGCGGCCGCCCCTCCCAGCGTTCCGCCCAATAACCGATCTTCCGCAGGGCCAGCACCAGCCCCGCCGGGGTGGGATGCAGCGGGTTGGCGGCCATGGCGGCTGCCTCCTCGGCCGACAGGACGAAGTGGTGCGACAGGTAACAGGCTCGCCCCGTGTAGTCCGCTCCGGCTCGGCTCGTACAGGTAAACACATGGAAGACATGCGAGCCCATCGACACGAGGCGGTAGGAGTACTGCGGCCCGATGATACCGCAATCAACGGGTTCCTTCAGCTCACTGAGGGATACCAAGCGATCACACAGCAGCTTGGGCATGGCCACACTGCATGCCACCACACCGTAGCCGGATGTACCCGGCTCCAGCAATTCGGCGGCACTGGTGTAGACGAGCTGAAAGGACATAACAAACTAGGATTGCGCACAGGGGAAGAGGGACGGCTCCGCACAACTGAGCACCCAGAGTAGCGGGTCCGTCACATGGAAGGGCTGTACCTGCCCGGAGGCGGGACCGATGAGCGTGGCCCCCGTATCCGCATCCCGGAACTCCACGGGCGATTCCCCCAGAGCAGACACGGCGAAGTAGCGCACGTTGTTCGAGATCGCCTCGGCGTTGGTGCAGATATTCGGGGCCACATTGAACACCAGTTGGCGAATGCGAGCCGAGTTGATGTTGACATGCTCCGGCACGAACATACCGTTGTGCACCAAGGGCAGCAAAGGCTCCGGGCCCAGCAGGCTGCTCCAGGTATCGCATTTGCCCACCAACACGGCCAGTGGCACATCCAGCTTGGCATCCGGACCCAGATTCAGGCGCTTCCGCAAGCGCATCTCCGCCTCGGCCAGCATGGTGGCCTGGCGGCCGGGCATATGAAGGCAATGGCGAAGCTGGGGGTCCGGGTTGTCTTTCAGCACCGAGCGGAAGCCCGGGTTGACGGTCGGGTCGAAGAGGAAGAGGATGCCCGAGGAAACCGTGATGTGGCCGGCCGCCGTGTTCTGGGCGGCATCGCGTCCCGGCTCATAATTCTCGCCGGCATTATCATACAGCACCACCGAGTAACTGAGGCTGCCTTTGTTGATATTGTAGATGAAGGGGCGCGGCATATGGACGAAATGCGTCCCCACCCACACGCGGCGATAGAGGCTGCCCTGCAGCTTGGTCTTGCCGATGTAGGCCTCCTGCGGTGTGGTGGCGGAGAAGAGGCGCATCCGCATATCATTGAGCGGCGCATTCCCTGCCGGGTCGGCGTCGCGGAAGGGCATCCCGAATTCCCGGGGTAGCTCCACTTCCAGTCGTCCGACCAGCGAGGCCATGTAGTAGGATTTTCCCGCTGCCGGCACCCCCACAATCGAGATAATGTGCTGCTTGGTGAGGTGGAAGAAAGGCGGCAACTTCATGTGGCAGCAGGGACAGGCCCAGTCCGTGCAGCTGCTGCCGTGCTCATCCAGGGGGAGCCCACGCTCATCGAATCGCTCGGGGACAAAGCGTTTCATGGCATCAAAGCCCAGTACATCATCCCCCACCAGATCCGGGGAGGACGCAATGGCCAGGGCATTCGCCGGGGCAAAAGTGCGCCAGCAACCGGGGCAGCGATACTCCCCTGCGGCGGCCTCATCCGCTAGGATGTCTTCCGATTCCTGGGGATACAGTCTGCGGTGGTTAGCCGCGCAGAGCACGTCGGCCACGTAAAATGCGCGGTCCCCCAGGCCCTCGAAGGTCGCCAATGCTCCGTCAGGGAGTTTATCAGCCAGCTCCGGGAGGTCCTGCAGGCGGATGGGGCCGGTCCATTGTCCCTCCGCCGGGTTGTAAACATACCAGCGATGCGGGTCCAGCACGGAGAAGTCCGGGCGCGTGGCGGCATCCCCGTACCAGGCCAGGAAGCACCCCCCGCCGAGCACAAACAAGTACATCACCCCCGGGCGTATCAGGAAGTCGGTTTTCAGGTGCTCGCCGTTCACGGAATAGAGCTCCACCCGGCCGTGCGGAAAGAAGCGGCAGGTCTCATCCCGCTGGGCGAAGGAGCCGGCCTCATCCATGTCCATCACCACGCGAAAGGTACTGCTGCGCCCGGCCCCGATGGTCATGAAGTTTCCATCGGAGACGCGCAATTTGCCCACCAGGCAGTCATATATGTACAGTTGATTATTCATACCGGCACACAGGCTCCCTTTCCGTTATAGCACAGAGGGTCTCCCTGCGTCAAGCGAAAACGGCGGGGAGGGGGCGCCCGCGGGGCCGCTGCGTCATACAAAAGCCCGTTTTTACACTCCGGGCGCATTTTTCGCTTTTCTTACGGGCGGGATGGGGTATAATGGGGGCGTTAAGGAGCTTAAACCATGAAAATCTGGCTTGATGGAAAGTTGGTTGACGAAGCGGAGGCGCAGGTTTCCGTTTTCGATCACGGTGTTTTGTACGGCGACGGATGTTTCGAGGGCATTCGGTTTTATTCCGGCAAGGTGTTCCGTTTGGAGGAGCACATTAAGCGCCTGTTCGACTCCATGCGCTACCTGATGCTCTCGCTGCCGTGGAGCTTTGAGGAGGTGTGCCGCGCGACGGAGGAGACCGTGGCGGCCAGCGGTCAGCAGGATGGCTACATCCGTCTGGTGGTTACCCGCGGCAAGGGCGACTTGGGGCTGAACCCGCGCAACTGCCCGCAGCCTTCCATGTTCATCATCGTGCAGAACATCGCCCTGTACCCCAAGGAGATGTACGAGAACGGTCTCAGCATCATCACGTCCTCCTACCGCCGTCCGAATCCGGATGTGCTCTGCATGCAGGTGAAGAGCCTGAACTACCTGAACGGCATCTCCGCCAAGATCGAGGCCGTGCAGCAGGGCGCAGGCGAGGCGCTGCTGCTCAATCAGCAGGGCAATGTGGCAGAGTGCACGGGTGATAACATCTTCATCGTGCGCAACGGCGAGGTCATCACGCCTCCACTGACGGACGGTGCGCTGGGCGGTATTACCCGCCATGCCGTGATGGATCTGTGCGCCGAGCTGGGTATCCCCTGCCGGGTGTGCAGCATCAACCGCTTCGATGTACTCTCTGCCGATGAGTGCTTCCTGACGGGCACGGCAGCCGAGGTAATCGCTGTGTCCTCGCTGGACGGTCGCACGATCGGCACCGGGCACGCCGGCCCTGTTACCAAGAAGCTGCTGGCTGGCTATCAGGCCATGGTGCGCCGCTGAGGCATCCTCTTTTTTCATTGCCCGCAGGCGGTTTAGGCTGTCTGCGGGTTTGTATCATTCCACCGATGAAGGAGACGCTGTATCAGGGCAAATTCCTGAACATGGTCAAGGAGGGCCGCTGGGAGTTCTGCGAACGGGTGAACGATACCTCGGCCGTGATGATATTTGCTGCCACGGAGGATAACCGCGTGCTGCTGGTGGAGGAGATGCGCCCGCCCATCGGCAGGCGCTGCATCTGCTTCCCGGCAGGGCTGTGCGGGGACGTCGCCCCCGAAAGCAGCGGCTCCGCAGCCATGCGCGAGCTCCTGGAGGAGACGGGCTACACGGCAGCGGACATGCAGTTTCTCTTCACCGGCCCCTCCTCCCCGGGCCTGACCAGCGAGACCCTGCACTTCTTCCTCGCCCGAGGCCTGCAAAAACGCACTGCCGGCGGCGGTGTCGACGGCGAGAACATCACCGTCCACGAGGTTCCCTTGGCCGATATCGACTCCTGGTTACAATCCCGCATGGCCGCCGGCATCGCCATTGACCCGCGCGTGTTCACCGGCCTCTACTTCCTGACGAAGAAAGCGTAGGTCCCTTCCTCTCCGTCATTCTATCCCTTTTCTTGAAAATTAGGCTGGATTTTCTGCGGAAAGCGCGTATAATAGCCGCGCTATGTCAGAAACACCTGCCAATAACGCACCGGGTTCCTCGGAGGAGGAACTGATTGCCGTACGCCGCGAGAAGGTGGAGAAGATCCGCGCCCTGGGGGTGAATCCCTACGGTGGCCGCTTCGACACCGACACGACCGCGGCCGAGCTCAAGGCCGACTTTGCCGAGGGTAAGCAGGTGAAATTCATCGGGCGCATCAATACGCTGCGCGACATGGGACGCACCCAGTTCTTCAACGTGGGCGATGTGTGCGGGTCCATTCAGTGCATGCTCACCAAGAAGAGCTGCACGGAGGAGAGCTGGGCCCTCTGGAAGCTGCTGGAGCGCGGCGACTGGGTCGGCATCTCCGGCGAAACCTTCATCACCCGCACCGGGGAGCCCTCCGTACGCGTGGACAGCTTCAAGGTGCTCTCCAAGGCCGTTCGCCCCATGCCGGACAAGTTCCACGGCTTGGCGGACTCTGAGATGTGCTACCGCCGCCGCCACTTGGACCTGATGAGCAACAGCGAGAGTGCGACCCGTTTCGTGCAGCGCTCCCGCATCATCCGCGCCATCCGTGACTTCCTGAACGAGCGCGGTTTCCTGGAGGTGGAGACGCCCATGCTGCAGGACGTGGCAGGCGGTGCCGCAGCCAAGCCCTTCCTCACCCACTACAATGCCCTCAAGAAGGAGATGAGCCTGCGCATCGCGCCGGAGCTCTTCCTGAAGCGCCTGATGGTGGGCGGTTTCCCCAAGGTGTATGAGCTGAACCGCAACTTCCGCAACGAGGGCACCGACCGACGCCACAATCCGGAGTTCACCGTGCTGGAGGTGTACGAAGCAGGCGGGGACTACGAGACCATGGCGGACATGATGGAGGAGCTTATCTGCACGGTGGCGGAGAAGATTTTCGGCACGCTGACCTTCGACCAGTACGATGAGGACGGCAATGTGCGCTGGACGGTTGACCTCTCCCGCCCTTGGAAGCGCGCTGAGTACGCCGACTTGGTGAAGGGCGTGGCCGGGCAGGATTGGTTCGACCTCACCCCGGAGCAGCGCCGCAGCCGTGCCATCAATGACTTGGGGCTCATCATTCACGATGAGCTGGATGACATCGGCGTGACACAGCAGGTGTACGAGCGCTTGGTGGAGGCCGTGCAGGTGAACCCGCTGTTCGTCTGCCATATGGACCGCGATTTGGTGCCGCTGGCCAAGGCCAATCCGGAGAATCCGGACGTGGTGGATGTGTTCGAGCTCGTCATCAACGGGCAGGAGATTTGCCCCGGCTACTCCGAGCAGAATGACCCCGTGGAGCAGCTGGAGCGCCTGAAGCACCAGGCGGGCGAGGAGACGCAGAAGATCGACTACGACTTCGTGGAAACCCTCGAGTCCGGCATGCCCAGCGCAGGCGGCATCGGCATCGGCATCGATCGCCTTTGCATGCTGCTGACGGGTGTGTGCTCCATCCGCGATATCATCCTCTTCCCGCAGCTCAAGAACCGCTCATAAACACCCCGACCCCGGCGGCTCCTCCTTTCTCTCTGCCATGAATGCCTGCATCTCCCAGTGGATAGGCCGACGTAGCGAGCAGGAGGATGCCTACGCCGTGCGGCATTTCCCCACGGGAACGCTGGCCATCGTCTGCGACGGCATGGGTGGGCATTGCCACGGGGGACAAGCCGCCACCCGTGCGGCAGAGGCTTTTGCGGCGTCGTTCGCGGAGCAGTGCGGTTGTCCCATGGTGGACCGCCTGCGCGGGGCCCTGCATGCCGCTAACAAGTCTGTGGGCGAGCTGTTCCGGCAATGCGACAGCTTCGGCGGGTGCACCCTGCTGGCGGCATTTATCGGCGGCAATGTGCTCTGGTGGATCAGCGTGGGGGATTCTCCCCTGCTCCTCTGGCGACGCGGGCGTCTGACGCGGCTGAATGCGGACCACTCCATGCGCAGCCTTTACGCTGATTTGGTGCGCACCGGCACGATGACTCATCAGGAGATGCTGCGCAGGGGTAATATGTTGCGCAGTGCTGTAATGGGCGAGAGCATTCCCCTTGTGGACGCACCGCCTACCCCCTACCCTGTGCTGCCGGGGGACAAAATCATCCTTTGCTCGGATGGCTTGGATGATTTACTCCTCGGCTCTACCTTGCCCTCCTCCACCCGCAAGCTGCTTGACGCGCGGGGAGGCAATCCCGCGGCCCTGCTCATCGAGGCGTGCAGAGCCATGAACACGGACTACGCCGACAACGCAACGGCCATTACGCTCGACGTCTAGGCCTCTCGGCGCGCAGATTACGCACTTTACACTTGCAACACTCCGCCGACCGTGCTACAATGTGCCGGATGAAGTGTATCGTCATTACAGGCGGCATAGCCTCCGGCAAGTCCACCGTAGTTCAGCTGTTGCAGGAGCTCGGCGGGGAAGATTTGTGCGTTTTTGACAGCGACCGCGCAGTGGCGGAGCTGTTGGACGGCGGCACCCTGTCTGCGACGTTGGCAGAGACCTTCGGACCGGAGGCCGTAGATGCCGACGGCAAGGTGAACAAGGCTTTTCTGCGGGGGATTGTGGCGCATGATGAGGAGGGGCGCAGCAAACTCAATACGCTCATTCATCCGCTTGTGGCCGAGCGCTTCCGTGCAGCGAAAATCCAGGCGAATAACAGCGGCAAATACCATACCCTGCTGGCGGATATTCCCCTGTACTTTGAGACAACCGAGACTTTCCGCTGTGATCTTGTGTGCGCTGTCGCGACAACCGAGGAACAGCAGGTGCAGCGCTTGGCGGCCCGTAATGGCTTGCAGGAGGAGGAAGCCCGGGCTCTCATGGCCGCGCAACTCCCGACGGCGGAGAAGATGGAGCGCGCCGACGTTGTCATCCGAAACACCGGTTCGCAGGAGCTGCTTCGTGAACAGGTGCAGCTCTTTTACAACGCTGTCTTGGCCGAGGAAGTGACGGCCTTCCGTGCCAGAAACCTGGTTTACAATGCGAACGAACTGCGGGCGCTGCCGCTGAATGATCTCCGCAAGCTGGCCGAGGAAATCCCGGGGAAAGACCTTCGGGACCTCACGCGCGCAGGGCTGGTCAACGCGCTCATGCACCATTATCTGGCGCAGGGCAGCAAGGTCGTCATCAGCGGTGTGCTGGAGTTTGTGCCCATGGGTGATTTCTTCCTGTTAAAAGACCCGGCGCGCAGCTTTAAGGCCGGCTCGGATGACGTTTATATACCGGCCGATTTAATCAATAATTTCTCTCTGCGTGCGGGTAACATGCTGAAAGTCATGCTGCGCCGCCCGTCCAGCATCAAGAAGGACCGCTATCTGGCAGCCGGTCGAGTACTGGAGATTGAGGGGAAACCGGCGGAGGAGTTTTGCCAAGGCAAGGCTTTTGACACACTCACACCGCTCATCCCCACACAGCGGCTGCTGTTGGAGAATCCGGACATCAAGGAGCCGTCCATGCGTGTGCTGGATCTCATCACGCCCGTGGGCATGGGACAGCGGGCGCTCATCGTGGCTCCTCCGCGCGGGGGCAAGACAGTGTTGCTCAAGAACATCGCCCGCAGCATTCGAGCCAACTACCCGGAGGCTCACCTGCTGATCTTGCTGTTAGACGAACGCCCGGAGGAGGTCACGGACTTCGCGGAATCGGTGGATGCTCCGGTCTACGCCTCGACCTTTGATGAACCCGCCAAACGCCACGCGCTGCTCAGCGACTTGGTGCTGGAGCGCGCAAAACGCCTCGTGGAGCTCGGTAAGGATGTGGTGATCATGCTGGATTCCCTCACACGACTGGCCCGCGGCTACAACGCTACCCAGAGCGGCGGCCGCACCATGAGCGGCGGCTTGGGCTCCAACGCTCTCGAAAAGCCCCGCAGATTCTTCGGCGCCGCCCGCAAGGTGGAGGAAGGGGGCAGTCTCACCATCATTGCCACCTGTTTGGTAGAAACGGAGTCCCGCATGGATGAGATTATCTTTGAGGAATTCAAAGGCACCGGCAACATGGAAATCCGCCTCGACCGCGAGCTTTCCGAACGCCGCATCTACCCCGCCATCTCGATCCCGCAGAGCGGCACCCGTAACGATGACCGCCTCTATCATCCGGACGAGTACTCCCGCATCCTGCAGCTGCGCCGTCAGCTCGCCTCCCTCCCCGGCTGGGAGGGGCTGGAAACCCTGCTGGCCAACATCGCCCGCACCCAAAACAACGCCGAACTCCTGCTGAAGGGACTTACCATTCACTGACGTGAGGTTCTCTCTCCGGAGCTGATACTCCTTAACTATCATCTCATGTTCACGCTCTCTCTTTCGGAACGCAAGCTTCATCTTGCAGCTCTCCTGTATTTGTCGATACCGTGTATTCTTTTCCTGATTGGATGGGTAACCCCTTATCTCACTCTACCGCTTATCGCGGCTATCATTTTTACCATTATAAGGTCGCTCCGACACAAAGGTGAGGTCTGGCAGATTCGCCCTCTCCAACTAATTCAACTAGCAGTTATCTTCCTATTCCTAAGCCTGCCCCTCATTACAGATGGACTAGTTGGTGGATTCCAAACAGATTGGGATATTCGCAGTTTTCGTCAGGCCATGTATCGGAATCTGATTGATGCTCCTTGGCCCATCATCTTACCGGACGGTCGTGAATTGACTTACTACTTATCCGGATTTCTCCCTGCTGCGCTCATCTCCAGGCTCACAACTTCTCACTTACTCCAACAGTGGTTTTTCTTGCTTTGGTCTATTCTGGGAGTATTCCTCGCGACTCTGTTTTTTCTGCACAAATGGAAGAAGATTACTTGGCTCTTCATACTCTTGTTTATCTTCATGGCAGACCCCCTCTGGCACTTTTACAGCAGCACCTACTCCTTCCCCAGTGGTATGCGGTATGTCGTTTTTTTGCTCCAGAAGCACTATGATGTACATCTCGCAGTTTTATCAGATGTTCCAATGTTTCAAACACTTACCGGCTACAAGAGTAGCATATGTGCGTGCAACTCTCTCCCTGGAACTCTCCTAGCGGTGTCCATGATGATTCACGTTAGGCGAATGTCGTATATTTCAGTCCCGCTGATTATGGCATTCCTGATGTTTTTGTCACCACTCGGAGCGATTGGATGCTTCCTATTTGCAGCTGTAAGTTACTTCAGGGACTTCACCTTCACAAAAGAGTCTTGTCTCAGGAGAATACCCTGGCTCATTACCCCAATATTACTTGTCCTCGTCTGTACGATTTATACAGCAAGAGGAGAAAATTCGACTGAAATATGCGCACCGTGGACCATGTGGGGTGTTATACCGTTTCTACTTATTTATCTTCATATTCTTGCGGTCGCTTTTGTCTTTATCCTTCCACTGGGCAAAAAGATCTTGTTCGGTGACATATGGCTTAGGACCACACTCTTGTCCATTATACTTGTGCCTCTATTGTACATTGGTACAGCGAAGGAATTATCTGCAGGGCATTTTAACGAACTCTGGCTTAAGACATATCCGGCCCTAACCATGATTATTGCTGCATCTCTGGTCCAATACTGGGCAAAGGCCAACGCGTTCAAATACGCATGGCTAGTATGGTGCTCTATTACACTTGTTCTATATCTGTTTTCATCCGGTTCCTCCTTTAACCCTTCGCTTCGGGTATTTGATGAGTGGAACGGGCATGTCTACCACACCCAGCCGATCATGAAACAGCATATACCTGATACACACTCACCCATCATAGACGGCGTCTTAATAAAGGGAAATGGACAATCTGAACGCCTATTCCCCGGTTGTCTTCTGCCAAAAGCTCCGGGATGTGACTATACTCGACCCCATCAGCCCTACAACTAACATTCTCCACCATGTTCACGCTCTCTCTTTCGGAACGCAAGCTTCATCTTGCGAGTCTGCTCTACCTTAGTCTTCCCTGTATCCTCTTTCTCATCGGTTGGGTTACCCCTTGGCTGACTCTGCCGCTTATCGCAGCCATTGTATTCACAATCATCAGGGGTACCCGACATACGGGAGATATATGGCAGATTCAGCCACATCAAGCACTGCTTTTATTGCTTGTATTTTTCATTGTGGCTCTACCTCTGCTCACAACCGGATTAGCAGGAGGATACAATACAGCGTGGGATATTACCAGTTTTCGCCAAGCTATGTATCGAAATCTCATCGATGCACCCTGGCCTATCGTCCTTCCGGATGGTCGAGAACTCACATACTATATTGCCGGCTTTCTGCCTGCGGCTATGGCAAGCCGCTTGGTATCCAATACAGATATCCAGCAGTGGTTCCTTTTACTCTGGTCCAATGTAGGCATATTTTTGGCCTTGCTGTATTTTTTTCATAAACGCAAATGTATATCTTGGCTACTCGTCCTCTTTTTCCTCTTCATGTCGGATCCGGCATGGTATTTCTACTGCGGCACACACTGGTTTTCCAGCGCACTGAGGTACATAGCCCATTTGGCAGCTCAACCCGAATGGGGTGGTTATGACATTGCCCTAATTGCGGATTGGCCCACATTCCAGACGATCAATTCCTATCAGGTAACAGCATGCGCCTTCAACTCGCTGCCTCCGACACTTCTTGTCTTTGCCATAACACAGCATGTGCAGCGCAATGCCCTGTATATTCTTCCTCTATCCCTTGCCCTATTAACGATGCTCTCACCACTCGGAGCCATAGGCTGCGCACCCTTTGCCGCCATAGCCTATCTTCGAGTATTGCTGGCTGAACAAAAGCGTCCATGGTTATGGGCCTCCTTATGGATGATAGCCCCCCTTTCTATAATTTTCATCAATTTCATCTACTTCACACGCAGCAACGGCTCAACATCCGTTTGCCTTCCTTATACTGTGTGGGGGCTACTTCCTTTTCTTATTGTGTATGCCCGAATTCTAATGACATCATTCCTCTTTGCCATACCCCTCATACACAGACTTCCCAAGGATAAAACACTGCTTACAACTCTTGTTTGCATAGCGGTATTGCCTTTGATATATATAGGATCCGCAGCAGAATTGGATACTGTACACTTCAATGAGTTATGGCTGAAGAATTATCCCATATACGCCTTAGCATTTTCTGCCTCTCTTTCTCTCCATTGGAAAGATGCGAACTGCACGAAATATTTCTGGCTGCTATGGAGCACTTTTACAGCCTATCTCTTCTTCAGCGGTGCATTGCGTGGATATAACCAAGATTTGAAAGTCATCGACGAATGGAACGGACTCATAGGCCACCGGGAGCCTATTCTCATGCAGCATGTACCACAGACTCACTCGCCGATCATAGGCGGGATTCTACTGAACAGGGACGGAGAATCGGAAGATACGTTCCCCGGTTGTCTTCTGCCAAAAGCTCCCGGGTGTGATTACTCACGTCCGCCCGCTGAGCAGAAGTAAGGGTGGGGCTGCGTTTTCTGCATTGACATCAGCGGTGGAACATGCTAAGCTGAAGGCAGTCATGAAGGTTAGGAATACGATCATCCGTTGGGGCGTCTTGCTGTTGGGGGCGGTTCTCTTGCTGCCGTCGCCGTTGACTGCTGCAACGGAGAAGGACAAGGAGCCGCGGACAGCCAAGAAGGATAAGGAGGCGCAGAAGAAGGAGAAAAAGAAGTCTCGAAAGGAGGCGGAGCAGGAGAAGCAGGCTACGATTCTCTACCAAAAAGAAATGGAGGCACTGGCGAAGGCGGACGCAATGCTGGAGACGGTTAAATCTGAGAAAGATGCCAAAGAGGCCGTCAAGAAGCTCACCCCGATGTTTGTTAAGCTACGCCCGCAGTGTTATGCCTCCGACAAGGAGCTGGAATCCCTCGCGGAGGCCCAGAACAAGGTCTCTGCCCGCATGAACCGCTTGAGCAGGGAGAAGTACTTCGAGAGCGCCGGCTTGCAGAAACTCTGGACCATCATCACGGACCCGCTGTCACGCCGCAGGGAGACCTATATGAAGTAGGCGCAACCCGGAGGCGCCGTTTTTTTGCATTCATTGCGAAAAAAAACTTTTCTTTTCGCAAATTCGCGCTATAATACGCGCGGCTGACCGCTCGCGCGCGTGAATACTTGCTGTGGATTTTTCGTCTTTACCTGCGTCGGGTGAACCCAGCCAAAAGATACAGACAATGTCCGATTATACATCCCGAGTACTGGAGCAGGTTCGCGCCAAAAACGCCGGCGAGCCTGAGTTCCTGCAGGCCGTTCAGGAGGTCATCTCCACCATTGCTCCCGTCCTCTCCGCTAACAAGAAGTACGAAGACAACTGCATTCTTGAGCGCATCACCGAACCGGAGCGCACCATCATCTTCCGCGTGCCGTGGCAGGATGACAAGGGCAACATCCGCATCAACCGCGGCTTCCGCGTTGAGTTCAACAGCGCGATCGGGCCCTACAAGGGCGGCCTCCGCTTCCACCCCTCCGTCAACTTGGGCATCCTCAAGTTCCTCGGCTTCGAGCAGGTCTTCAAGAACTCGCTCACCACGCTCGCCATGGGCGGCGGCAAGGGCGGTTCCGACTTCGACCCCAAGGGTAAGAGCGACATGGAGGTGATGCGTTTCTGCCAGAGCTTCATGACGGAGCTGCAGCGCCACATCGGCCCGGATACCGACGTACCCGCCGGCGACATCGGCGTGGGCGGTCGCGAGATCGGCTACCTCTTCGGCCAGTACAAGCGTCTGCGCAACGAGTTCACCGGCGTGCTCACCGGCAAGGCCCTCAACTGGGGCGGCTCGCTCATCCGCCCGGAGGCTACCGGCTACGGCTGCGTCTACTTCGCGCAGGAGATGCTTGCTACCAAGAACGATGACCTGCAGGGCAAAGTCTGCGTGGTTTCCGGCTCCGGCAACGTGGCCCAGTACCTCGTCGAGAAGCTCAACCAGCTCGGCGCCAAGGTCATGACCATGTCCGACTCCAACGGCTACATCTTCGACCCGGAGGGCATCAACGCCGAGAAGCTCGCTTGGGTCATGGAGCTCAAGAACGTGCGCCGCGGCCGCATCCGCGAGTACGCCGAGCACTTCAAGGGTGCTCAGTACTTCGAGGGTCAGCGCCCCTGGAGCGTCCCCTGCGACTGCGCTTTCCCCTGCGCCACGCAGAACGAGATCAACGGCCAGGAGGCCGCCACCCTCATCAAGAACGGCTGCAAACTCGTGGCCGAGGGTGCTAACATGCCCACCGACCTCGACGGTATCAACAATTACCTGGCCGCCAAGATTCTCTACGGGCCGGCTAAGGCCGCCAACGCCGGCGGTGTTGCTACCTCCGGTCTCGAGATGGCTCAGAACAGCCAGCGCCTCAACTGGACCTCCGAGGAGGTTGACGCCAAGCTCCACTCCATCATGGTCAACATCCACCGCAACGCCTACGACCACGCTCGCGAGTTCTCCGGCGATTGCACGGCGGACTTCACCAACTACGTCGCCGGTGCCAACATCGCCGGCTTCGTCAAGGTGGCCGATGCCATGATTGACCAGGGCTTGGTCTGATCCCCCCCACCGTTCCATCCCCACCCGCCGCAGCAAATCCCGCTGCGGCGGGTTTTCAGCACACAGCCGAGCGATAAAAAATATCGCATGGCTCATTTTATGCTTCACCTGTACCTTCTGTGTGATATAATAAGGACATGAATACAGAGATACGCGAGTTTTTGGGATGGAGTGAGCCGGCGGTGGAGACGACGTCGAGGCGGTTGTTGGGAATGGGAGCGGTAGAAAGAGGGAGGTGCATAGTGCTGGTGCCGACGCAGGAGAGTGGGCGGAGGCTGCGGGAGAGGATGGCCGAGATGCGAGAGGGAGGGGCGGTGTTGATGCCGAGAATTCGGCTTGTGACGCAGTTACAGGGGATGGATGAAGAGGTAGCGGATAGCTTGGAGACGGAGGCGTTTTGGCTTGAGGTCTTGCGAGACGGGGTGGAGGCCGGCCGGTGGGGCGGGCTGTTTCCCGTAGTACCGGAATGGGAGGACAGACGGGCCGAATGGCGGCGCGGGGTGGCGCGACAACTCATGAAGGTTCGCCGTGATTTGGCAGAAGCCGAGAAGAGTCCGGAAGAGGTCGTACAGGAGTTGAGCCAGCCCGGGGCACCGTGGGGACCGGAGGCCGAGGAACGCTGGACACAGCTCTGCGACCTTTTCCGATGCGTGGATGATGCCTTGGTTGCTCGGGGCAAAAAGCCGCAGGGGGCCCGGACAGAGCCACATCTTCCCCCGGGGACAGAACAGGTGATTCTGGCAGGTCTGCCGCAGGTTTCCCCCGCCACGCGCCGGCTCCTGCACCTGCTGATGCAGCAGGGAGTACGCGTGCGGGCATGGGTCATCGCGCCGCAGGAATATGCCAACCGCTTTGATGCCTTCGGCGAACCGCTGCGCGCCTATTGGCAGACCTGCCCCATTGACATCCGCGATGAGCAGATTCACGTGGCGTCCGATGAATATGACGCCGCCGCCAATGCCCTGAATTGCATGGCCGAGGAACGGCAACGAACCGCCGTCCCCGCGACCTATACCACAGCGGACATCGCCCTCGGCACCTGCGATGCACGCTTCATCCCCGCCCTGCGGGCCGAGTTCGGGCAACACGGCCTGCGCGTCACGGACCCCGCGGGCAGACTCGCCGCAGGAACGCCCCCCGTATTGCTCGTTCGGCAGCTACTCGAAGCCACACGAACGCCTAACCGAGCAGCCGGGTACCAAGACCTGCTGCGGAACCCGATTCTTCAGCGCGCATTCGGCCTGAAATCCCCCCGCAAACTCGACGTGATGCTGGACTGGATCGCCAAAACACTGTATCCCGACAGCAGGGCCAACCTCCATCAATACCTCTGCCACCCGGAAACACTTGAGGGACTCTCATGCCCCGTCCGATATACGAACTTCTGTCCCTACGTCGAGCAGGTGGAAGCCATGGTGCGGCAGGCATGCGAAGGCAAGTCCGCCGAGCCCCTCGAGACCCTCGGCCGGCAAATCACCGAACAAGCGAACGACACCCCCTACGGCAACATGCTGCGGCGGGCAGCAGAGCGCTACACCGACGTAGCACGACTTGTCGCGGAGCATCCTTCCCTGTCCTCCGCCGAAGAAGCGACGGGGCTGCTACTCGATGGTTTAACAAAACTTCCCGCCCCCGCGGAAGAGCGCGCCGACACCGTGCTGGACGCCAACGGCTGGTTAGAGCTTATCTTCGCCCCCGGCAGCCACCTGCTGCTCACGGGACTGCACGACGGCTGCGTGCCGGAGGAATCCTCCCCCAACGCCTACTTACCCGACAGCCTCTGTGAGCACCTGGGCATGAACTGCCGCGCACGCCGCACCGCGCGAGATAGTTATCTGCTTACCATGCTGATGAACAGCCACAGGAGAGCAGACATCATCATCGCACGCGGCCTCAGCACCGGCGACAGCGTCTCCGCCTCCGCCCTCCTCATTCGCTGCCGCGATCGCGAGCTGCCGCAGCGCGTTAACAAACTCTTCCGCGAGGTGGAGACCCGGCGACTGATGCCTGCCTTCGAGCGCGGCGAATGGTTCATCCGCGACCTCTCCGGCGTACCCGACTCTAAACGCACCTTGGTCGATGCGGAACACCCCAATCCTTGGAATTCGCAGGACAAGCCCTTCTCCCCCAGCACCCTGAAGGAATTTCTTGCAGACCCACTCGTATTCTGGCTCAGCAAGCTCTACGGGTTAGATGCCTACAAAGCATTCGACACTGAATCCACCCTCCTGCGCCCCAACGATGCGGGCACCCTGCTGCACGACATACTCAAAAAAATCGGTGATCGCTTTCCCACCGCGGACGGTGCCACGGAAGAGACTATACGCGAAGCCTGCCTGGACCTACTCGCCGCAGATTGCAAGCGGCTCTTCGGCGAGCAAATAGCCGTTAACCGCATTCCTCAATACGAAAATATGCAGGCTGTCCTCCGGGACTTTGCCGCCGTCTACTACAAGGATCTGGCGGACGGATGGACCACTTGCGCCACCGAGACCACGGCGGAGTTCAGCCTCCCGGATGAGAAAATGGGCACGGCCTATCCGTTCTCCATGCGCATCGACCGCCTGGATTATCACCCCGGGAGAAACATCTACCGAGTCATTGACTACAAAACCGGCAAGAGTGAGACACCGTATGAGAAACACCTCAGGCAGTTAGATTCGGACGAGATCAACCTCTACAGGAAACACTTACCGGAGTTTCCCCCGGCATATCTCATTCCGCCCACCAAAGGTAACAGAAAACCGACGGAGGCCGCACACGCGTGGCAGGAGTTGCAATTACCCCTCTACGCCGAATATGTGCGCTGCTGCGTCGCAGAGGCCGGAGCCAAACTCCCGGAAATAGCATACATGGTTCTCTCCCTCAATGAGAAGAAGGCCGAGTTAAGCTCATGGCCGGAATACGACACGGAGGCCCACGACAGCGCCATGGAATGGGCACTTCTTGCCGCCCGTCACATCCGCAGCGGCACCTGTCTGGTGAGTGCCGAGATGCTCACCCTGAAGAAAGCGGCCCGTTACGGACAAAAATTCGCCGATATTCACGACCTCGCCCCGGACGGCCTTCGCCGTCTCCTGAACCTTACCAACGACTAAGCTCATTATCCGACATGGAAACATCTTACCGAGTCACCGGCACCCTCATTTCCGCCTCCGCCGGCACGGGAAAAACCTACCAACTGGCGCTCCGATTCGTCGCCCTCCTCTGCCTCGGGGTTGATGCGGCCTCCATTGTAGCCCTCACCTTCACCCGCAAGGCAGCGGGCGAATTCCGAGACCGCATTCTGTCACGTCTGGCAGAGGGGGCGGAGTCCCCGGACAAGGCGAACGCACTGGCAGAAGCCGTCCGCGGACTCTGGAACGGAGAAAGCGGTCTCCCCGCCCTGCTGCCGGAGGGCACAGACACCGAAGGCACCCCCATGGGACGGGCCGAGAACCTGCAACAGTACTTCTGCGGGCTGCTCAAAAAAATGGTCGACCGTTTTTCCCAACTCCGGCTCTGCACCATGGATAGCTTTTTCACGCAACTGGTCAACCTGCACGCCGAGGATCTGGGCACGGGAACCCCCTCCGTTATCATGGGAGCTGCGGAACAGGAGGCGCGCGAGCATGCCATCCTGGCCCTTTGCCGGGAAATCGAGGAGGAAGGGGACGAGTCGGTCCGGCGCTTCCTTGACAACTTCCGTGCCGCTTCCCCCAAATCTCCGGTCGATCCGGTGGGGACCATACGTGAACTCCTCAGTGAATATCACGACCTCTATCTGAGGAACCGTGACGAACAGCCGTGGAACAATCTCCCCACGGACTTGCCCGAGGAGTCCATACGCCCCCTGACCTCGGAGGAACTCGATCGCTTTGAAGAGGAAATCGCCGCCCTGTGCGATCGAAAAGAAGAGAGGCTGGGGCTGAAAGAAGCCTCCGTCCGAAACATCACCGCCAAGGTTCGCGAGCACAAGTTTGATAAAACGCGTGATACTGTCATCAAGACCATCGGCAAACCGGAGAACAGAAAAAAGCCCCTGGCACAAATCGTCAACAAGCTCTATAAGCGGGAAAGACTCGATGCTCTTTACCACGCACAGCAACAGACACGCGCCATCTTTGCCCTGATAGAACGCTTCGAACAGTGCTACGGACGAGAGGTACGCTCCCGCGGCCTCTTCACCACAAACGACTACACCCAAAAGGCCATGCAGCTTATCCGCGAAAGCGACAGCCTGAATGACCTCACCTTCCGACTGGACAACAAGATCATGCACTGGATGCTCGATGAGTTCCAGGACACAAGCCGCATGCAGTGGATGGCCCTCAGCCCGATTCTCAAGAACATCGTTGACCAGCAGGAAAACCCGGAGCAGAAGGCGGGCGATCACAGCATCTTCATTGTAGGCGATGACAAACAGAGCATCTATGGCTGGCGCAACGCCACACCCGAGATATTCCGGCGACTGCGCAGCGGCAATACCCCGCTTTCCTCTTATCTGCAAAAAGCCCAATTGACCATTAACCGACGATCAACGCAGGAGGTCCTGGACTTTGCCAACCTCGTCTTTGCAAAGGAAGACCGCCGCTATTGGCCGCAGGCCGAGGCTTATAACAAAAAGCAACACGGTTACGTCTGCATGCGGCGCCTCGCGAAAGGCAGCACCGGCAAGGAGGCCCTGTGGGAGCGCACCATCGATATCGTCAGCAAACTTCCCATCCGCGAAAAACGCATGAGCGTCGGCATTCTCTGCCGCGGTAACACCGAGTGCGAGGACATCTACCGCCTCCTCCGCAGCCGCTGCCCGGAGCTGCCCTCCATCCTGATTAACGACATTCTCATCGGCACGGATTCCCCTCTGGGGCAAACACTCCGGGCATTGTTCAAGTGGCTGGGGCACCCGCTGGACACCTATTGTCAATCCGTGGTGAACGCATCGCCGCTGCATGATTACGCTGAGGAGGAGCAATACTGCCGCATGCTCGCCCTCGTTGAGGAGCAGGGCTACGCCGCCCTCATGAGTGACATCGCGCGCCACCTGCGCGACAGGAACGTGCAACTGAGTACATTCCAGAGCGAACGCCTGCGGGACTGGCTGACCGCAGCCGCACAATTCGATGCCGACGGCGGGGGCACCATTGATGAATGGCTGGACTTTATCGAGCAACTGACGCGCAAGGAAAATCCGCCCCGGGCCTGTGTCCAGATCTCCACCATGCACAAGAGCAAGGGGCTGGAGTACGATGTCGTTATCCTCCCCTTCAAGTCCGGCACAAGAATCGGCTACCCGGAATCAAAGGATGTGTCCCCGGATGACATCAACGTCATCACCGGGCGGGCGGGAAATGATCCGGAAAGCGGTCTGAGCAACCTCTTCATCCCCCCGGCCGACACGAAACTTCTGTTCTGCAAGGCAAGTCCGGAGCTGGGATTCATGCTACAGGAAGAGATCGAGAAACACGTCACGGACAACAAGAACCTGCTGTATGTTGCCCTCACCCGCGCCCGATACGCAACCTATATTTTCCTGGATGACGCCTACAAGAAGAGCGAAAGTGCCCTCACCGACGAATCCAACCACAAGCGCCTGCAAATGGCCATCGAGGACCCGGAGGTACAGGAGTCCATGAAGCAGGATGACGAGGTGCTGATGTATGAGACCCCGGGCGGGAATCGGGAGTGGTACCGCGACATTGATTTCGAAGACCGAACCGAAGCCGAGGCCGCAGAACGCGGGCCGCTGCCGGTGAGCGTCCCGCGTCGCAGGCGTCTCAGGCCCTCCTCGCACGAGGAAACACCGGCCGGCACCGAGAACAAAGGGCACGGAGGCGACCGCACGGAGGCCTTGGCCTTCGGCACCCGTGTGCATGCCTGCTTGGAGCAGTTGCTGAGCTGGCAGGGGGAGGACGCCGCCCCCGCTTGGTACCGAGAGCCGGGCGATGAGGCAGAGCAAGCCGCGGCCCGAGCTCTGCGGGTGCCCGCTATCCGCGCCTTCTTCGAGTTGGCCCCCGGCGACTGCGCTTTCAATGAGCAGCCGCTGGAATCCGTGGCCGGACAAGAGTGGACATCCGGTGTGATCGACCGCTTTGTTCTGCGAGCAGACGGCCGAGTGCAAATCCTCGACTACAAAACGGATGCCAACCCCGCCGGGCTCGACCGCTACCGGGAACAGATGAACTGTTACCGCCGCATGTTGGCCGCCGCCCTGGATCGCCCGGAGGAGTCCGTCAGCGTTACCCTCATCTCCATCCCCCGGACGGGCGAACCGAGCGTTATCACCGCAATCGCCTGACGACATCCGCAAGCCCCCCTTGTTGCAGCCCGTTTTTCTGCACAGACGGCTTGACAAGGGGGGCGCGGCAGCGTACAATAGTGCCATGACCACCGTTTCGCTGATCGTCCCCTGTTACAACGAGAGTGCGGCACTGCGCCCCTTTATGGCGGAGTTGCGGCGGGTATTGGATACCATGACGGATGTGAAGGCGGAGGTGATTTTTGTGAATGACGGCAGCAGGGATGATACATTGGGCATCATTCGCGAGCTGGCGGCGCAGCAGGAGGGGGTGCGCTATGTGTCTTTCTCCCGCAACTTCGGGAAGGAGGCGGCCATGCTGGCCGGGTTCAGCCGCGCGAGCGGGGATTATGCGGCGGTGATGGATGCCGACCTGCAGGACCCGCCGGCTCTGTTGCCCGAGCTGCTGAAGGCCGTGCGGGAGGAGGGCTATGATTGCGCCGGTACCCGCCGCGTGAACCGCAAGGGCGAGCCGCCTATCCGGTCCTTCTTCGCGCGTTGTTTTTACCGGCTCATCAATATGGTATCCGACACCAAGTTGGTGGATGGTGCTCGGGACTACAAGCTCCTGTGCCGCCCGGCGGTGGATGCCCTGCTTTCCATGCCGGAGGTCTGCCGTTTCTCCAAGGGCCTGTATGAGTGGATCGGCTTCCGTACCAAGTGGATTGAGTTCGAGAACGTAGAGCGCATCGCCGGCGAGACAAAGTGGTCCTTCCGCAAGCTCTTCAGCTATTCGCTGGAAGGCATTGTCGCCTTCACCACGGCCCCGCTTTCGTTAGCCGCTTTTCTCGGGCTCTTCTTCATGGTCGGAGCGGGCGTAGGCATCATCTTCATCATTGTCCGCGAGCTTGTTTACCACTGCTCCGTGGGGGGCTGGGCCTCCATGGTGTGTATCATCCTGCTGCTCGCGGGGGTGCAGCTCTTCTGCCTCGGCATCTTCGGACGCTACCTCTCCAAGACCTATTTGGAGGTCAAGCGCCGCCCGCACTTCATCATTGCGGAGGAATCACCCCGCCGCCCGGAATAAGCGGCAGGGAAATCCGGTGATCACATCTTGAAATCCTCGCCCAGGTAGATTTTGCGCGTCTTGGGATCGTTGGCGATTTCCTCCGTATTACCGTGCTTAATCACGCGCCCCTCGAAAAGGATATAGGCACGGTCCACAATACCGAGCGTCTCGCGCACATTGTGGTCCGTAATCAGGATGGACAGCCCGTCCGTCTCACGCAGCGAAGCAACAATGTGCTGAATATCCTGCACGGCGATGGGATCGACGCCCGCGAAGGGCTCATCGAGCATGAGGAGCTTGGGGCTTGTGGTCAGCGCGCGCGCGATGGTCAGACGCCGTTTTTCACCACCGGAAAGCTGGATGGCCTGGCTCTTGCGCAGCTTGGTGATACCGAAGCGTTCCATGAGCTCCTCGGCCTTGGCCCGCTGCTCCTTGCGCGAGAGGTCGCGACGGGTCTCCAGAATAGCCATCAGATTCTCCTCCACGGTGAGCTTGCGGAAAATCGACTCCTCCTGGGGGAGGTAACCCATCCCGAGACGCGCACGCAGGTGCATGGGCCAGCCCGTGATATCGTGCCCGCAGAAACTCACCGTACCCGTATCCGGCCGCACGAGGCCCGCTACCATATAAAACGAGGTCGTTTTACCGGCACCGTTAGGCCCCAGCAAACCCACAATCTCACCGCTGCCCACCAATAGGTTCACATCATTCACCACCTGACGCGACTTGTAGGACTTGCAGAGCCCACGGGCATCCAGTAAAGTATTCATGTCTATTGCTCCTTCTTTTGTTTATTCTTCTCGATTTGCTCATGAATACGGGTGGAAACCGTCTGTTGCACGGCCCCGAACACCCGAGCGTTATTCTTGTTATCCAACACCACGGCCGCACCGGCGCCGGAAGCCACGTGCGTATTGTTACCATCGCTCAGCGTCACCCGACGGCCGCTGAGGCGCTTGGTACCGGTCGCCGCATCCGCCACCAGCAGGTCACCCGTGCCGCGCAACAAGCGCCCATCGCCGGAGCGGCCGGCCACAGCCACGCGATCCTCCGCGCGCAGGGTCAGCAGACCGCCCCACTCATCATCCTTAGCCGGACGCGGATTCAGCGTCATGCGCACCTTGCCCTCGCACTGCATGGAGCCTCGGGACGTGCGGGCCGTACAGCCCTCATCCGTCGCCACACTCTCCACGCCGACGTAGTTAAAGTTAGCAGCCGCCACTTGTTGTTGGGAGCTAGCCGGTTTCGCCTCCCCCTCCGCCAAGTGCAGGGTAATCTTCCCCCGGCTCGTCACGATGGCCTGCGGGGCATGCAGCTCCGAGAGCGGGCCGCCCACGAAGGTGCGGTCAGCTCGGGTCAACACAGCGGACTCCGTGCAGGTGAAGACACTCTCCCCCTGCTCCTGCTGCATGCGCATGGTAATGCGGTCGCCCGTCAGGTGCACATCCCCCGACTGTGCGCAGTCGATAACAGACTCCGCTGCATCGGAAACAGCCTCGGCACGGGCCCCGCGATACGCCGCCACGGCAGCCTTCCCCGGCAGACTCCGTACACGCAGCGTGCCGGCCTCCAGATCCGCCGCCATCTCCTCGCCGCGCAGACAACCGGTATCACCCGTCTCCGGGTCCGCGTAGTCCGCCTGCACCTCCTGCACGGCATGCAGGCGCACGGGGTCGCCGTAGCCCAGCAGGGCCAGGTTCAGGTTACCCACCTCGGCACGCGGAGGCACCTTCTGCGCACCGGGACGCAGGGTGAGCACAGCCGCCCCCAGGCAGCGGAAAGTACCGGCCGCATCTTTCATATAAAAGCCCTCCTCTGCGCGGATGCACCCATCCGCCGCCGTGAAGACCAAGGGCCCCGCTGCGCGGAAGCTCCCCGGCGCGGGCTGTTGCCCTTCCTTCCCCGGGCGCACATAAGAGCCGTGCACCACCTCGCCTCGCAATAACAGATCGCCGTTCGGCTGCAAACAAATACTCTCGTCGGCGAACACCGTACTCTCTCCGCCGTAGCAGAGCGAGCAGTTCCTGCGGAGCTCCACCATACCGGGCTCGGCGCGATAAACCAGCTCCTGCCCGCGGGCATCCACCGTGCCGCGTTTATCCGTGCCTTGCATGGTGAGCTGCACCTCCCCCCGCGCCACGGCATGCCGCACGCCGTCCAAGCGGGTTCCCAGCAGTCGGCTCATGAAGCCGTCCCGAGGCGCCTCCTGTTCCTCCGCCGGGGAAAGGAAGACACAGAGGGACTCTGTGCAGTGCAGGGAGCCATCCGCCGTACGCATCTGCACCTCCCCGCGGCTCGTCACGCAATGCTCCGTCCCGTGGTAATAAAGCGTGCCCTCCGCCAGCAGAGAACCGGGGCGTCCCTCTTTATCTACCCACGACATGGAAATTTTGCCGCCCGTCACCGTCACATTCCCCGCCTCATCCGCCAGCAGCGCGGCCTGCCCGTCCTTAGGCTCCACATGCAGTTCCGTGTCCCCGCGCTTCAGGTCGATGCGCTCGGTCGATTGAAGGTAAATTTGGTTTCGCTCCGCACTGACGAAAGCAAACTGCGTCACGGCCTCGGTCGGCGGCTCTTCGGCGGTCGGCTTCTTCTCCGTCTCCGGCGGTGCTTCCGGAGTCGCCGGAGACTTGGCTGCAGCCTCGTCGGGACGCTGTATGCGATCCTGCACACCCTCCTTCGCATTGTCAACCTGCTGCTTGCGGAACTCGACGATCAGGAGCTGCGAGGCATGCAGCTTCAGCCGAGGATCCTGCACGCGCACGTTGTCCGAATACGCCACCAATCGGTGTTCCGCATCGAACAGGACCCCGCCGTCGCTCAGCACCACGCTCTCGCCCTCGGCCGGCGGGACCATCTCGGCGGGGGCGCGATCCCCGGTCGAGTTCTCCACGGGCTCCGGCTTGCCGAGGAACTGCAGCGCGGGGAGCACCAGACTGCGGTCCTGGGCCAGCCCCTCCATGATACCGAGACTGCGCTGCAGGGCCGACTCCAACCACGGGGCCTCCGGCAGGGGAGCGGGTTCCGCGCCCCAGGCTGCGGCCAATGCCGCAGGAATCAGGCAAAGGGCCTTCCTCATTTTTTCCGTTGCGGGTTAAAAGTTTCCGATGAAATCACGGTGCGTACCGGCCCCGGCACATAACCGATCTTGCGCTCCATGCTGAACACAATCCCCTTGCCTTCAACCCGGAAACGCGAGTCCTGCACGGTAACGGGCATATCCGTCATCACCACGCGACGCCGGAAGCAGTACTGAGCCGCCGGGGCGGAGATGCGGGTCGGGTGTTCGGGGTCGTCCCCGATAAGACGCGCATCGATGACGTGCATGCTCACCCGGGAGCGCGAGTCAACCCGCAGTCTATCCGCCTTCAGCAGGGAGGTGAGCTTGTGATCACCGTAACGCGGCATGGTGATATTGCGCACCACGGTACCCACCGGCAGCACCTGCAAGCCCGGGAACTCGCCCTCCGGCGGCACCCCCACCTTAGACTGCGCACCCACGGGGGCGGCAGCCAAGCAGGCGCACAGGATCAAAGCACATCGCATGAGCGGAAACGGGCTTACACCAACTCGTCGAAGGCCGCGCGCACCCGTTGCAGGTTGGTGAGCACCTTCTCCAAGTCGCGCAGGTAAATCTGGTTCGGGCCGTCGCTCATGGCGTGGTCCGGGTCCTTGTGCACCTCCATGAACACGCCGTCCACGCCCACGGCCATCGCGGCATTGGCCAGCACGGGGGCCAGCTCGCGGTCCCCGCCGGTAGCGCCGCCCAACCCACCGGGTCGCTGCACGGAGTGCGTGGCATCGAACACCACGGGGCAGCCGAATTTCTTCATCCAGTACATGCCGCGCATATCCACCACCAAGTTGTTATATCCGAAGCTGGTGCCGCGCTCGCAGAGCATGAAATGCTCACAGCCGAAGGCCTCCATCTTCTCGCAGATGTTCATGCAATCCCAAGGTGCCAGGAACTGCCCTTTCTTGATGTTCACGGGGCGTCCCGTCTTGGCGCAGGCCTCCAGCAGGTCACTCTGGCGGCAGAGGAAAGCCGGAACCTGCAGCAGGTCCACATAGCGGCCTGCGTACTCCGCCTGGTCCTCGGTGTGCACGTCCGTCACCACGGGGATTTTCAGTTCCTCCCCGATTTCTGCCAAAATGCGGCAGCCCTCGCGAATTCCCGGGCCGCGGAAGCTCTTCACATTGGTGCGGTTCGCCTTATCGTAGGAGGCCTTGAAAATGAAGGGAACCTGAAGCCGCGTGCAGATATCCTTAATGCTGCGCGCCATCTCCCAAGCGAATTCCTCACTCTCCAGCGAGCAAGGGCCGAGAATATAAAACGGCTTTTTGCCGCCGATTTCTACATTTTGAATGGTGAAAGACATAATATCGGTGGATTGTGCTGATACTATGCCACATCCGACCGCCTATGTCAATGAGATTCCGTACCCCATCGGCAAAATTTTCGCACCAATCGCCCGGAACTCTACCGCTTCCCCCTGCGACAAGCCCTCGCCCAAAGCGCGAAAATCATGCACGGATACCTCCTTCTTTTTTTGAAAAGGAATCCAAAGGCCCCTGTTTCACCACGCAAGGATAACAATTCATCCACATAACCAAAACATCGCCCATCCTCTTACCTGGTGTTCTTTTAGGCAGGAAACGAAGGATCAGGCGGTTCGCGTTTTCGAAACCGTTTTATCTTTCATCAACAAGATATATTCAGGACGAGTTTGACGTTCCGTGAGAACCGGTAAGACTCCCTCTGTACCTCGGGGTCCGACGATTGTGTCCATTTCACCTGATTTGACGGATCACCGAAATTACCACCTCCACCGGATCGATGTCAGCATTCGCAATGCTGTAGTCAAGCCATATGTTCGAAAAACGTTGAAGAATCAGGATTCTCCGGTTTCGCTACTAATCGGGCCGAATAATGAGCCTCTTCATAAGACGTTGAGTCTCAACGTCTTATGCATTAAAACGCCTACAGCATTGCGAATGCTGTAGACTCTCCCCATGAGTCCGTGTATAAAACAGGATAGAGTGGAGTGGATGGATGTACTGAAGGGGTTGGCCATTGTGCTGGTCGTGCTGGGGCACATCAGTTACAAATGTCCCCACCTGAAAGAGTTTATTTACTCATTCCATATGCCGCTGTTTTTTACCCTGGCCGGCTGTGCGGCCCACCTTTCAATGCAGCGCAGCAGTATCGGACAGTTCATACGAAAGCGTATGATCGGGATCATGGTCCCCTATGTTGTCTGGCTTTTGTGTTCGCCTTTGCTATTCGGTTACGCAGACAGCTGGCGAAACTACAATTTGACGGACTCATTGCACTGCATCATCACCGGTAACGTGGCCTGCTGGTTCCTCATCTGTCTCTTTACTCTGCAGGTGTACTATGCCCTCTACATATGGCTGAGCAGGAAATTCAGGAACGCGTGGGCCGGGGTACTGTTTGCCTTCTTCCTCTACGTTGTCTCTTTTATTCTTCACCGCCGGTGGGGCTGGATACTGGGCAGTGCCAGCCTGCAGACCTGCCGATCATCGGCGGTGGGAACTCGGTCATGACCGCCCTGGCGTTGGGAACTCTATCTATTCTCATTTGCTATGTGTGCATTCTCCTTGAGAAAATCCTTATGCTCTCCCCTCTGACTGCGCTCATCTTCTTGGGTAAAATGAACCGCAGGATGACGACAAGTCCGAGATAAGGCTTGGCAAAAGGGGTGTAGGCAGGTAGAATGGGGGAGTGGAGATCCGGTTGAGAGTTGAGGAGGACGGGGGGGCAAGTATTGAGCCGAGGGGGTGTGCGCCCCGCTTGGAGCGGGCCTTTGCAGCCTCGGTCGGGGCGGGGATGCTGGATTTGCTGAGATTCGGGGTACCGATGGGAGCGGCACCGGTGCTGCAGTGGCTGCGGGATAAGGCAAGAGAGCGCCTGATGCGCTATCTACGCGCAGCCGGAAGGGGTGAGGAAGCCGCGGCCGTGCTCCCCCCGACGGCCGAGGAGGCGGCAGCCTGGACGGAAGCGATGCCTCCCTTGGCGGGGCAGGAGATGAGCGCAGGGCTGCTGGTCCGATGGTTCGGGAGCCTGGCCCCGGCTTTGGCACGCGCGGCGGAGAAGGAATGCTGTACCCCCGTGGAATGGCTCGGCAAACTGGGCGAGGGATGGCAGCAGCTGGGGCGCCTGTGCTTTCACTTGGCAGAAAATGCCGGTGAGGATGCACAGAATCGCCCCTTCGCCTTCTTGGCAACCTTCGTACACAAGGTAGGCCCGGACGATAAGCCCCGCCACGCCCCCTTGGGATTGGCCGCGCGCCTTCTTGCCAATGACCATGCCGCCTTGAGCGACCTGCTGCGCCCCCTGAGACAATTAGCGGCTGAAGATGGATTCTGGTCTCAGGTGATCAACAGCGGGGACGTCTATAAACCCTGTGCTTGGGGACCGCAGCAAGCCTACGCCCTGCTGGAGGGCATGCCGCGTCTCGAGGCGGCAGGAATCGAGGTGCGCATGGTCAACCTGTGGAAAACCCGCCCACCCAAGGCTGAACTGGTCGTTACCATGGACACCGACGACGGGGGCGGAAAACCCGACGGCGCACCATCTGTTAACATCAACTCCCTGGTACGCTTTGTGCCGCAGATTGCCCTGGGAGACCGTTACCTGACCGATGAAGAGGTGGAACAGCTCCTGGCCGGAGACGACGGCCTAGTCCGCTTCCGCGGTGAGTGGGTGAGACTGAACCGCGAGCGCCTGGTGTGCCTGATGGAGAGCTGGCGCCGCGCCACACGCATGGCAGCCGGCGGAATTCCCCTGCTGACGGGTCTGCGCTATCTGCTGGGCAAACGCAGCGAGGCCCTGCCCCCGTTACCACCCCCGGAAGACGGACTGCGCTTAAAACTCGGAGAGCGCCTGACCCTCGCCCTCAGCAACCTGCACTTCGGCAATATCCGCCCGCTGTTACCCGACGCTCTGCACCGCACCCTGCGACACTACCAAGAGGAGGGCGTGCGCTTTCTGCTGAACGTCACGGAAAGCGGCTTCGGGGCCTGCCTGGCCGATGACATGGGCTTGGGCAAAACCCTGCAGGTCATCAGCTGGCTGGTGCACCTGCACGGAGCCCGCGAGCTGGACCACGGAGCCGCCTTGGTGGTGGCCCCGGCCTCCCTGATTACCAACTGGCAGGATGAGCTGAACCGCTTTGCCCCGCAGCTCCGAACCCTGATTCTGCACCCCTATGCCCTGAGCCGCACGGAAGTCGACACCCTACATCGCACCCCGGAGAAGCTCCTGGCCCGGGCACATGTTGCCCTGACAACCTACGGCATGGTGACACGCCTCGAGCGCCTCCCACGCTGCCCCCTCCCTGCCCTGGTTCTCGACGAAGCACAGGCCATCAAGAACGCCGGCTCACAGCGCACACAAGCGGTACTCCGCCTGCAAGCCTCGGCTCGGCGGCGCGTGGCCCTGACCGGCACCCCTGTGGAGAACTCTCTGATGGAACTGCACAGCCTCTTCAGCTTTCTGACCCCCGGACTGCTGGGCAACGAGAAGGAATTTGCCACCATGGTGCGGGAGATGGGGAGCGACTACACCCCCCTGCGGCGCTTGGTACGCCCCTTCATGCTGCGCAGACTGAAGAGCGACCCCGCACTCCTGCCGGAGCTTCCCCCCAAAACCGAGCAAGCCGCTTATTGCCTGCTTACCCCTGAACAAACCCGCCTCTACGCCCGCGAAGTCGACAACCTGCGCGCTGTCCTTGCCGAACCGGACCCGCAAACGCGACTGGCCCTCGTTTTACCCATTCTGGGCAAATTCAAGCAAATCTGCAACCACCCCGCCCAGTACCTGGGGGAAAACTACTACGACCCGGAAAAAAGCGGCAAAATGCAACGTCTGGGCCACCTGGCAAAAAACATCGCCGCCGCGGGAGACTGCTGCCTGGTGTTTACCCAATACCGCAGCATCATCGAGCCCCTGCACGACTACCTGGAAGGCATCTTCGGCTCGCCCGGACTCTGCCTGCACGGCGGCACCGGACTGGAAGAACGACGAGCCATGGTGGAAGCCTTCCGAGACCCGCGCGGCCCCCGATTCTTCATTCTCTCCCTGCGCGCCGGCGGCACAGGCCTCACCCTCACCCGAGCCCGCCACGTCATCCACTTCGACCGCTGGTGGAACCCGGCCGTGGAGAACCAAGCCAGCGACCGCGCCTACCGCATCGGGCAAAAAAATCCCGTCGTTGTTCACCCTCTCATCTGCCGTGGTACTATCGAGGAAAACATCCACCGCATGATTGAGCGGAAGAAAGCCCTCGCCGACGCCCTGTTATCCGGCGGACTGGAAAAACTGCTGCTGAACCTCTCGACAGAGGAGATTCTGGGGATGGTAGGCGCCCCCATGAACGGCGCAGAGTGTTCATTTTGAGACCGGGTGGTCAAATTTTATTAACCACCTCCCATCCCCGAATGGGGATTTTCATCCCAAAAGGGACTAAAATCGGCTCTAATCCGCGTTTTTCGGGCTATTTTGGAATTGGCACGGAATTTGCACAAAAGGAAGCAGCGAGGCGAACAAACTCGCGACTCACTATTATGGCTAAGATCTACAAATACGATTTCGAGAAACTGCAGAGGGCCCTTCGCAAGATGAGCGAGGAGGCCCGCGCGGACCTGCTGATGGACATCATCGACCTGCAGCTTCCTGCCCTGCAGGAATGCAGCGACGTCGACCCGGATGACGAGCCGCTCCTCAACTCACTGTCCATGGTGATTGAGGAATCATGCATCACCATCCACCTCAACGTTTGCTTCCCCATGTCGGGGCTGCTGAACCTGGAGGCCGATCTGGAGCTGACCCCCGCAGGGCAAAGCAGATGGTGCAACCTGTCCGCCTAGCGAAGCCCGGGGCGCTACTTACGAGCGACCAAGCAGACACGTCCGGAGCCCTGCTGCAGGTGGCACTGCGCCGCCTGCAGCCCGGCCCCCGTGGCGAAAGCGACCAGCTCCTCCGGCGTATAAACGCGCATTCCCTTGATACGCCGGGCAGCCTCCGGACAGCGATCGGGATCGCAGCAATCCAGGCATATCATCAGGCCGGCCCCGGGCTTCATGACCCGAGCGATCTCCTTCAGGTCCTCTGCCGGGCAAGGCCAAAAATACAGAGACTCACTGCTGGTGACAACATCAAAGGAGTCATCGGCAAAGGGTAAGGCAGAAACGCTACCCTCGACGGCATCCAACATGCCGTCACGCACCGCCCTGCGGTTCACCCGCAAGGTTTCTGCGACGGATTTGGGAGAATAATCCACGCCGGTGAGGTGCAACTGCGGGGCAAGCTCATGCACCATGCGCATCAGCCCCCCACCGCCGCACCCCACATCCAGCAAACGCCCGGTACGCGGCAGGTCGATATGCTCCAACCCGAACTGCCAGAGGGGGACGTGCTCGCGGTTCATGTTCATGAACACCAAGAAACTCCCGAAAAATACCCCGGGCTTGGCGTAATTCTGCTTCCATTTCCAGTACATAAGCCGCCTTCATGAAAATACCCCCGGGCTCTCTGGGAACGCCGGGGGCAAGAGATTCAACGTGTGCTGCCTTACACGGAAGCGCGGATGATAGCCGCGAAGGAATCAGCCTTCAACGCGGCACCGCCCACCAGAGCACCATCGATGTCCGGCTGGCCCATCAGCTCCTTGGCATTGCCGGGCTTCACGGAACCGCCGTACTGGATGCGCACCTTAGCGGCAGCCTCGGCACCGAAGGTGTCAGCCACCACGCTGCGGATGAAGGCATGGGCGGACTGGGCGTCCTCGGCAGAAGCCGTCTTACCCGTGCCGATGGCCCACACCGGCTCGTAAGCGATCACGAGGCCCGCGACCTGCTCCGGGGTCAGGCCCTCCAGGCCATCGACCACCTGGGTCTTGAGCACGCTCTCCAGCTGACCACCCTCACGCTGCTCAAGCGTCTCGCCGATGCAGTAGATGGGAACCAAGCCGGCGGCCAAGGCCTTCTTGATCTTCTTATTGATGTAGGCGTTCGTCTCACCATGGTACTGACGGCGCTCGCTGTGACCGAGCACCACATAGCCGCAGCCCAGCTCCTGCAGCATGGCCGTGGAAATCTCACCGGTGAAGGCACCGTTGTCGCGGTCGCTCACGTCCTGAGCGCCCACGCCCAAGCACTTGCAGCCGTTCAGCGTTTCCATCACGGCCGGAATCGTTACAAACGGGGGAACGATCACCTTCTCCACGCATTTGCAATCGCAAAGTTTCTCCTCCTTGAACGCCGCCAAGAAAGCCTTAGCCTCCTTCGGGCCCATGTTCATCTTCCAGTTCGCTGCAATAATCGGTATACGAGACATAGCTTTATCGTCTGTTGTGACACCCCAAGGTTACCCTTTCCCGAGCGATTAGTCAAGCATTTTTTACCGCATGAGGGTAAGTTCTTCTGCAAGAAACTACGGTATTATAAATTGTCCACTCGCACATAAACATCGCCACCGGCAATCACGAAAGACCCGGGGTTCGGCCATGACGGGGCCCGTCTTATTTCCCGAGGAAAAATTCCTCGTTTCGGCAAACTGAGATGATCCAGCTTCCACGGTTCAATATACCACATCAGAGTTCCGGCTTTCACCGGATCAATTCCCCGTTCAACGGGAAGACTCCAGCCTATCTTCTTGGATGGTCTCTTATTAAGGTTGCAACAATAAACTCGGTAATCCTCAAGTCCTGCCTTATGCGCTACCTCCGCCGCCTGTAACTCTATCGCTCGCAGCGAAGTCATCCATCTTTCAAAATCAAACTTCTCAAAGAAAGCAAAACGAGAGACCGCCACACTCCCCCGAAGCAAGACAATGCACGAAAAGATTGTCATCAAAACCATTCGAAAGGGAGAAAACCTTATCTTCGATAGGAAAGCACACCACAGGAAAGCACAGGAAAGGGGCTCAGACAGATTGGTTCTCGCTCCCTGAACGGTACCCATCAACAAAGTCATACTGAATGGGGCTACCCAAATAAAATAAATCATCCCGACCCGCATCAACGACTCAATTTTCTTTTGTCCTGAGCGGACCTCCCTAAACACCAGAAAGGCAAGAGGAAACATTGCCGAAGCATACACCCACTGCCCGGCGTATTGGCACCCCACAGCGTGCAAATGCATGACCTTAAGGTAGTGAAGCACAAACAAAGCCCATACCTTGACTCCTTTGCCGGGAAGTGTATGCCACTGGGTCATCCCTTTTTGGTAATCCAGGACATACTGTTTAACCTCATCACTCACCCAAACCATCGAAACAGCCCGAACCACATACCAAACACAGCAAGCCCCGGCAAGACAGATGACAGCCTTCATCATCCGACGCATCGAAAATTGCTCTCTGAGATGTAAGCACGCAAGGAGGACCAAAAAGTAAATAGTACAAACCTGATAACATGCCACCGCGTATGCCAGCATTCCCACGACAGCGGTATATCCTCGCCATCCGGCATTCCCCGATTTCAATATCCGGGCAGAAACCGTCGCACACAATAATCCCAAAGCGACGGGCGCAGACTGAAAAGAATACACCAAAACATAGCTGAACTGAATGGTACCCAATGCAAAAATGCCGAAGAAACATTGCAAACCGCCTTTCAATTCGAATAGGCGAGTCTGAAGCACAAGAGCCACGCATAAAAAAACACCGGCTGTCACTCCATCAGCCCAGGGAGCCATTCCCTCTCCAATCAGAAGGCGATATAATGCCATTCCCCATCTCCCGGCTGCAACATATGTGGCGGTAGCTCCACCGACGATATCCAAAACCTCATCTTGATGCAAACCGAAGCGAAACACCATCATCCCGTAGATGAAAATGTAAATAGCAAAGAAAAAAAATCCCAGCATGACATCACCCTTACGGTCGAACAAACTGTGCGAAAATGATAAATCTCTCTGTTCCATATCTCCGCTGTGAGGATACCACAGTCACGATGGTAAGTCAAGGCACTACAAATAAATTCCATCAGCGGCCGAGCGAAGCGAAGTAGGCGTTGCACTGCCGGGAGGAGAGGGTAAATTTGCGAGCGAAGAGCTTGCCGCTGTTGAAGGCGGCGGGCCAATCCTCGGGGCGGAGGTCGCGGGGCGATTGGTCATTGGTGCGCTGCCACTGGAGGAAACGCATGTTGTCCCCTGTACAATGAGGAAGGAAACCGACGCGAGCCAGGCAAGTCTGGATGTAGAGTTCGTCGCTGCAGAACGTGTGGTGGAAAAAGTAGCGGAAGAAGGGATGGGCGTTGCTGAACTGCATGATGCTCGCCACGCAATCCCCCGTCAGGGACCACCACTGAGCTCCACCGTAGAAGGGACGGAAGAAGTAATACCCCGGGCGGCGCAGGCCCAGGCGTATCCACTTGTTCGTGTACCACCAGAAATAGCGGTGCGAGGCATCATACTTACTCACCATGCAGCGGGGATACCACGTTCCCACACGAGAGACACCCCCATCCCTCCCCCAACGAGGTAAGGGAAGAGGGAGGCACTCAATTAGCTGGCGCCCCTCGCGCGCGCACAAATCAAGAGACTCATCCAGCCGAGAGAGCGGCATGCAAGGCAAACACTGCCCGCTGAGCAAATGAACATAACGAAAGCGCTGTCCGGAGGAAAGCGCGGCCGCCATCAGCTTCAGCGTAGCCTCCACCATACCCCACCCGCCCCACTGAACCGTTGCGGGGTGCTGCAACACCTGAACCGACTCACCCTGCTCAATTTCCGGCGCGATGCGGCTCTGCGCGTCCACATGTACGAAGACACGATGCCCTCCGCTGCTCACATAGCGAGCCAAGGCATTTACCTGCCACGGCAGGTGGTGGCAGAGGATGAGATAAGCGTCCGGCATGCCTGCTCAGCCTAGCACAATCGCCCCGAAGAATCAACCCAAAAGGGGCATAAGGAACGATTTTTCCTGCATTTCGAGCAATTCAGAGGGACAAAATTCATCAAAACTCATAGTTTTGCTTGACGAATGCCCGAAATCGTGTATAATGCCGCACCGCTTAATCTTAACCGCACACAATCTTATGTCCAGAATCTGCAATATCACACTTGCCCAGCCGCACAAAGGCCGCCGTATTCATCGTTCCGGTCTTGCCAAGAAGAAGGGCGGTATCGGTCGTCACGTCACAAAGACCGTCAACCGCACCGTTTACCCCAACCTTCAGGAGAAGCGTATTTGGGTTCCGGAGCTCAACGGCGGACGCGGCGGTTACATCCGCATGAAGCTTTCCTGCAAGGCTCTGCGCACCATCTCCAAGAACGGTGCCTACAACACCTTGAAGAAGGCGGGCATTCTTTATTGATTTCCCACTTTTTTTGAACGGGGTGGCCCGTTCCGGTGTCTCAACGGAGAAAACCGAACGAATGCCACCGTAAACGGTATCGGCACGAACGCGGAAAGTCCGGGCCCCGGCCCGGCAAAGCTTCAAAGAAAGATTCAAAACACAAAATGACACCTACACAGACCAAGATCGCGCTTCGTATCAACGATGACAACATCAACCACCATCTCTGGAACAACAGGGGTGTTTGGTGGTGTCACGTTACAGTCCATAAGCCGGATGCCACAGCGGAACGCCTGAGATTCTCGTTAAAGACGCGGGACATCGAGAAGGCGCGCACCCTGCGGGACCGCATTTTTGCGGATATCCAGCGTCACTTCGGCATTGCGACCTAAGACCGCCGATTTACCGAATACTATAGAACGACCGCATGGGATTCTCTCGGATTCTGTGCGGTTTTTGCATCCGGAGCAGACAAAAAAGGGATACTGGCACAGATTGGACTCGCCAGGGGCGGGGCTTGGGTGTATCATAGCGGCATGTCCGCAATGCTGCAAAAGTATACCGGTGGTCCGGTAGCGTGCAACGCCTATCTCCTCCGAGGACCGGAGGGCTACGTCATGATAGACGCCCCGCTCGGCGCAGTGGATTGGCTGGAAAAGACACTTCCGCACGGGAAGAAGCTACTTCACCTCCTCATCACGCACCAGCATTTTGACCATGTACAGGGAGCAGCCGAGGTGCAGCGCCGAACGGGATGCAGCATCCACGCCTACGCAGCACACAGCAAGGAGCTTACCCTGGAACTGCTCTTCGGAAGAGAGGTAGGCGTATCCCCCTTCACGGTGAACGATGTCTTCGGCGGCCAAACTCGCGCAGATTGGGGCGGCCTCAGGTGGGAGCTCAGCCACATACCCGGGCACTCTGCAGACGGGATGGCCTACCTGCTCCCGGAGCTTAAGACCATGTTCGTGGGCGACATCCTCTTTGCCGGCGGCATAGGCCGCACAGATTTCCCCGGCGGCAGCACCTCCACCTTGGTACGCGGCATCCGTCAGCAACTCATGAGCAGAGGAGACGGCTGGGCTGTTTACCCCGGGCACGGCCCCCAAACAAGCACGGAGGAAGAGCGGGACACCAACCCCTACCTTTGAGAAACAGAACACTTCAAACGGAACAAACGACAACGATGACATTCGAAGAACTGGGGCTCCCCGCCCCGATACTGGAAGCCGTGAAAGACTGCGGCTATGAAAGCCCCACCCCCATTCAGGAGCAGGCCATCCCCGTCGTCATGGAAGGCAAGGACGTTATCGGCGCCTCACAAACCGGCACCGGCAAATCCGCCGCATTTGCGCTGCCGCTGCTCAGCAAGACGGAGGCCACCGGCGTGCCGCAGGTGCTGGTATTGGAGCCGACCCGAGAGCTGGCAGACCAACTGGCCGAGGCCTTCCGCACCTATGCGGCCCACACAAACCACAAGATCGGCCTCCTGTACGGCGGCGTCGGCTACGGAGCACAAACCGAGGAACTGAAAAAAGGCGTCGATATCGTCGTAGCCACCCCCGGCCGTTTGGTAGACCATTTTTACCGCGGCAACATGAAATTCAAAGCAATCCGCCACCTGGTGCTGGATGAAGTAGACCGCATGACGGATATGGGCTTCCTGCCCATCGTCCGCAAGATTGTCAACCTCTGTCCCTGGGAGGGCCGGCAGACGCTTTTCTTCTCCGCCACCATGCCGCAGATTCTGCAAGGCTTCGCCAAGTGGTGCCTTACCGACCCCGTGGAGATAGCCATTGCTCGCCGCGAGGTAGCCGCTACTATCTCGCACGCCTTCTACCCGGTAGGCTTGGACCAACGAGACGAGCTGCTGCTGGCTCTGGTGAAGGCCACGAACTTCAAGAACCTCATGATTTTCACGCGTACCCGCAAGGAAGCCGATACGGTATCCCGCATGCTGGCCAATGCCGGCTGGGGCAAGGAGGTGGCCGTCATGCACTCGGATATTCCCCAAAAGGAACGCATGGCTGCCCTGCGCGGCTTCAAGGAGGACAAATACCGCATTCTGGTGGCTACCGACGTGGCAGCGCGCGGCATCGACGTCAACGACGTCACCCATGTTATCAACTATCGCGTCCCGGAGAATCCGGAAGACTACGTGCACCGCATCGGACGCACGGGACGTGCAGAGGCTACCGGCGATGCTTTCACCCTGTTGACGGCGGACGAGGTCGACTTTGCCAAGAGCGTGGAGAACTTCATCAACAGCAAGATTGAGCGCCGCAAACTGGAGGGCTTCCCGTATGCCTACACCGCCCTGTTGGATGACAGCCCGGCGCGCCCGGTCATCCGCAAGCGCCCCACGCCTCCCCGGCGGCGACGATAGACCATGCGCATCCTGGGCATAGACCCGGCCATCCGCAACACCGGCTACGCTGTGCTGGAAGGGGATTACCGACAGGCACGAGCCTTGGAGTACGGTACTCTGTCCCTGCCGAGCAAGCTGACGCAGAGCGAATGCCTCCTGCGGATCCATGAGCACCTCTGCGAACTCATCGAACGCCACAGGCCCGATGAGCTCGCCATCGAGGGTATCATCTTCGTGCAATCGCATCGGACCGCCATTGCCATGGGCTCTGCCCGCGGGGCTGCCGTGTTGGCCGCCGCCCGGAGCGGGCTCCGCATCATCGAGTACCCACCCACCTGCGTCAAGCTGGCCACGGTGGGTAAGGGCGGAGCCCTCAAACAGCAGGTTGCCTTCATGATGCGCGCCCTCCTGCACCTCTGCGAGACCCCGGCCCCCGATGCCGCGGATGCCCTGGCCATTGCCTACACCCACCTCATCGCAGCGGATCCCGCCCGGGCACATCTTTTCCGCGACAGCCGCTACATTTAGCATAACGCATCTCCATTGCTCCGGCGTTTTGCGTTTTCCCCCGCCGCTTTCACGGAGCATCCTCCCTGCGGAGCCTCGAAGCAGAAAAGGGATTTTTTTCAAAAAAATAGGACGTCTTGCAAAAAATAGGATTGACATTTAGGGTGTATTGATGTGTACTAAGGGGAGCGGCAAGTGCATTAAAATGACGAATTCTGCATCAGAGGTTGCCTTTCTCGGCAACGTGAAGCACAAACTGGACCCGAAAAGCCGGGTTGCAGTGCCTGCTGATTGGCGTACTGCCCAGGGCAGCACGCTGCGGATGCTTGCCGCCACGAGCGAGGGCTACCCCGTGCTGAAATGCTACACGGAGGAAGGATTCGCCGACAAGATCGCCGGCATCCGTCGGGATGCCAAAGAGCAAGGTGCGACCCCCGTGCAGATCGACCACTACATCGGAGTCATCACCGGGCAATGCTTTGTGGGTGAAGTGAGCACCCAGGGCAAACTGCTCATACCCAAGGCACAGCGCGAACGCATGCGCCTTGCAGACCAGGCCTCCATCGTAGGCCGCGGTTCGTATTTCGAGATATGGAATCCGGAGGACTTCGACCTGGCAAGCAGCCCGGAGGCCATGAAGCAGCTGGAACTCGACAAAATATTCGGCATACTTTCCTGATGAGCGCACCCACCATCACCTTCGCCTCCCCCACGGCGGCTGCGGGCATCTGCTACCGCGTGCTGATGTGGGAGAACGATGCTTTGCCGGAAGACACCTTGACCGCACTGCGTGCTCAGCGAGCTCGGCTTTTAGAAGCCATGCAGGAGGCCGGGCTCAAGGGCGCACGAGGCAAACTGGCACAATTAGCTTCCGAGTTAAAGGAGTTGAATGCCCGCGGCATCGAGGCCCCGCTGGCTGCCATCCCCGCACAGGCCGATTTTTTCGCGCGCGCGCAAAAGGTTGCCGATGTACTGCGCCGAGAGCCTCAGGCACAGGCCTTCTGCATATCCCCGGGGCATGTGGTGATGCTGCTGAGCCCGGTCGGGGAAGAAGGCGTGGATGCCGCACTTGCACGATTGGTGGCCGCCACCCCGGACATCTCCTGGCACCCCGCACCCCTCATCGAGGCCATCTCCGCAGCAGAGGCAGAACGACTTGCGGCAGACTACCGCACGAAGGCCGAGCAGGAGGAGGAGGAACGCGGCACGGAGGATGCCGCGGCCGAGCCCTTTAAGCACATCACCGTTCTGCGAGACGAGGCCGTGGCAGCTCTCCGACCGGCTCCCGGGCGTATTCTGGTAGATGCCACCCTGGGCGGCGGCGGTCACTCCGAGCTGATGCTGGAACAGGGAGCCGAGGTATGGGGCATCGACCAAGACCCCGCAGCCCGCCGAGCCGCGCGGCAGCGACTGTCCGCGTACAGCGACCGCCTGCATGTCTTGTCCGGCAACTTCCGCCAAGCGGCACAAATGCTGCGGGAAGCCGGAGCACCGCCGGCGGACGGGCTTCTGGCAGACATCGGCATTTCCTCCCCCCAAGTGGACTGCGCCGAGCGCGGCTTCTCCTTTTCCGCAGACGGCCCGCTGGACATGCGCATGAACCCGTCCGCCCCGAAGAGTGCGGCCGACTTAGTCAACAACGCCACCGAGGAAGAGCTGGCTGACATTCTGCACGAGTACGGCGAAGAACGAGCCGCCCGTGCCATTGCGCGGCGCATCGTTCAGGAGCGTAAGAAAGCCCCCCTGACCACCACCAAGCAGCTCGCCGACCTCATCTGCACCGTGCTTCCCCGCAAGGGCAAGCAGCACCCCGCCACCCGGAGTTTCCAAGCCCTGCGCATAGCCGTCAACGACGAGCTGGGCGCCTTAGAAGACCTTCTGCACAGTGCCATGAGCATCCTGAAAAGCGGCGGTCGATTCGCCGTCATCACCTTCCACAGTTTGGAGGACCGAGCCGTCAAGCGCTTCTTCGAGCAAATCACGCGCCCGGAAATCGACCGTCCCGAATGGCCGGCGCCCCGTCCCAACCCGGATTATGTCGCCCGCCTCATCACCCGCAAACCCATCACCCCCGGTGATGCCGAATTGGCCGCCAACCCCCGTGCCCGCAGTGCCAAGCTGCGCGTAGTAGAAAAACTTTAACACCATACACACATATGCCGGTATCAAAAAAGTCCACTCAAGAGATTTCCCTTTCCTTCCTTTGCTGGATGGTGGTTTTCGCCATCGTCATGGCAGGTTGCGGGGTTTGCTTCGCCACCCTCAAGAACAAGCATGTGGTCGTTCGCACAGAAATCAACAAGATAGAGCGCGAGATTGCCGAGCGACGCATGAACACCAAGCAATATCAAGCCAAGGCCACCGGCCTGTGCAACCGCTGGGCCATGCGCGACAGACTTGCCCAGATGGGCTCCGGACTGCAGGACATTGACCGCAACCAGATCGAGGTTGCACGCAGTGCGGAGCACGCCGACATCCGTACCGCCGCCCGATAATTCCCCCGCCCCCCTTCTCCGTCATGAAGACCAAGATCCCGTTCGCCTCACGTTGCATATGGCTGTGCGCCCTCGTCTGCACAGCCTCGTGCTACCTGACGTATCGCTTGGTCGCCATGCAGGTAGAGGATGTTGACAACCGGCGGGGCATGGCAGCAGATGAGCTGATCGAGGTGGAAACGATTCCCGCCCAACGGGGAATCATCATGGATCGCAATGAAGAGATCCTGACGAACAACATCACCGGAGCCGAGCTGCTGGCCGACCGCACCCACCTGAGAGACTTCTCCCTGGTGGTCGACGGGCTTGCCTACAACCAGGCCCTCCGCGACCCGAGGTGGGCCGCGGCGGCGGATAAATCCGCCCGTAACAAAATCGTGCGCGAATGGGTCAACAGGCTGACCAAGAACGCCGAGCTCGACATGACCTTGGAAGAAAGGGAGGCGGCACGCGCCAAGATTGACCCCAAGGATACCAAGGCCCTGTTCATGATGGACTATGACCCTGCCGTGTGTGAGGAGTACTACAGCCTGCACGACAAACTGGTTGCAGAGGTGCTGTGGCCCTTCCTGGCCAACGTGGAAGTGCGCGACACCGAGGACGAGGCCGAGGCCCGCCCCGAGCCACAGACTGCCAAGACCAAAGGCAAGGGCAAAGGACGCCAAGTGCAGGCTCCCCCTCCTGCGCCCAAGCGATACATAACGAAGGAAGACATCATCGAGAAGATAGCCCAGAATAAGACTATCGCGGCCAACAAAGAGGCCGAAGCAAGGGGCGAAGCACCCAAGCGACTTCAGGTGTCCATCAAGCTGGCTCGCGGTCTCAACATCGATACGGCGGAGAAGATACGCCGAGCCCTGGCCGACGCCCATATACGCGGTGTGGTCGTGCAGACGACCCAGCGGCGCTCCTATGTCACCCCCAACCTGCTCAGCCACGTCCTCGGTTATGTTGACCACGAGAACAAAGGCGTCAGCGGTGTAGAGTCCGTCTTCAACAGCTATCTGGCCGGCTGTGACGGTCTGCGAGAATATCGTCATAACGCCCGCGGGCAGGTGCTCTCCGACCTCAACGACCGCTACCTGCCGCCCAAGCACGGCCTCAACCTGCGGCTGACCATTGACATGCGCATCCAGTCCATCTTGGAGCAGGAGCTGGACAACGGCCTGCGCTTCTTCCATGCCCGCCGCGGCTGCATGATTGCCGTGAACCCCAAAACGGGCGACATTCTCGGGATGGTGAGCCGCCCGGCTTTTGACCTGAATACCAAGGAAATCATCACCCATAACGGCAGATTCAAGCGGGGCGAACTGAAAGACCGCGCCGGCAATGTCATCGTCGGCGATTTTAATTTCGCCTGCCAAGCCCGCTACGAGCCGGGTTCCACCTTCAAATCCATCACCGTCAGCACGGCGGTGGACACCGGTGTTTTCGGCATCAACTCGGTCGTCTCGGCGGCGCCGTATGTCGTCGCCGGTGCCAAGGCCGTGACGGATTCACCGCGCAACTACGGGGCCCTCAGCCTCGCCGGCGGGCTCAAGAAGTCCAGTAATCCGGTCAATGCACGCGTGGCCATCACCTGCGGATGGAAGCGTTTCAAGGAGTACATGGATCGTTTCGGTGTTACCCAACCCACCGGCATTCCCCTGCCCAGCGGCGGTGCCTGCCAGGTGTCGGACGGCACCAACCCGGTCAACCTCTCGCGCATGGCGTATGGTTATGCCATCTCCGTTTCGCCTCTTCATATGGCGATGGTCTACTCCACCATCGCCAACAAAGGAGTGCGCATGGCCCCGCGGCTGATTGACAAGATTATCACCGCCGAGGGCGAGGTGTATGACGAATGCCCCCCGCAGGTTGTCTGCCGCGTGATGAAAGAGAAAACCGCGAGCGATGTACTCGGCGCCCTGGAGAGTGTTACCCAGCGCACCGGCCCCGGCGGCCAAGGCACCGCCACGCGAGCGGCCATCCCGGGCTTCCGCATCGCAGGCAAAACCGGTACGGCGAAGAAACTCGGTGCGCACCGTCTGTACACGGACAATCTGTACACCGTCTCCTTCGCGGGGATTCTCCCCGTCAATGACCCGAAGCTGGTCATCATGACAGTCATCGACGAGCCCCACCCCACCAACTGCAACGCAGGCGGCGGCACGGTGGCAGCCCCTATTTTCCGTGCGGCGGCTCTGCGTATCATCGAACTTCTCAACATCCAGCCGAGTAACGCTGAGGAATACGAAAAATTCCGCAACGAACAGCGCAGTGAGCAAGCGGCACAAGCAGAACAAACCAAGAAACAAAACAAGCATGCATAACAAGCAACTTTTCAACATTCTTCCCGGGGCCGTATGCACCGGCAAACTGAAAAAACCGCTGAGCCTGCTGACCGATGACAGCCGGCAGGTGATACCCGGCAGCTGCTATGTTGCCGTGCGGGGAACACAATTCGACGGCCACACCGCCATACCGGATGCGATTGCTGCCGGTGCGACAGCCATTGTAGCCGAGCTTCCCTGCCCTCCCGAGATGGCCGAAGCCGGTATCTTCTGGGTGCAGGTACCGGATACGCACGAAGCGGACGGCCTGCTGATGAGCGCGTGGCACGACTTCCCCAGCGAGCAACTGGTCATGCTGGGGGTGACAGGTACGAACGGCAAGACAACCATCAGCTACCTGACGAACGCCGTGTTCCGCGCCGTATGGCAACGCGCCGGTCTCATCGGCACCATCATCTGCGATGACGGCGCCACCCGCACCGCTTCCCACAACACCACCCCCGGCTGCGCGGAGTTGCAGAGTCTCCTGGCCTCCATGGTCAAGAACGGCTGCCGAGCCTGCGCCATGGAGGTCTCCTCCCACGCCTTGGTGCAGTGCCGCACCGCCGGCACCAACTTCCGCGTCGGCATCTTCACCAACCTCACCCAGGACCACCTGGATTTCCACAAGACCATGGAGGCCTATTACGAGGCCAAGAAACTCCTCTTCACCCGCATGGCGGAGTGGGATCCGAAGTCCGTGGCCGTCATCAATATCGACGATGCGTACGGTCGCAAACTGGCGGAAGAAATGGCCCCGCACATGAAGGTGCGCACCTTCGGCACGGCCAAGGATGCCGACTTCCGGGCCGTTCCCAAGCTCCTCTCCCTGAAAGGCAGCCAGTATGAGCTGAATTACCGCGGGAAGAGCTACCTGGTGCGCACACCGCTCATCGGGGAGTTCAATGTCTCCAACAGTCTGGCCGCCCTGGCCGGTGTCGTGGCCGCCGGAGTCAGCATTCGGGATGCCATAAACTGCCTGGCCCAGAGCCCGCAGGTGCCCGGTCGCATGGAGCTGGTGAGCAGCGTGAACAACGTCCAGTCCTTCGTGGATTATGCCCACACCCCGGACGCCGTGGAGAACGTCTGCCGCACGATGAAGGCCCTCTGCCGCTCCGGTCGGCTCATCACGGTGTTCGGCTGCGGCGGCGACCGCGACCGCACCAAGCGCCCCCTGATGGGGGAGGCCGCTGCCAAATACAGCGACATCTGCCTCGTCACGAGTGACAACCCGCGTTCCGAGGATCCCGAGGCCATCATCGACGAGATCATGCCCGGCATCCCCGCCCCCAAGCAGCACCGAATCACGGACCGCGAACAGGCCATCCGCGCCGCGCTGGAGCTGGCGGTCCCGGGAGATGTGGTGCTCATCGCCGGCAAGGGGCATGAGAATTATCAGATTTTCAAAGACGAGACCATCAACTTCTCGGATGCCGCCGTTGTGCGTAAGTACTACGCCGAGCGCAATCCGGAGGGCCGCTCCGTTCCCTCCCGCAAACCGGATAGCCGAGCCTGATTGACCGACCATGACAAGCATTTCCCTCACCGATCTTATCCGCGCCACCGGCGGCACCGCCGCAGTCATGGGAGAGCGCGCGGTCACCGCTGGACTCACGACGGACAGTCGGCGGGTCGTTCCGGGGTGTGTTTTCCTGGCCCTGAGCGGTGAGCGCTTTGACGGCAACACCTTCGCCGCAGAGGCAACGCGCAAGGGAGCCGCTGCTGTCGTGGTGTCCCGAACAGAGGGGGAATATGCGCCCGGAGCCACTGTCATTCTCGTACAGGATACCCTGAAAGCCCTGCAATCGCTGGCCTCTTGGTGGCGGGAGCAGCTGGAGCCCCTGCATGTGGTGGGGCTCACCGGCTCCTCCGGCAAGACCAGCACCAAGGACATGACCCAGGCCGTGCTGGCTCAGAGGTACAAGGCCATTGCAACCGCCGGTAACCTCAACAACCACATCGGCGTTCCCCTCAGCATTCTCTCCACCGAAAAAGGCACCGAAGCCGCCGTGTGGGAAATGGGTATGAACCACGCAGGCGAGTTGGCCCCGCTCTGCCGCATGACCCGTCCGCAGATCGGCATCATCACCACCATCGGCTCGGCCCACTTGGAGTTCCTCGGCAGCCGCCAGAACATCGCGCAGGAGAAGTGCACGGTAGCGCGCGCTCTGCCGAAGGAAGGCTACATGATTTATCCCGCAACGGACGATTTTGCGGACTACATTGCCTCCCAGACAGTCGCCACCCCCATCCCCGTGGGCGGCTGCGATTCCCCCGTACGCGCGCTGAACTGCCGCACCACGGCACAGGGCACGGCCTATGACCTGCACATCAAGGGGCTCGGGGAGACGCGGATCAACCTCCCCGTACCCGGGCAGCACATGGTCAGCAACAGCCTTCTGGCCGCCGCTGCCGGATGGAAGCTCGGTTGCACCCTGGAGCAGATCGCGGCCGGTCTCTCCTCCGCCACTCTCACCAAGGGCCGTTTGGCCTGCAAGCAGGTGGAGGGTTATACCGTGGTGGATGACACCTACAACGCCAACCCGGAGAGCATGAAAGCCGCCCTCCGAACCGTTGCCGCGCTGGAGGGCCCCAAGCGTCGCTTCGCCGTGCTCGGCAAGATGGGCGAGCTGGGCGAAGGCGGCATCGCGGCCCACGCAGAAATCGGCTGGTGCGCTGCGTCCCTCGGCTACGCGGCCGTAGTGGTGGTAGGCGAGGAATGCGCCGAGACCGATGCCCTCTGCCAAGCGGCTGCGGAAACGATCCCCGCCGTGTTGGTCAACACCCCGGCAGAAGCCGCTGCCACCCTGCGCAGCATGACGGAGCCGGGGGATGCCATCCTGTTTAAAGGCTCTCGCTCCGCCGGCATGGAGCGTACCATGTATGAACTCTTTCCCTCATTAAAAAACTGACACCATGTTCTCCCAATCCATCAATCTTCTGTTAGCCGGTCTCCTACCCTTCACCCTGTACCTGCTGCTGGGTAAGCGTATGATTGCTATTTTAACCGCCATGAAGGCGGGGCAACCCATCCGCGAGGCCTGCGCCGGTGTCAATGCTCCGGAGCACCAAGGCAAGGTAGGAACCCCCACCATGGGCGGCCTGCTGCTCATCGCCTCAGTATTAGTTGCCACCCTGCTGACGGCGGACTTGACCTCGCCGCACATTCACTGCTGTCTGTTGGTCATGACCATCACGGCCTTCCTGGGCTTCCTGGATGACTATGCCAAGATCACCAAGCACAGCACAGACGGCGTGAGCGGCTGGTTCAAAATCGCCCTGCAGGCCGCCGCCGCCCTCGGCTGCGCCGTCTACCTCTACCATACCCTCCCGCGGGTCAGCTTGGTGTATATTCCTTTCTGCGGCGAGGTCATCGACATCTCACTCTTCTTCATCCCTCTCGCCTTGCTGGTCATCATCGGCTCCTCGAACGCCGTGAACCTCACGGACGGGCTGGACGGACTCGCCGCCGGCTGTATGGTGCCGGTTTGCCTTACTTTCTTAATTCTGATCGGCGGCACGCAGGCCCCGCTTGCGCCGCTCATGCTGGCCATGGCCTCCGCCTGCTTTGGTTTCCTGTGGTTTAACTGCTACCCCGCCAAGGTCTTTATGGGGGACACCGGCTCGCTGTCCCTGGGCGGCACGCTGGGAGCCGTTGCCGTATGCAGCGGCACGGAGTTCCTGCTGGTCATCGCAGGCGGCGTCTTCGTGGCAGAGGCCGTATCCGTGATGATTCAGGTCGGCTGGTTCAAGTACACCCGCAAGCGCTACGGCGAGGGCCGCCGCTTCTTCCGCATGGCCCCCCTGCACCACCACTTTGAACTCGGCGGATGGAAAGAAACCCAAGTTTGTGTGCGTTTCTGGATCATCACGCTCCTCCTGTGCTTCATCGCACTGACATCTGTCATCATCTGATTTTCCCCTCTTAGGACCATGAATCTCGACGGCAAAAAAGTAGCAGTTCTCGGTTGCGGCCGCAGCGGCATCAGCGCAGCCAAATTGGCGCTTGCCCGCGGTGCGGCGCAGGTGTGTATCTTCGATTCCTCCCCCACCGCGGTGTGTCAGGACACCACCCTACCCTTCTGCGCCGGAGCCGGGGCGGAAGATGCGCAGGCCTTCGGGGCGGACTTGGTCGTCATCTCCCCGGGTATTGAGGCCGATATCGCGTGGTCCCAGGCCTTCTGCTGCGCCGGAGCACCCATCATCGGCGAGACGGAGCTGGCCTACTCCTACTACAACGGGCGCATCATCGCCATTACGGGCACGAACGGTAAGACAACCACCACGGCCCTCATCGAGCACATTCTGCTGCATGCCGGCAAGAAAGCCAAGGCCTGCGGCAACTACGGCTACCCGCTCTCCGAGCTGTGCCTGATGCCGGAGCAGCCGGAGTTCGCCGTGCTGGAGGTCTCGTCCTTCCAGATGGAAACCATCGTCTCCTTCAAACCCGAGGTGGCCATTTGGCTGAACTTTGCGCCCGACCACATGGACCGCTATCGCCGGGTGGAGGACTACTACGAGGCCAAGAAGCGCATCTTCGAAAACATGGACAGCGACCAGATCGCCATTGTCCGTGTGGGTGAAAAGCTGCCCGGACTGCGCCCCCGTCGGGTGGAGTTCTCCGCCTTCTCCGGGGCCGGTCAACTGCGCTACGAGAACGGCTGTATCATGGAAGCCGGTGAGGTGGTGATGCCCCTGCGCGGCACGGCCATGGAGCAGGCGCACAATGCGGAAAACGTGATGGCCGCCACCCTGGCCTGCCGCGTTGTAGGCATACCGGATTCCGTCATCGCCGAGGCCGTGCACAGCTTCTGTCCCCCCGGTCACCGCTGCGAAACCGTTGCAGAAATCGATGGTGTGCTGTGGCTCAATGACTCCAAGAGCACCAACCTGCACTCCACCGAGGCCGCCGTGCGTTCCCAGACACGTCCCGTGGTGCTCATTGCCGGCGGTAAGGACAAGGGGCTGAGCTATGAGCCCATCAACCCCATGCTGAAGGAAAAGGCCGTGCTCTGCATTGTTTTCGGGCAAATTGCCGACCAGCTGGAACAAACCTTTTCGCCCGTCTGCCGCACCGTTAAGGTAGAGACCGTGGCGCAGGCCGTGGCCGCTGCGGCTGCCGAAGCCAAGCGCGGGCAGGTCGTCCTCTTCTCCCCCGGCACCTCTTCCTTTGACCAATTCACCGGCTACGTCCAGCGCGGGCAATGCTTCCGCGATGCCGTGCATGCAACCCTTCACCTCTAACTCTTCCATTCCACCATGACCAAAAAGAAATCTTCCTCCGCTCTCAGCAACTCCGACCTCGGCCGACATCCATCCAAGCATAAATTCTTCAGTATCCTCACCCGCGTCAAACGCCACCACTCCGATGTGGGCATGGTGGAGGATGATCGTAAGAGTTCCTCGGTCGTCCGTATCATCTCCGGGCTGATTCTGATTCACTTTGTCCTCATCGGTGGTGTACTCATGCGCGGACACCTCACCAAGGGGCATCATGTAGCAGCCGGACCGGGCATCACGGCCCCGCCTGCGGCCGCCCCGACCAACACAGCTTCCGCGCCGACAACAACGGCCCCCGCCATCCGACGGGAGGCACAGCCAACGACAGGAACCGCGAACACAGCGGTTACCCCGCGCACCGCGGCCCCGCACATCACCCAAACGGGTTTCCCGGAAGAGGAAGTTGCTGAGGCCGTCGAGGATACACCCGCCCCGACAGCCGCCGCGACCCCCGCTACCGGGACGCAAACGGAGGCTGCAGCGGCCCCCGCAACACCTGCCGGGACGGTTCTGGTGAAGTACCAAGTCAAATCCGGGGAAAGCTGGATCAGCATCGCGCGCGCCCACAACACCACGCAGCAGGCTCTGCGCGCCGCCAACAAGAATGTGCGTATGCTGATGGCCGGCGCCTACATTCAGGTACCGGTTGCCGCAGACTCCGAGGCCGGACGCGCTGCCGCGGAGCGCCAAGCCACGCTCGCCGCCAATGCCCCCAAGACGCACACCATCAAGCGGGGTGAGACGCTCGCCAAGATTGCCAAACAGTATAAAACAACAACCCAGCGGATCATGAAATGGAACAACATGACCCCCGCTGATGCCACCCGACTTCGAATCGGACAGAAAATCAAGGTATCGGAATAAAAGATGAGCACGCGAACGAGCATCATTTGCATCTGGGTCTGCTTCACCATTCTCCTTGCCCTGGGCATCACGATGGTGGCAAGCACAGGGCAATGTGCTATCGTCACCGACGGCAAATCTGCGGATTCCTTCCTTTACAAGCAGGCTGCGTTCGCGGTGAGCGGGCTTCTTGCCGCCCTTTGCCTCAGCCGGCTGGATTACCACATGTACCGTAACTGGGTGATCGGTTTGTGGATCATCTGCGTTTTGGCTCTCATCGGTTGT
>CAMEZO010000002.1 GCA_945947905.1 uncultured bacterium
CTACAATGAATATGCTCCGACGTCTTGACTGAGAGCAGCATGATATACAGTCTCCAAAAATTCCCTTTATTCCGCGGTCCCATCCTTCTCGCCCTCTGTTACCTCGGCGGTCTGAAGTCTCCTTCAGCATCTATTGGGCTTGCGGCGGGGTGGGGGATGTGGTAGGATAGGGGTATGCGGTTTTTTGTGTTTTGGTTCGTCATGGTGGGTTGGGTGATGTCGGTGGCGGCGCAACAGGAGACGGTGCGGCTGCCGAGAAAAGAGACGGTGCTGCCGGCGTGGTTGGCGGGGGAGGAGAAGCTGGAAGTGTACCGCTTCCGGGCGGGGGAGACGGAGATGGTGGTGGTGGATGAGGGGAACCTGGCGAAGCCGAAGTACGGTAGCTTGGCGGCGGCTTTGGCGGCGAACGGATGCCGCACGGGGAGCAACGGCGGGTATTTTGCCGCGGGGGAGGCCGGGGTGCCCATCGGCTTGGTACGGCATGAGGGGATGACAGTCTCCCGCTTGGCCACCAAGGGTTTCTCCGTGGCGGGGGTGCTGTACGACGACGGAAAGACCCTGCGACTGGAACGCAGCACCCGCCTGAGCCGGTCGCCGGAGTCCATGCGCGAGGCCGTGCAGGGCGGGCCCTTTTTGGTAGAAGCGGGGCGCGCCGTCGCGGGCCTGAATGCGCAGAAAACGGCCTGCCGCACCTTCATCGCAACGGACGGGCGGGGCAACTGGTGCCTGGGCATCTCCTCCCCGATGACCCTGAAAGCCCTGGCCGAGCATTTGTCCCGCCCCGGAACCCTGCGGGGTTTCCGTGTACAGAGCGCCCTGAACCTGGACGGCGGCTCCTCCTGCGCCCTGCAATGCGACGGACGGCGGGTGCAGAGCAACCTCAAGCCCGTTCGCAACTACATCGGACTGCGCCCGCGGAGGAAACGCTGAGGGGATTACTCGCCGGGCTTGGGCTCCTCCCGCAGAATCTGCACCTCCGCCCCCACGCCCAGCAGCAGCGCCAGCTCATTGAGGTCCCGCTGATCCATGCGGATCGTCTTGCCGCGCGGGTTCTCCTCCCCGGCGATGAAGAGCCCGTTCTCCAAGCAAAGCACGCGGTTGGCCGAGGCATGGGAGGCCGAATGCGCGGGCAGCTTCGCCCCGTCGATGTAGCCCTCCCGTGCCTTGAGGGTGGTCTGCTCATTGCCCTTGCCGGCGGCATCCTTCACATCCGTCAGGGCGTAATCCGCCACCAGCTTATCCCCGTCCCACACACACAGCTCGCGCTGCCGCGGGTTGATCACCATCCGCAGGCGCATGGGAACCACCACGAGCTTTTGGCCCACGCGCAGGGCAGAAGGCTCCACAATGCCGTTGAGCAGCAGCAGCACATCCTGCGGGCACTTGTGCGCATGCGCAATCTTGGCCACGGTATCCCCGCGACGCACGGTGTACACCTCCGCCCCCGGGTGCTCGCGGCTGAGGTAGCGGCCCACGTTCAGCGAGCCGAGAATTTGCCGCGCCTCGCGCCCCGCGATGCCGTTCTGCGTCAGGTAGGGGGCCAGCAGCTCCTCGGCGCGGTCGTACTGACGCTCATTCATCAGGGCCTGCGCCTGCTTGAGCTCCGCAGGCCGGCGCGGCCACAGGGAATAGTTCTCCTCCCCGGGGGCGACGGCACTAAATAAGACCGCGCCGCTTATAATCAAAAACGTTGATTTCATTGGATTGCTGTATCATTTCGATCATGAAGCGGAGCAGGGAGGCCTCCCACGCGTCATCGATGCCCAGAATCACGGCGCGGAAAGCATCCCCGCTGTGCAGGGCCTCCTGCGCCAATCGGTCCCCCACCTCCCGGATGTCCTCGTGCACCAGCTCCTCGTGCACCGCCGTGCGCGTAAAGCGGAACCCGTAGCGCAACAGGGCGCGCAGGGCGATGCCGCGGGACTTCATCCACTCAAAGAACTGCGCCGCTTGGGGGGTGAAGCCCTCCAGCTCGACCCCCGTCAGATCGCTCGGCCGGATGATGCGCGGCCGGTGCGCCTCCACCGTGCCGCTGCGGATGCGGCACTGACCCACGCTGTCCATGGGCTCGGACAGCAGGCGGAAGTTGAAATTAGTCTCCCCGAAGCTGTCGATGCGCCGGTCCGGCACATACAGCACACGCGTCTGCTCCAAGGCATACCGGAAGGCGGAGGTGTTCACGGCGCGGCGGGGTGTTGAGAAAAAAAGCGGCTCCGCCGAGAATCTGGAGGAGCCGCCCGGAAAAACGATAGCGTGTTATGCCTGCTGCTTCTCGATGTAGTCAACCACATCCTTCACCGTCTTGAGCGTCTCGGCGACGTCGTCCGGCACCTCCACGGAGAACTTCTCCTCGAAGGCCATGATGAGCTCCACGTTGTCGAGAGAATCGGCACCGAGGTCCTCGATGAACTTGGCATCGAGAGTCACCTTCTCGGGTTCGACGCTGAGCTGCTCGACGATGATTTCCTTCACTTGGGATAAGATACTGTCTGACATAAGAGTTATTGCTTTAACCGCAGACGAGCATACACTATTCTGGGGAGGATTGCAATCAAATTCTTGCATCAGGGCGGAAAAAATCACGTCAGGGCCTGCGCAGCGAGGGCAATTCCGTTGAAAGTCAGGTAGGGAGCGATGGTAACTTTGCCGCTGAGATGGGGGGCGATGAGCTCGGCATCCCCACCCGTGAGGACGAGCCCGGCCTCTGTGCCGAGCTCCCTGCGGAGGCCGCTGACGATGGAGCTGACCATGCCGGCGAAGCCGAGGTGGACGCCGATTTGCATGGCCTCCCGCGTGTTGCGGCCGATGGCGTGGGGCGGGCGGGTGAGCGCGATTTGCGGGAGCTGGGCGGTATTGCGGTGCAGGCTGCCCGCGAGGGTGAGCAGGCCGGGGGAGATGACGCCGCCGATGAAGCAGGCGCGGCGGTTGCGCTCCACGATGACATCGAAGGTGACGGCAGTGCCCAGGTCGATGGCAATGCAGGGCAGGGCGTATTCCACGGCCACGGCCAGCGCATTCGCCACGCGGTCCGCCCCCAGGGTGCGCACGCCGGGGTAGTCGAAGTCCAGCGGCAGGGGGGAGGACGCCGCGCTGAGCACGGTGACGGGGCAGGGGAGCGAGGCTTGCAGCACCTCCAGCGCGCAGGGAACCACGGATGCGATGACGGCGCGGCGGAAGGACCAGCCGGTGAGCAGGGCCGCGACGGAGGCGGGGGTGATCTCCACCGTGGGGATGGAGCGCATGCTGCCGTGCAGCAGTTGCCCCTCCTGCATGAGCAGGAACTTGGTGCGCGTGTTGGAGTTATCGACCAGCAGCGTGCTCTCTAGCGGGGGGCAACTCATGAGAAGAAGTGGCGGGTGACCGCGTGGTAGATGGCAGCGGCGGCCCCGCGGGTGTTGTTGGCGGCCATGGCGGCGCTCATGCTCTGCCAGCGGGCGGCGCCTTCGGCCAACAGGGTGTCGATGGTGTGCAGCAGGTCGCGCGCGCCGCAGGCGTAGGCTCCCCCGCCGTCCTGCAGCAGCTTTTGCAGGTTTCCCTGCTCTTGGCCGGGGAGGGCGTAGTTGATGATGACGGGAAGGTGGCAGGCGTAGGCCTCGAAGACCGTGGCGGCACCGGCTTTGCCGATGTACAGGTGATTGTTGCGGAAGAGAACGTGCATCTCCCGCGTGGCCGGGAGGATGGTCAGGCGGCCGCTCTGCTCCTCGGCCGAAAGAAGGCGGCGGAAGCGCTCGGCACGTCCCCCGGCGATGAGGGTGATGCGGCAGCCGGGGTAGGCGGACAGAAGGCTGCGCAGGTCATCCGTCACCCGGCGTGTGCTGTCATAGGCGCCGTAGACGATGCCCAGGTTCTGCGGACTCGGGAGGCTGCGCTGCTGCGGGGGCGTGAAGGCCCGCCGCACGGGAAACCCGGTGGTGCAGGCGCTCTCGAAGAAGCCGAAACGTTCCTCCATCATGCGGTGGGACTCGGCATCCGGCAGGCAGACGAGCCGCGCGCGGGATTTGATCCATGGGCGGCTGATTTCGATGGCATCCGTGACGACCATCGTGCAGGGGATGGTGATGCCGGCGTCATCGAGCATGTAGGCATACAGCGGGTAGGTGCAGATGATGGCATGCGGGGCATAGGCCCGCACCTCCTCCGCCAAGCGGCGGGTGCAGCCGCGCAGAATCGGCAGGCGCACGCCCTCCGCCCAGTCTGCGGTGTCCGTCTGGGCATAGGTGACGCGCCACAACCAAGGCATGCGGCGAACGCAGAAGTTGTAGAACATCTGCGTGGCGCGGAAGACGGTCGGGCTGCTCAGGGCGCAGGGGTCCAGTGTGCGGGTCTGCCAGCCGCGGGCCTCGAACTCCTCGGCTATGGCGGCAGCCGCGGCATTATGACCTTGCCCGTAGGCAACGGTCAGCAGCAGCAGGCGCTTGGGGGCGGTTTCCATCGTGGCGTGTTTCCTGTGATAAAAAAGGCCCCGGTGGTGTGCCGGGGCCCGAGGTGGGGATGCAGCGGGCGACTACGGGCCGATGCTGCCGGGGCGTCCCTCGTAGATCGGGCGGCGGGGGACGTAGATTTCGTCATCCGGACGCAGTTTCAGGGCGCGGTCGCGGGCACTGAAGTAGTCGTAAGTGCGGGTCTGCGTGCCGCGGGTCACCTGAATGTAGCGGCTGCCCATGTCCGAGATATCACCGCACTCGATGAGGGCCTGCAGCAGGGTGAGGTTCTCGCGGAAGGGAAGGTTCTTCTTGGCTCCCACGTAACCGGTGACCATCACCGTGCGGCGTACCACACTGCCCTCGTCGGAGTCAATCTGCACCTGCACGATGGGGTCGGAGTAGATTTTCTGCTCCACATACATATCCCGCACCACACGCTCGATGTCACGAGCCGTTTTGCCGGAGACCTTGACGCCGCTGCTGAGGTAGGGCAGCTTGATGGTGCCGTCGCCTCGGTTGACGGTGTACTTACCGTTGACGGTGCCCGCATCTTCGGAGGGCACATTCTTGACGTTGATGATCACATCACCGCCCGGCATGGCACGCACCTCCGTGGAGGTTTGGGCCATGGCCGGCAGCAGCATGAGCATGACCGCCAAGAGCATCTGTATCAGTTTTGTCTGCATAGCTTCAGTAGATGTCTCCTTCGTTGTTCTCGGTCGCGGCGATCTCGGGCTTGGGCGCGGTCTCTGCCTGCTTGGCGGCAGCCTTCGGCTCCTTGCGGCTCTTGTCACCGGAGTAGTAGGAATAGTAGGTGGTGTAGTATTGGTACTGCGTGTCGCTGGAGATGTCCACGTTGTTCATCACCAGGCCCATGATCTGGCCGCCTGCGTTCTGAATGGTGGTTTTGGCTCGCAGCAGAGCCTTCACGGGCATCTTGCGGGGCTGCAGCACCAGCAGCGTGGCATCCGCTTTGCTCACCAGCAGGGAGGCATCGCTCACGCCCAGAGCCGGCGGGGAGTCGAACAGCACGTAGTCGAAGCGGGCCGTCGCTTCCTCGATGAGCTGCGTCATGCGGTGCGAACCCAGCAGGCCGGAGGGGTCCGTCGGGATGGGGCCGGGGGGCAGGATGTACAGGTTCGGTACCTTGGTTTTCACCACGACGTCGCGCAACTCCATGTTGGAGGAGAGGTAGTTGCTCAGACCCACGTCGGCAGAAATCTCGGCATAGCGGGCCAAGCGCGGGCGGCGCATATCGGCGTCCACCATCAGCGTGCTGTAGCCGCCCTGTGCCAGTACGTAGGCCAGGTTGCTCAGCGTGGTCGTCTTACCTTCACCGGCATTGGCGGAGCAGATGCAGAAGGTCGTGGCCTTGAAGACGCTGCGCTTCAGCTCGATGTTCGTGCGCAGAATGCGGTAGGCCTCGGCATCCGGGCTGTCGCCGTCCTGCAACATCAGAATGCCGGCATCCTGCGGGATGACACCCAGCACGGGCAGGCCCAAGCGCACCTCGGCGTCCTCCAGGGATTTGATGGAGGTGTCGAAGTAGTTGAAGGTGAAGGCGGTGATGATGGCCGCGATGAGGCCGATGACGGCACCCACAATGGTGTTCAGGTTTTTGTTGGGGCTGCTCGGGGCGCTGGCCTCGTAGGGCTGGCTGTGCTGCTTGTAGCAGGGACGCGGCACCTCCAGTCGGGCGCACTCACTCAGGAAGCGGTTGTTGAGCTCATCGTAGCGGGCTTTTTCGGCCTGGTATTCCTGGATGGCGGTGTTCACGCGGCGGTCGTCCAGCGTTTTCTCGCGCAGGCGGTCGCGGGCTTCGTCGCTGCGCTGGGCCAGCTTGGCCAGCTCGGACTTCTTGACGTCGATTTGGTCGGCCATGGCATCGCGCATGCCCACCAGCTCGGCGTACAGCTGCTCGCGCGTGGTCTTGTGTTGCTCGTCGAGGCGCTTGATGTTCGGGTGGTTCTCCCCGTAGCCGCTCAGTAGCTTCTGGTTGCGCTCGTCGATTTCTTTGGTGAATTGCTCGTTCAGGCTGCGCACCTTGGCAGAGCAGTAGGACTCCGCCGTCAGCAGGCCCGTGCGGGTCACATAGCTCAGCAGATCGTCGTCCTTGAGGTTCTGCAGCTTGCTGATATGAACCGTCATCTGGGAAATCTCGTTCTCCAGGCGGCGCTTGTCACCCAGTAACTGGCGCACCTCTTCTTCCTCGGCGTTGGCGGAGATGGCGCCCACGTGGCTGGTGCCCAGGTTGGAAACAATGTATTTGTTGGAGCGGATGAGCTGGCGGATGACGTCCTCTTTCTTCTCCAGGTCGTCCTGCTTGGCGCGCAGCATCTCCTCCTGTTTGGCAATGGCCTCGCGGATGAGGGAGTTCTCTTCCTCGTCACGCAGTTCCTTGTAGCATTCCAGAACAGCTTGGCAGATGCGCTTGGCTCGGGCAGCGATGCCGTCCGAAACAATCAGGTCAACGATGTTCGTGTTTTTGCGGGGGGAGACGATGATGGAGCCCATCAGCGCGCGGCCTGCCTGCTCCTTCGTTGTATGCCATTCCGTGTCCAGCCCCAGTTTGTGCGCCACGGCGGCCAGATTGCGCTCCGAGACGAGAATCTCGAACTGTGTCTGCATGTACGAGCCGTCGCCGGAAAGTCGGGCACTCACGTTCGGGTCAACGCCGGAGACGCTGAAGAGGTCGCGCGAGGGGATGATCTCGAAGGACATCGAGCTCTTGTACGTCGGTGCCATCGTGTATGTCATCAGCACGCAGCTGGTGAAAATCAGGATGAACACCAACAGCGCTTCCTTCCAACGGTCTCGGATGACTTGCAGGTAGTCCTGCGCGATCAGAATGGACTCTTCCTTCCTGTTACCTACGCCTTCTGCCATATATGTTTTTTGTTTTCTGTGTAGAAAAGAAGTGGCCCCTCCCGCAGGGTGGGGAGAAGCCACTTGTATGGGAAAATCAGTTCATCAGAAGGTGTACGAGACGCCGGCCGAAACCTTGTTGCGGTAGTAGTCACCCGCATCCTTGTTGGCCTGCGTGAACGTGTAGTCCATCGACAGCGACCAGTTGCGCGCCACCTTGTAGCTGAGCCCCGCGTGGCACATCCACGTCAGGCGGTTCTGGTTGCCCATACCGCCCGTGCCGCGGCTGTACTGTGCCAAGTACACCGAACCGCCGAAGTTGAAGGACAGCTCCGGGTGGAACGCGTAGGAGAGGTCGGCACCCAGACGCAGGGTCTGGTCAGAGCGGAAGTTGAAGCCGCTGTGGTAAGTGTCCACGTTCTCGTTCGTCCAAGAGAGGTAGGTGTTAGCGCTCAGGCCGTCCGAGAGCGTGCGGCGGTAGCCGGCCGTGATGTGCGGGGAAAGGAAGTTGGTGCCGCTCACGAACTTGATCTGCGTGCCCATCGTCAGGCTGCAGCTGGAGAGCGTGTCAATCGAGTGGTTGACACCTACCGTCGTGTAGATGCTGTCACTGTCGAAGCCCGTGCGACGGAAGTCGTGGGAGTAGGACAGGCTTACGTTGTAGGAGGTAAGCGGGGTGTCCTTGTAGCTCAGAGACAGGGAGGTGGAGACATACTGGCGGTTGTCATCCTTGTAGTCACCCTCCGTGTACAGGTTACCGCTGTAGGAGGCACTCGCCGACCAGCTGAAGCGGGAGTCGATCGGGCGGCTGTAGCTGTGAGACATGCTCCAGTTCAGCACATCGCCCTGCGAACGGGCAGCAGAAATGCCGCTGGCGTACTCCGGCTCCGGCTTGTAGTTCAGCGTCAGGGAGGTGTTGTATGTAGCGCCGTCCCCGCAGTTGTGCGTCAAGCCCGCGTTCACGGAGATGTCACCGAACAAACGCTGGTCGGAGCTGTTGGCACGCTTGTTGTACAGCGTAGCACCCGTGTGGGCGGAGAAGCGAACCTTGTCCACAGATTCGTAGTCCGCATAGCTGGCGCTCACACCCAAGTTGGAGAACATGCTGCTCTCCCGGTTCGTGCTGGAGGAGTTGATGTTATCTTCCCAACCCATGCCGACGTTGGCGCTGAAGGTGAGCTGCTGGGACTCCGTGAGGCCCACGAGCGGGGCGGAGTCAAACAGGGAAACACCCATGGCGCAGGGGGCGAGCAGCGACAGGGCTGCCATCTTAAAGAAAGCCGATTTCATGATTCAGATCTGTTCCGGGTTCTATCAGTTCGAGGTGGGCGGAGGGGTGGGGGGCGTCTCCGGGGTGGGAGGCGTGCTCGGCGCAATCTCCGTGATGCCGCCGGCAAGCTGCTCCGCCGGGCTCGGGGCCGCCGTGCGCACGTTGCGCACGATCGCGTTGTACACGCTGCCCTCAATGTTCTGCACCACAATCAGGCGGGCGATGTTCTCCGCCATGCCGCGCAGGTGAGCTTCGTTGTTCGTGCCCGTCGTCGGCGTGTTGCTCGCTGTGCCGCGCGCCGTCGCGTTGCCCTGTGTGTACTCCTTCGCTACTTTCTCCAACGCAGGCGGCATATACGGGTCCAGCGCCGGCACCGCCAGCAGAATCGCCCGCAAGATCGCGTATACCTCCGAGGATTTCCAATTCGTGCGCTGCTTCAAAATGCGCTCGAAAACAACGTCGGCCTCTCCCGGGCTCTCCGCCGCGGCAATATAGGCTCCTTGGGTGATTTTGCTGATGCTCGCCCCCGAATTCGGAAGCGCATCGGCTACCACCTTGTCCAGGCTCGGCCCAACGGCCAGCGCGCTGCCGCAGGCCATAGCTGTCAGCAGGGCAAGTGATATGCGTGTTGCTCGTTTCATAAACTTGTCTCTTGGGGTTGAAACAGGAGAGCGGGTAGCGGGAATCGAACCCGCATGGCCAGCTTGGAAGGCTGGAGCTTTGCCATTAAGCTATACCCGCGTTGCAAAAGCAATTTAGCACTTTCTATCCCATGATGCAAGCCTTTTTTTCTTTTTTTGTTCTTTTTTCAATTTTTTCTTGACAATTCACCCCCTCTCCCCTATAATTCCCTCGTCACCTTACCATGCGGGCGTCGTTCAATGGTAGGACGTGTGCTTCCCAAGCATGCGACACGGGTTCGATTCCCGTCGCCCGTAGAAAAATACATTTCGCCTCGCGGTTTTCAGGCTGCGAGGCGAAATCTGTTTCAGTACATGTTGCGATAGGGGTCGCTCTACCACTTTAACACTGTCGTGAGAAGATATTCCGAGCTTTGCATGAGTTCGCCCGAGATCCGTTCGAATCTGTGTTGATCCGTGGACGAATTCCGGAATCCCGTTGCATTAAATCAGACCGGGAAGTTCGGGGAGCCTACTGCCGCAGGCGGAGGACAAATTGGGCGAGGGCGGCGGCGAGGTCGGTGCAGCCGTAGTACTCGGCGGAGCCGAGGCGGTCGGCCTGGTTTGCGATGCGGGCGTTGATGCGGCGAATGGCGGGGGCGATATCGCCTTGGAGGCGTGCGAGGTCCTCCGGGGTGGGGTCGGGCAGGCCGGCGAAGCCCGCGGCCCAGTCATGCAGCTCGCCGGTGAGGCGCACGATAGCCGGCACCGCGGCGGCGGCGGAATCCGCATCCTTGACGCCCAGCAGGACGCGGTGCAGCTCGTGTAACTTCTGCACCCCCGCCTGCAGGCGTTCCTCCGCCGCCTTGATTTGCTCCCGGTAAGCCTGATCCTGCGCCGCATCGACCTGCTCCTCCTCGGCCGGGAGGTCCGGCAGAGTGGGCAGGGAAGGGAGGGACTCCTGAGCCGCAGCAACGGCGATCCCGAGAGCAGTCAGAGAAAAGCGCAATAACATCATGAGGCCAGCAACATGGAAAGCAGTTGGAACGACTTGGCGAACGCCGTCGAGCGGAAGCAATGTGCGGACTGAATGCGGAAGATTTCCCCGTATACCTTGCCCCACTTCTCCCGCATCGGGCGCTCGTATTTACTGAGGATGAGCTGCTGCTGCTGCGGGCTGAGGGCCTTGACCGCGCTGAGCTCCTTGCTGAGCTTCAGCACCTCCACGGCCTGCAGGCGCAGGGGCTCGGCGGCCTGCTCGGCAGAGTCGCGATTTTTCACCTGTTGCAGGAGCGGCAGCAGCGTATCCGGCAGGGCCGTGTAGCGCGCAAACGCCGCATCCAGCTCCGGCGGCAGCTCCTCCGCCGCGCAGCAGAGGGGCAGCGCCGCCGGAAGCAGCGCGAGCATACACAAGGGCATCCCCGGGTGCATCACTCTTCCTCCTCCTTGGCCTTGGCCTCGTTGCGGGCCTTCTCCTCCGCAATCTGGTCCAGCGTATCCGTTACCCGAGTATCGAGAGCATTCACGGCGCGCTCAAAGTCGCGCTCGCGGGCCTCCAGCTTGTTCTGCACGCGCTGCAGGTTCTGGGTGCAGCGGCGCAGCTCGGCCTGCATATCCGTCAACTGTTCCGTCATCGGGCGCTTGTACTCCTCCGGCAACTCAAAACGCTTCAGGCGTACGATTTCCTTGGGAAGCTCGGCATCGCGCAGCATCTGCTCGGCCGCCTCGTACTCACCCGTGCAGAGCTTAGCATGGGCGGCATCGATGAGGGCCCAGTACTCGGTAATCATCTTGGGTACATCCGGGCGATCCTTGTCCGGCTTTTCTTTCTCCGTGCGGCGGATGGCATCCTTCACCTTGTTAATCGAGGTGGAGAGCATCTTGAGGTTGCGTGTGCCCGGGGTAAACCACACGGTGGCGATCTGCTCACCTTCCTTGGCCAGCTCCTTCTTCACGCGCTCCAGCTCCGCCTCATCCGCTTCCTCGGCAGCCTTCCGCTTGGAGGCGTTCATCTTCTCGCGCACCTTGGTCTCCTTGGTCTGCATCTTGGTCCACTTGTCCAACAGGGAGCGGAGGGTCTGGAGATATTGGTCATAGGCCCGGCCGTATTCCGGCAGACCCTGGTAGCGCTCGCGCAGAATCTCGAACTTATCCAGCCCGCCCACCTTGCGGCTGCCCTTCTTCTGTTTCATGTCCGCCTGCATGGCGTTGTAGGCCGCCTTGGCGTCGCGCTCATAGCGGTCACGGTCTTCGGGCTTGATCTTCGTGAGCTGATAACTGCTCTTGGAGAGAGCCGTGCGGGAGGAATAGAGGTCCTTCACATCGTCGCGCAGCTTCTCGATGCGGGCAAACTCACTCTCCAAGCGTCCCTGCACGCTCTTGCAGCGCGACTTGAGGGTGGGGGAGGGGGTGCCCACGGAAGCCAGTTCGGTCTCGATGCTCGCCGCCTTGTCCTTGAGGGACTGCACGGTTTTATCCAGCTCCTCGAGCGCCTGCACGCCCTCCTTGGAGGAAGCGATAGCAGCGGTGGCGGGGCCGGAGGGCTGCACCTGCTCGGTTTGGGCGGGTTTGGGGGCGTCCTTGTCCTTGGTGGGATCATAACTCTCCGGGCGGGTGGTGCGCTCCTCCTCTTCGCCGGCGTCCTCATTGGCCTCCTCCTCGGCGGCAGCGGGCTCGGGCTTCGGGGCGGGTTCCTCCTTGGCGGCGGGTGCCGGTTCCTCCGCCTTCGGCTTTTCTACCAGCTTGCGGAGCAGAATATCCGCCGATTTCACCGTCTTGGTCACCTCCTTGCCGGAGGGATCCTTACCCCGGAACTTCGTGTCGGTGGAGGACTCGTAAACGATGGTGCAGTCGGTGTACTTGTCGGAATTGGCCAGGGTGATGTCAAACACCTGCCTTGCCTGTGCCGCCAGGGCAGACACGGCAAACAGGGCCATACAGAGCAGAGAACTTTTCTTCATGGTAAAAATAAACAGAGATTCGGTAAGCGTATGGTAGCAGATGCGCGCCGGAAATGCAACCGAAAAGCGCACGCGGGACGGAAAAAATTATGAGACGGGGCATTCGTTGCGGATAGCCTCGGCGCAGCCGCGCACCAGGGCCGGGCCGTGGTAGATGAAACCGGTGTAGATCTGCACCAGGGAAGCCCCCGCACGGATCTTCTGCACGGCGTCCTCCGGGCAGGTGATGCCGCCCACGCCGATGATGGGGATGCCGCTGCCCCGCAGCTCCTGCGCGAAGGCCTCCAGCGTCTCGTTGGCGCGGTTGTAGAGCGGCTTGCCGGAGAGACCGCCGCTTTCCTTGGCGGCGGGGTGCTCCTCCACCCCTGCGCGCGTGGTGGTGGTGTTGGTGCAGATGAGCCCGTCCAGCTGATACTCCCGGAACACCTGGGCGAGTGCGTGGATCTGCCCCTCCCCCATATCCGGGGATACCTTCATCACCAGCGGCACCCGGCGCTTGGTGTCCGCCGTTAGGTTGGCCTGCTCGCTCTTGAGCACGGAGAGCAGATCTGCCGCGGTGTCGGCCTTGGCCAGGTCGCAGAGGTTGGGTACGTTCGGGCAGGAGAAGTTGATGGCGATGTAGTCCGCCACATCCCAGGCGGCGCGCATGCAGGCCAGGTAGTCCTTGCGGGCTTCGCTGTTCGGGGTGTCGTGGTTTTTGGAGATATTGACCCCCAGGATGGCGGGGCACTTGCCCGCGCGGCGCGTGTCGGCGAGGTTCTGCACGCCTTCATCAACGCCGGGGTTGTTGATGCCCATGTGGTTGATAATGGCCTGCTGCGGAATGCAGCGGAAGAGCCGGGGCTTGGGGTTGCCCGGCTGGGGGCGGGGGGTCAGCGTGCCCACCTCGACAAAGCCGAAGCCGAGTTGCGCGAAGGCCGCGGCCGTGTTGGCTTCCTTATCCAGCCCGGCGGCCAGCCCCACGCGGTTGGGGAAGCGCAGGCCCATGACGGTAACGGGGTCTTGCACCGGCGGGGGTATCAGCAGCGGCAGCACGCGCAGGCGCTCGGCGGCCCGCAGGCCCTTCATGGTGAGAATGTGGGCCGTTTCCGGGTCCAGCCGGAAGAGAAAAGACTTGGCGAGTTTGTAGAGAATGGGATTCACGATGATGCGTTAAGATGTGGGGGTGCCGACACCCCTCTGCGGAGTATACTACAGCGGCGGGCGGATTGCAATACCTAACTTCCTCCCCGGGGATTATTCCGCCACCACGGTTTGGGTGACGCTGCCGATGGAGGGGCAACCGAACTCGACCACATCCCCGGGGCGCAGGTAGCGCGGGGGCTGCATGCCCATACCCACGCCCCCGGGGGTGCCGGTGGAGACCACGTCCCCTTCGTTGAGCGTCAGGAATTGAGAGACGTAGGCCACCAGCTCCGCCACGGGCATCAGCAGTTGCGATGTGTCGGCCTGCTGGCGCAGCTCGCCGTTCACCTTCAGGTACAGTTCCAGCTTGTCCGGGTTCGGCAGCTCATCCTTGGTCACGAACACGGGGCCGAAGGGGGCGAAGGTGTCGTAGCTTTTCCCCTTGGTCCACTGCCCGCCGTGCTCCAGTTGGTAGGCGCGTTCGGAGTAGTCGCACATGAGGGTGTAGCCGATGATGGCGCGGCGTGCTTCCTCCGGGGTGGCGCGGTGCAGGGTTGCTCCCAACACGGCGGCCAGCTCTACCTCGTAGTCCAGCTTCTCGGCCCCTGTCGGGTTCAGCACAAAGGAGAGGTCGGAGCTGATGGCGGACGGTGCCTTGAGGAAGAGGGAGGGCTCGGTGGGCTCGTCGCTGCTGAACTCGCGCGCGTGCGCGGCGTAGGTTTTACCCAAGCAGGCGATGGTGCAGGGCTGCACATGCAGTGCGCTGCTCGTTACCAGGCCCTCGGGGTCCACGGGTACGCCGTCGGGGGCTCCTTTGGCGATCCAAGTTTCTATTTCCTTGCGAAGGCGTTTGCCTCCGGGCAGCATGGCCGTCCACAGTTCGGCATCCTTGGCCGTTACATCGATGAAGCACCCGCGCTTGGGTACCCAAAGCCCCACGACGCTCTCGCCGTCCTCGTCCGCGTAGTATTGCAGTCTCATGGTTGTGTCAAAAATCGTGTTACATGTCCGAGATGGTGTCCGGTATGTCCTGTATGTACTTGGGCGGCTCCGTGTTGGCGGGGGGAATGGGTGCGGGGGAGGTGCTCTCGCCTTCCTCCGGTTTGTCTTTCAGTCCGAAGGGATTGCTCACCGGGCCGCTGTTACTGGGGGGAAGGAAGGACGGCGTGTCGGTGGGGGCGTCCGGCAGCAGGGAGGCGATGACCTCCGGCTTGGCCGGGGCCGTCTGCTCTTCGGGTACCTGCTGGTCCTTGGCCTCCGGCTGCGCAATCTCGCGATACCGGTAGACGCGGTCGCCTCCCACCACGGTGCCGCTGCGGACGGTGGCTGCCACGATGCCGCTGCGGGCGTTACGAGAGGCGTTCACCGACAGGTTGCCGATGCGTTCCGTGGAGCCGTTGGCAGGGTGGGTGATGAGGGTTTCGCCTTCCTCCGGCACCGGGCCGATGATGCGCAGCAGCGCCAAGCCCTTGTCCGGGTACACCTGAAAGACGGAGCCCAGGTACTGCGGCGGCGGGGTCTTCTTGGTCGCGTTCGCTTTCGTGTCTGTGGGTTTCTGCTGCTGTTGGCAGGCCGTCGACAGCAAAAGCAGCAGGGCTGCGGTCGGCAGGAGGAGGCACTTCATCATAACCGCCATCCTACACCATTTCCCCGCGTGAGTCAAGGCCACTCTGCGGCACCGCCGCCACGCCGCATGCGTTTTTTCTTGACATACGCCCTTCCCCGCGTCACAATATCCCCATGCACACCATGCCGGCCGTCTTCACCTCCCCTTGGCAGTGGACCATCCTCCTGCTCGCCTGCCTTCTTGTCTTCGGCGCCAAACGCCTCCCGGAGATCGCGCGCGCCCTCGGCAGAAGCCTCGCCGAATTCCGTAAGGCTCGCCGCGACTTCGAGGATGAACTCACCCGCACCGAGCACCGTGAGGACGATCGGGAGGAAAAGGACGACCGCAGGTGAGCATGCTCGCCTGCGCCCTATCGGTGACGATGCCGTAGAACTACCGAGCGGATGATGAGAACTACCGGACCCCTCTCCCGGACCGAATAAGAACTACGGAACAGGCCGTTTCAACTACCGAACGGGCTCCGGGAACTACCTTTTCTACTACAGCACTTGTTGACAACGGGAGGAGAAAAACCATATGGTACAAACGCTTTGTTGTTTTGAGTTTTCTAACATCCATGCTTTAGTCTCCGATTTTTCCCCCATGCACACACGCGCGCGTAGCGTATTTTTCAGCCGCAGTGCATGGTCCCCGGTCAATGCCTATATCCCGAAAACCCTTGATATTATTATGAATTCTCCTTATTATAATAAAATTTTTATATAAAAAAGGTAGTTGAAAAGGGGTGGGTAGTAGTTCAAAAAGGGGTTCCGGTAGTTGTAACGGGGCTTTCAGTAGTTCAAACGGATCTTTCGGTAGCCCCTTTTCTTTCGCCGCTGCCAAGACCCGACCGCCCCGGGAAATGAGCTGCACCGGACCTCCCGCCGCCGCGGCTGTCGTCAGCGAGTAGGGATGAACGCGGAATTTCGGGAATCATCGGAAAGGGCTGATTGTCGCCTATTCTCGCCGGATGACGGCGCGGCCGGAGTCGGTGTAGTTGACGGACTTGACCTTCTCGAGGTAGCGGAAGATCGCATCGGAGGCGCGGAGGCCGAGGCGGCGGGCGGAGGAGACGGGTAGGCCGGGGGTGACGGCGGCGGCGTAGTCGTTGGTGACGACGCGGTAGGTTTTGTTCGGGTCGAGGGGCTTACCGTTTTCGGCCCGGATATCGGTGACGGTGAGGTTGAAGGAGGAGTCCAGGACCCCGGTGTAGGTGATACCCGCTACGCAGGGGGAGCCGTGCCCGTCCGCCTTGGTGAGGGACGTGAGCATCTGCACGAGCTCGGCGGGGCGGAGGCGCAGCTCGATCAGCTCGTTACCGTAGACATCGAGGCGGTGCACATCTGCTACCGTGATGGGCCCCGCGGGCAGCATGCCGATGCGGATGTTCCCGTAATTCTGCACGACGATATCAGCCCCGGTCGCATAGCGGATAGCATCCGTCTCCAAGCAGCCGAGCGCCTCCCTGTGAACCATGGGCAGCTCGTTGTGACCGACCACGCGCTGCAAAGCCGGTGTCGCGGTGTATTCTGCCACCCGTGCGCAGAGATCGGCATCCGGCGGGTAAAGATCCATGCTGACGGTTTCCGCCTGCTTCGAGACCACCTTACCATCTTTCACCTCCAGGGTTATACGCGTGGCATGGGAGGCCCGACCGGCCGTTTGGGTGATGAGCACACCGCCCTCCGAGGTGATGCGGTTGACAGGCGTGTAACTCCCGCCGCCGACGATGACATCCGCCTCCGGCAAGAGCGCCGCGAGCTTGCGGTCATTGTCAAAACCCAGGTGGGTGAGCAGCACGAGCACATCGCACTCGCTGCGGAGCCGGCGGTACTCCGCGGCCACCTGCAACGCGTGCTGAAACACGAGCCCCGGCAGGGAAGCCGAGCGCCCGGCCGGGAAGCCGCCGCTGCCCACGCAGGTGAGACCCAGCACGCCGATGCGCACCCCCTTGCGCGTGAAAATACGGTAGGGATGCAGGGTCAGCACGCGCTTGGTATCCGGTTGCACATTGGCACAGATGAAGGGGAAATGCGCCGCGCGCACATTATCCCGCAGCGCCGGCAGCCCGCCGTCGGCATCGTGCAATCCCAGCCCGCAGGCATCGAAGCCCAGGCGGTTCATCAGGTCAATGACAGGGCGCCCCGGATGCTTGACGGCATCGCATGCCGGGTGCCCGGTTCGGGTGTCGCCGGCGCACAGCAACAACGCGCCGGGGTCGGCGGCCTTGGTTTCCTGCACAAAACTCTGCAAGCGCGGCATCATGTCCAGTGCGGCGTGAATATCATTTGTCCCGATAATAGTGATGGTTTCCGCAGGGCAGAAACCCGTGAAGAAGAGCCAAATGGCGGCAAATGCGGCGCGTGCGTTCATCGTGCGGTCAGTTTAGCATGATTCGGTAGACGAGCGCAAGCAAAAACGCCCGCCGAGGGAGCAAAAAAACCGAAACTGCGGTCAAAAAAAGCCCCCCTCTGCGTGTCCGCGGTTTTGCAACCTATTGACCCGGATACGGGAAAATCGGATGATGAAAGGCATGGCAATACTGATAAACGAATGGGGAACGACGCCCATGCCGCCCGCCGCGCCGCATCTGATGCTGCAAGGCGTAGCCGGTGTTGACGCCGCCGCCCGCACGCTGGGCAAGGGCCTGACGGATGCCGCCGACGCCGCGGCAGAGTTGGCCGACGAACAGGAACAGGTAACAGGCACGGGAGAGCTCGCCGGCTTCGCCGCCCGCCTGCACCGCATAGGGCAGGAAACGCGCGAGGAGATGGCCGCCCGCCGCATACGCGACTGGGATGCCGCCTGGCAGCAGACCAGCGAGCCCCTGCTGCTGGAGGCCGTCAACGAGCTGCCCGAAAACGTCCGCGACGCCGGCCGCGAGCTGGCCCGCGCCTACAATGCGCAGGAGGCCGTGCGCGCCCGCCGGGAATACGAGCTGGGCCGCATCGAAACCGCGCGCATGAGCTGGCAGAACTGCTTGGACAACGCCGTGCAGAGCGGCGACAGCACCGCCCTGGACGCCTGGCTGCAGGCCGGCCGCGGTGTGTTTGTGGCAGAGGACAGGGTGGAACCCATGCGCCGCGAGCTGCGCAGCCGCAGTTGCCTGGCACAGTGGCAGCAGCGCCTGCAGCAGGAGCCCCTGGACGCCCTGACCGCCCTGTCCGGGGACGATGCGCGCCCCGAGTGTGCACGGGATGTCCGCGCCCTGGAGCAAGCCGTCGCCACCGCGCGCCGCAGCGCCTCCGGCTCCCTGGCCCGCCGCTGGCAGCAAGCCCTGGAGCAAGGCCTGGAACCCGATGCCGACAGCGTCGCCCGCGCCCGCGCCGCCGGCCTGGTGCCCGCCGCGCCCGAGACCGCCCCGCAGCCCATGACCCCCCGCGAGAAAAGCGAGTGGCTGGGCCGCATTGATGAGCGAGACGCCGCCGACGAACAGACCCTGCGCCTGCAGATAGCCCTGGCCCCCCTGCCGGTGCAGGAGCGCAGCAGCCTCTTGCAGCGCATGGACGCCACCTGCGCCATCCCCGCCGATGACCGCCGCCGCGTGAGCCTCGCCCTCCGCCGCCTGTACCGCCGCGGGGTGCTCGGATGCCCCGGGGATGCCGCCGCTCACCGCCGCCTGGGCCGTCTGCAGGAGGAGGCACTGCCCATCCTGCAACAGGGCGGGGCCGCCGCCGCAGAGCGCTGGGTCAGCAGACTGCCCTCCTACAGCGGGCGCTGGGTATGCTACGGCGATATGCAGCAGAAAGGAGTGCAGCGATGACGGAGGAGCAGCCCCTTGCCGAGGCCCCGACGGCGGAGGAGGATCTCTACAGCCGCCCCCGGTCCCATACCCCCGCCGCCGACCCGCAGGCGGCCGAGGCCGATATGCCCGCCACGACGGAGGAGGAGAAGGAGCGCTACTGGCAGCGCGTGCTGACCGGTAACCCCGAAACCGTGCCCGCCGATGTCATTCGGCAGGCCTGCGCCGATGACCCCGCCGTCCCGGAGGAAGAGAATACCTATGACCTCCTCACCGGCATCAACCGCTCCTGGTATGCCGACCACCACCCCGAAGAGAGCCGGGAGGAGCTGCTCCTGCGCTGGGCGGATGTGCGCCGCTCCCTGGCCGAGGAGCTGAACGTGGCCAACGACGAGCGCGAGGTCTTCACCGCCCTGGCCGACGAAAAGCCGATGGAGGAGCGCCGCCGTCTGGCCCGCGAGACCTACGGCCGCGCCTACCTGGCCGCTCTGCACGGCGAGGCCCGTCCCGAGCCGTCCCCCGGGGTCAGCCCCGAGGACCGGGAGCACCTGCAGAACATCTGCCGCCGCGCCGAGCAGGATGCCGAGGAAAAGATGGCCCGCGTGCGCCCGCTGGTGGATGTGGTGGCCGACGGTATGGACGCCTTCATCGCCACGGAGCAGGAGGTGGCCCCCCCGCTGAGCCTGCGCGTCTACGGCGACAAGATGCGCCTGATGGAGGCCTGCTACCGCCTGGCCGAGATGCCGCAGGAGGACCGCGAGCTGCTGTACTATATGGCAGCGGACAAACTGCGGAAGCGCGTGAAGCCCGACTCCGCCGAGCCGGAGGGCTTCCTCTCCGCCGCCGCGCGCGCCTACAGACGCGGGTTTACGGACATCGGCACGGGGCTGGCGCAGGGCCTGGGGCACATCGGTGTGGCTACGGGGCGCAGGCTGGGCCATTTCCTGGACCTGCCCTCGGTGAACGCCGCGGCGGATACGGCGGAGGGCGGACTGCGCGTGTTGGATGAGATACGCGAGGCCGCCCAGCAGGATGTGCTGCCGCTGGACCTAGGCGAGGGGGCCGGCCTGGCAGAGCAGTACTTTGTGGAGGCCATGGGCAATGTGCCCGCCGCCGCTCTGGCCCTGTGCGGGGGCGTGGGCTTCGGGGTGCTGGGGCTCAGCGGCATGGGGCAGAGCGTGTCCGAGGCCCGCCGCCGCGCGCCGGAGAACAGCCAGGAGCTGCAACTGGCGGCCGGTGCGGTGGGCGGGTGTGTGCAGGCCGGTATCTGCGCCCTCATGGGCCGGGTGGGCGGCAAGCTGCTGGAGCAGAACCTCACCGCCTTTGCCCGCGCCCACGGACGGGGCATCGGGGCGTATTCCCTGGCGGCCCTGCGCACCTCCGGCGGGGTCGCGGCAGAGGGCGGCAAGATGCTTGCAGCCGTCCGCTTGGGGCAGGCGGCGGAGCAGGGGGCGCAGGAGCTGGCCGCGCAGGCGGAGCAGCGGGCCTCAAATATCAACTGGCAGGAGTTCGGGGACAACCTCACGGACATCGAGGCCAACATGCGGGAGGCCGCCGTGAACCTGCCCTTCGTGCTCATGGGGGCCGGCAAGGCCTCGCTGCATCACTTCCGCTGCCGCCGCCAGCTTCTGGACCCGCAGGGCGGCGCCGGGGAATGGGGGCTGAAGCCGGAGGAGCTCGCCCGCATCGCCGCCGAGCCGGATGCCCTGCGCAGCAGCGAGATGATGCGCGAGGCCATCCGCAGGACCCCGCGTTGGAACTCCGCGCAGAAGCTGCTGCCGCTGGCACGCCGCGCGCTCAACCTGCTCAATACGCAGCAATTTCGCCCCGCTTACAGCACGGGCGAGCTCTGCGATTTCTTGGGGATGCCCGCCTCCTTCGGGGAAGGGGTGAACCCCGCCGCCCCGGCGCCGGCGCGCCGCAGTCTGTCCGCCCGCTTGGCGCAGAATGATGAATGGACCGCCCTCGCCCGGCCCGGGGAGGCCCTGCACCTTCCCGCCCAACTGCCGCCGCCGGAGAAGCCCCGTGCGTGCGAGGCTGCCGTGAAGCTGGCCGCGGAGGACCTGCAGATGCTCGCTTACCGCCGTATCCTGGGCGCCCAGGCGGACGGGGAGCTGGCCGCGGGAGAGGCCGCCGCCGGGAAGTCCGAGCTGATGCGGCGCGAGCTGCCGGATGCCGTGAGCCGCGCGCTGGTGCGCTGTGCGCAGGGGGAGCTGCCCGCCTATGCCCTGCGGGATCTGGAGGGCGAGCTGCTGGGGGAGCCTTCCGGCTTGCATCCCACCGCCCGCCGCTACCTGCTCCGGCGCATGGCGGCCTACTCGGACTTTGCGGCCACGGGGGCGGAGCCGCAGATGGCCAAGCAACTGGCCGTGCTGGGCGCGCGCCGCTGGGCGGAGTCGCTCTACTACCTGCTGCCGCGTTGCCCGGCGTTTCAGGAGCTGCTGGTCAGCGGTCGCTCGCCCGCGCAGGCTTTCGCGGAGCTCTCGCAGCGTTACCTCGGCAGTGCTGCCTGCGAGGTGCCGCCGCCGGCGGAGTCGAATGCCGCCGTCTTTGCGCGCTATGCCGCGCTGACCGGTAACAAGGTGGAGAGTGCCACGGGGCCGGACGGCGTGACGCGCCTGCGCGCTCGGCGTCCGGATGGTCGCTACACGCCCTGGCACAGCACGCAGGAGCAGGTGATGAACGATGTCGCGGGCCACGCAGCGCTGATGTTCGGCGGTTATATGAGCACCGGGGGCATGGCGAACATGCGGCCCCGCGTCTTCTCCCGCTTCGATCAGCTGGGGGCGCTGGCGGTGCACGACCTGTACGGGGCGTGGTTCGGCAGCGCCACGGGGTGGGTGCCGGGCTTGCAGATCGAGCGGCTCCGGCACTCCATGCGCGGTGCCTGGCGCGGGGATGGCATCACGCCCGTCCTGCTGAAGGAGGCGCGCGGACCGCAGCAGTACACGGCGGAGCTCTATTCCGTCGTCAATCCCGTCTCGATGCTGCAGGCGCGCCTGGCTGCTTACTGGCGCGGGCAGATAGAGGGCGGCCACACCACCGCGGAGCAGGTCATGGACTTCCTCGCGGCGCACGACCGCCTCACCCCGGAGGAGCGCGCGTCCACGGAGGCTATCGCGGCCCTCCGTTTCCGGCGCGAGCCGGGGGGACCGCGCATCATGCTCCCGCGCGATTTCCCCGGTATGTACAACGAGGTCGCGGGGCGCATGGCGGAGTATATGACGGAGTACCTGGTGCAGAACCCGGACGCCGTGCCCCTGCCGGGGTCCGTGCGCCGTTGGCTGGATTACGCTCCCTTCATGCCCCCGGAGAAGCCCGCCGGGGTGACGGCCGATCACAGGAGCCGCGAGGTGGGGGAGAAGATGGAGCTGCTGGGCGTAGACTCCAACCGCCTGGCGGCCCGGAAGGTGCAGGGCTGGGCAGGGCGCGCGGAGGCTCTGCGCCGCGAGGTATCGGCGGAGGATGCGGCCTTCTTCCGGCAGCATCTGCAGGGGGCGTTCACGCTGCCGCCGGCGCAGCAGCTGGAGCAGGGCTGGGCTTACCGCTTGGGCGGGGAGCAGGCTGCCATGGCGACGGGCAGTACCCTGCGGCGCTTGCTGACGGACCCGGGGCGGGAGCTGCCCCGCCTCTCGGCGGAGGATTCGGAGCACCTCCTCCCCATGGCGGAGTCCGTGGTGCGGGCTTTCCCGACGCTCGCCGCAGAGGGCTCCGCACCGCAGGGGGCCGTGGGGCAGGCGCTGGGCAATCTGGCGGCGGTGCTGGCCGAGCACCCGGAGCTGCATGAGTACGCGCCGGCGCAGGAGCACTTCCGCGTGCACCGTATGCAGGTGCGGGATCTGCCGCCGGCGCAGGACCCCGGTACCTTCGCTACCTGGGCTACCCGGCCCGCAGGGATGAAGCCCGGTTATGCGCTGGAGGAGAACATTCCCATGCCGGAGTGGATGCGGCAGGACCCGCGGGCCATCCCGGCGCTTCATACCATGCACGCCCTGCGGATGATGACGGCGGACGGGCCGGTCTATACGCCCATGGGTATCCTGACGCCGCAGGGCTTTGTGGGCGGGCGCTACGGGCAGAATCCCGCCCCGCTTCGGGGCTGGCGCTCGCGCCCCGCGCTGGAGAATATCCTGCGCATCCTGGATGAGGCGTACGCCACCGGCGGCGGGGAGCCCGTGCCCGTCTGCGGAGTGCGGCTGCGGGGGCTTAACCTCGCGGAGCTGGACCTGCGGCCTCTGCGGGACATCACGGTCTACAGCAGCCCGGAGACTTCGGGCGGTTGCTACCGCTTGATGCCGGGGAACCCGGAGATGCCGTCGCTGAAGGTCGCGGAGCCTTACCTCGTCAAGAGTTTCGACGGTATCCTGTGCCGGGGTATCGGCGGCATCCCGGCCAAGGAGCTGCGCGAGTCGGCCCCGGCGCCGGAGTCGTACGCCGTGCCGCTGCGCGGGTTTGTGCGCACGCGTTTTCAGCCCTGCTCGGAGTACATGGCCTACGAGAATACCCTGGCGGCTACCACCCGCGCGGTGGATGAGATGCTGGCCCTGGGGGAGCGCTGTTACTTGGCCCCGCCGGATGCCTACCTGCGCTTCGCCTTGCAGGAGGGCATCTGCCGCCTGTGCGAGGATACGGGCTTCTCGTACTTCCTGGAGGGGCAGGGGGTGCAGGAGCTCTCGCCCGGGCAGGCGCGCGCCGTGGCCTGGGTGCGTACCATGGTGGCGGCTCTCGGCGACCCGTCGGAGGAGTCGTTCAATGCCTTCGCGCAGGCTTGCCGCAGCATCAGTGCCGATGAGGCGCTGCGGAAGCAGATGGTGGAGGTGTTCAACTGTGAGCGCGACCCCGCAGACCCGCCGCCTCCGCGTAAGCGTACCCGTAAGAAGAACCCGGATAACATTAACATGCTCTGGTGATGGATAAGCGGGCTCCCATTCGCCGCAGGCTGAACTCGCCCCTGTGGCGGCTCAATCACCTGTATTGGATCGAGAATAAGCAGGGGCAGGTGCAGCGTTTCACCATGAATGCCGCGCAGCTCCGCCTGCATCGCAACCTCTGGTCTCGCAATGCCGTGCTCAAGGCGCGTCAGTTGGGTATCTCCACCTATGTGGCGCTCTTCATGTTGGATTCCTGCCTCTTCACCCCGGGCTTTCACGCCGGTATCGTGGATAAAACGCTGCCGGATGCCGAGTTGAAGCTGGAGAAGATCCGCTTTGCCTGGGAGCACCTGGACTACCTGCCGCCGGGGGCGGGGGCGCAGGAGCGTTCGCTGGCCTACCTGGGCAGGGTGGTGAAGCGGGGCACCGGCCTGCTGCGCAGCGGGGCGGAGGTGCTGCCGGCGGATGCCCGCGAGCGTCTGGCGTTCTCCAACGGCAGCGATGTGCGCCTGGGTACCACCATGCGCGGCGGTACGCTCAACCTGCTGCATGTCTCGGAGCTGGCCCACACCTCCGTGCACGCCCCGTGGCGTGCGCGCGAGGTGCTGACGGGCGCGGTGAACAGCGTGCCGCTCTCCGGGCGCGTGATCCTGGAGAGTACGCACGAGGGCGGGCGCTACGGGGTGAACTATGAGCTGATGCTGCAGGCGATGGAGAACCGCGCCCACCGGGTGCTCTCGCCGCTGGATTTCCGCTTCTTTTTCTTCGGGTGGTTTGATAACCCGGAGTACGCTCTGCCCGGGGCGCTGCCGGCGGGGGATGCGCTGCATGCGTACTTCGCCGGGCTGGCGGAGCAGGGGATCTGTCTGTCGCAGGCGCAGCAGGTGTGGTATGCCCGTATGGCGCGCACTATGGGGGGCGCTATGCGGCAGGAGTACCCTTCCTCGCCGGAGGAGGCGTTCAGCGTCGGTAATGAGGGTGCCATCTACGCCGCGCAGCTCATGCGCCTGCGGGAGTCCGGGCGCATCGGGGCGGATTTCGCGGTGCATCCCTTCGCGCCGCTCTACACGGCCTGGGACCTGGGGATGAGCGACCACACGGCTATCTGGCTCGTGCAGGCCATCGGGGGGCAGGTCTACTGGCTGCACCACTACGCGGCCAATCAGCTGCCCGTGGAGCACTATGCCGCCAAGATCCGCGAGTGGGAGCAGTCCTACGGCCGCTGCGAGGCGCACTTCCTGCCGCATGATGCCGCCCACCGCGACCCGCACGGGCAGTCCTATGTGGAGTGCCTGGCGCGGCTCGGGATCACAGCGGTGCGGGTGGTGCCGCGTACCACGGATGTGTGGCGCGGTATCAATGACCTGCGCCGCCTGCTGGTGAACAGCTGGTTCCACCGGAACACGTTGGAGGAGCGCTCCGACCCGGCCGGCCGCCGCGTGCCTTCCGGGCTCGCCTGCCTGGAGAATTACCGCACCGCGCCCCCCTCGCCCTCCGGTTCCTTCCGCGAGGCTCCCCTGCACAATGAGTTCTCCCACAGCGCCGACGCCGCCCGCACCTTCGCCGAGGCCGCCTCCCACGGCCTCCTCACCCCTCTCTCCTCCCGCCGCCCCTCCCTCGCTCGCATGCAGTGAGGGCAGGGGCGCGAGGGCTTAACAGAGAGCGAAAAAAAAGCTGACCGCGGAAGGGAAGGTGCATCAGCAGAGCCGCGCGAGGGCGTATGAGAGACTTCACACCGCCGTGCTGATAGGAACCGAGAAGTTGCTGACCGCGAAAAAACAGACTTCACGCCGCTGGGGTGGGAGAGAGCGAGAAGATGCTGACCGCGGAATAAAAGGAATTCTTGGAGAGTCGGTGGCCTGCATAGCTCGGTTCAGACTTCACGCCGCCGGGGTGGTAGGTCCCTTAGTTATTTTAATAAATAAATGATGCTGCCTACTATGACTTTGCTCTGAAGTCTTGCTGAAGTCCCGAAGGCCAATCAGTCTCCGAAAATTCCTTTTATTCCGCGGTCCTTTTCCACTCGCCCACGACAGATACAGCGGGATGAAGTCTCCCATTCCCTCTGCCCGGCTCCGCTTATTAAGGATGGGGGATTTGCTCACCGGCCGATTTTGCTGCACCTTTGGTACATACAACACGACGCCATTCGCAACCCCCTTGTTTGCCGAAATTGAACAGAAGCCCGACCTGTAAGTGACTTGCTTTAAGGTAGTTGTAAACCTGGTTCTTGTGGGCGTCAACGAGTTCAGAGACAGCCTTCAATTCAACAATGATCTTGTCGAAGCACACGAAATCCGCCTTGAATAAAGGCTCCAGAATGCTATCCTTGTAATGGATTTTCAACAAGGCCTCCCGCTGAAAGGGGATTCCCCTTGCCTTGAATTCACTGGCAAGCGCATGCTGGTACACAACCTCCGAAAAGCCATGTCCCAAGACTTCATATACCTCAAGAGCAGCCCCTATAATGGCACCGGTCATGCTTGAATCAATGATTTTTGAGTACTTCGACATGCCTCTATCTCATACTACAGTTCATTCCTCAAGTCAAGACCAAACCACCTTATTTCCCCTTTTTTTATCACTTACCTACCATGCAGCCCCCTCTCCGCCCGTCTCCTCCAATACGGCGGCATGAAGTCTGTACTGAGCTATGCAGGCCACCGACTCTCCAAAAATTCCCTTTATTCCGCGGTCATCCTCTTCTCGCTCTCTATTGTCACAGCGGCATGAAGTCTGCACCAAGCTATGCACGGTTCCGATTTTTTCCAAGCTCCCCCTTCATCCCGCTGTAGCTGTCGTGGGCGAGTGGAAAAGGACCGCGGAATGAAAGGAATTCTCGGAAACTGTCTATCATGCTATTCACAGTCAAGACGTCGGAGCATATTCATTGTAGGTAGCTTCGGATTTTAATTAAAACAACTCAGGGACCTACCATCCCTGCGGCATGAAGTCTGCACCGAGCTATGCAGGCCATCGACTCTCCAAAAATTCCTTTTATTCCGCGGTCATCCTCTTCTCGCTCTCTATTGCCACAGCGGCATGAAGTCTGCAAGGAGCCAAGCATGTCAATCAGTTTCCGTATCCTTCCTGAAATTCTGCGTTCTGAAAACTTCAGCTCTCTCCCACCCCGGCGGTATGCAGTCTGTTTTTTTCGGACGTTTTCAGAAATACGCTTGACTTTCTACCCGTTTGAAGCTACAATTTCCACGGCCCATTGTGGCCTGATGTCGTCATGAAACTCCGTCTTCCTCTCCTCCTCCGCTTGGCTTTGTTGTCTACTGCTGCCGCCTACACGCTCGGCAGCGGCTGCCTCTTCGCTGATGATGCGCCCGCCGATGCCGCGCAGGACGACCCCATCGCCGAGGCCGTGGACGAGGAAGAAAGCGACAGCCCCGCCATCGGCTTCGAGGGCTATACCGAGTCTCAGTTGGTGGATATTCAGTCATCCGACTCCGCAGGCTCCGTCATCCGGCAGATGCTGGAGAACTCCACCACGGGCGCGGTTGCCAACGTGGGAACCACCTCCTCCACCTCCAACGGCGCCACCACCGCCGCCGAATCCCCCGCGCTCACCCTCACGGCCCCCGCCGAGCCCGTGACCGACACCTCCCTGACCACCTCCACCCTTTCCGATTCCGCCGGCGAGGGGGCTGTCGCCCCCTTCTTCAGCGCTGAAGAAGCCGCCGCTCTCGTTGTCGCAAGCCCTGCAACGAGTACACCCTCCCTTAAAAACACCTCAACAGCCACCCTCTCCTCGTCCGACGCATCGGACGAAACTACCTCTTCCGTGGCTGCTAACGGTGCCTCCTCCTCCATCGCCTCCGTAGGCTCTGCCGGCGGCGCCGGCGCCTCTTCCGGTGGTGGTTCTGCTTCCTACTCCATCACCTCCTCGGCCCCCGATAGCTCTTCCTCCCTCGTCATCACCACCCCCACCGACGACACCTCCTCCGACCCCATCGCCGACGACACCTCCTCCGACCCCATCGCCGAGGATGTCCTCGAAGACTCCACCACCGAGGACACCACCACCACTTCCACCCTCTCGGATTCTTCTGCCTCCACCCTTGCCGGCACATCCTCTACCTCCGCCACCATCCGCACCCTCCCGGCGTTGAAACTGCTGGGCGCGACGGAGACATCGACTCAGGGAACAGTTAAGGTTGATGGCGTTGATAGACCATCCGGTGAAAAATCCGATAAAGGTGTGCAGTTTTTGTATGGCAAGATGGGTGGTAGCGGAGATGATGTCAATATCATTTATTTACATAATGACCCGTCAACCTATCCCAGCGTTGTCGAAGTAGACGCTAATTCGTTTTATATTTGCCCGAATAACAAAAGTCCCAAGTTCAGTATAGGGGCTCTCAAAACTGATACCCCTGCGGCTACTGTTAAAATCCAAAATAACGAGTGGAGCGGGAATGAAAATTCTACGCTGACCCTCACTCTGGATACTCTTTCCGTCAACGGCTCGGCTTCATTGGAAGTCAACCAGACTCGCACCGGCGCAATTACCGTTTCCATAGGTAAGGTGGCGAATAGCTCAACGGAGTCCACAACGGGTCCTCTTCTCACCAGCGTCAAAAACTCCGGAACGCTTAATCTGGGTACAAACGCCTCCGGAGAAGGGGAGTCAAAAGTTACAGCGTCGTCCATTTCCATTGGCTCTCTGACGAACAGCGGCACGATGACTCTGAATGGAGAGACGACCATTACGGAGAAGCTGACAAACACCGGTACGTTGACGGTAAATAGTGGCGCGACTCTTGTCGGAAAGATTGATTCAACAGGGACACTGAAGTTGGATGGTGTATGGGATCTTCGCGGTCAAGATAATATGATTAAAGATGGTACCGACCGTCTCGAGACACAGCTTAGAAAGATCAATGCGGGTTCCGGAACTGTTAAGGTTAAGGCTGACGGTGCGTATGTTTTCATGCAAGATTATGCCTTGGGTGGACTGTCGCTGGAATTTAGCGGTACCAGTACCAGTGTCGCTGAGATTAACGGCTATGGATATAAAGACGGTAGTTCCGAGGTCACTGTTGGTGTCGGTTCCCAAGTTAAGACAGGAGGGAATCTGCGCATTGAATCCAAAGCTACCCTCCTTGTATCCGGAGGAACTGTAAATTGCGGCGGAACCTTGCAGTTAGGGCACGAAGAGACTGGTACAAATGGCAAAAATTACGGTCGTTTGACTGTTGCGGAGGGTGGTCACTTGACTGCGGCGAGTATAGGGCAAACGGGAAATCAATATTCCGTGGTCAAGGATGGGAATTTGTTTACCATGACAGGAGGAAAATTGACTATTACCTCTGCGATAAATGATGCAATATCGAAGGTTTATACTGTGATTTCCGGGGGTACACTCGATACGTCGCAGGCCGCTTGGGGAATTAAAGGTAATGGTGACGGGAGTGTGAGTGTGGGCGGTGTAACTGTTTCCGATGCCTATACGACAGAGGAGGGGACGACAGCCTACAGCCGCAACGCCCTGACATTGACCGGAGCGAACATTACCGGCAACATCAGCTTGGCAGGGAAGGCTGACTTGAACCTGAAGAACGTGACGGTCACCGGGGAGGATGTCACAGTGGGGGGCGATAACCGAACGATCAGTGTGGCCGAGGGCAGTCTGACTGTTGAGAAGTCTGTTACGACAAAGGGGCTTTTGCAGGTTCAGGAGAATGCAACCCTGAAACTCAACAACGCGGATACGACGGTGACCACCATCACGAACCGGGACGGTTCTACGGAATCTGCCGCGATTACCGGTGGTAGTGTGTCGATGACATATGATACTGCTGATAATAAGGGCGTCATCTCCGGGGCGACAATCAGCAATGCTGCAATTGATGTGTCACAGCGGAGTGTGTTGGCGCTTTCGAACTCTACGCTCGATAGCGGAGTAATTACCCTGAACAGCAATGCTGTGCTCGAGTTGGCCGCTTCAGTCAACGGGACTCTTACCGGTAGTATCGTGTCTGCTGAAAATGCTACGGAAACGACGCTTCGGGTGAGTGGCTCCGCCGTTGAGACCTTGATCGGGACGGTGAATGTGGCTGCAACGGAGGTTCAATCCGGTACATTAACCCTGAGCGGCGATAGCATTGCGCACAGCCTGGGGGCTGTGACGGTGGGGAGCAACGCTGCACTGAACGTTGAAGGAAGTTCGCAGACCCTGAACTTGAGTGCTGTGGTGCAGAACCAAGGAACCCTGAGCCTCGGTGGTGTTTCTACATTGACATTCACGGTGTCGGATGTGTTCGATAGCTTCTCGTACACAGATACAGTAACCGGAGCCGGGGCGAAGAATGGGTTTATCGACCGGTATTGGCTCATTCGGAACAGCGGAAGCGGGACGATGAGTGGACTTGCAGTTTCGGCGGTGACCGTCAACAGTACTTCCAAGAATGCTATATCTGAAACAACCGGTCTGTATGCCGCAGTGGAGGCAGCAGATCTTGGGTTGACGGATGGTACCGACCTGAACAACATCTACGTTGTCAACGAGGGCAATGTGGTCTACGATGCAGACTCGAATAGTTCCGGAGCTTCCGCCGTGAAGCAGCTTTGGCTGACGGGTGGCACGCTGGCATTGGATCAGTCCGATATTAAGTCCGGGGTGGGTGTGCATGTGAAGCAAGACAGCACGGTGAATATCGGAGCTGATCGCACCTTGACGGATTCACAGGTGGCCTCTGTTGCGAGCGGGAAAACGCTGACTCTGACGGGTTCGGGAACCTATAGTTTGGCAGTTGATCAAATAGGCGAGACCGCATTGTTGACATCGGGGGTCGCATTGGCCACGGGTGAAAGCGGTTTCACGGGGACGGTATTGTTGAACAAGGGCACGACCTTGAACGGAACGGATTTGAGCGCGTTGACCAACGGCAGTTACTCCTCCGTGACAATGAACGGCGTGTCCGGGACGCTGAAATCCGGTGACATCAGCACGAATTTGGTGTTGAAGAACCATGTTGATACCGGAAGTGCCGATATTGTAGCTTTGTCGCTCGAAGGAGGTGGAGCGAATATCAATTTCAACGGGGCTATCAGCGGTACCGGAGAGATGAAGATCGCTCCGAGCGATGCCGCCGCCGAGAATACTCTTATTTTCTCCGGTGATGTAAGCGGATGGACGGGTAAGTTGGAGGTATTCAAAGGTATAGCGAACGTGACATTTACCGGAGAGGCCAAGGAGATCAATGCCTACGTTGCTGATACGTTTAGTGATTCTGTGCTGAATATGGTAGTCGATGCCTCGGAGGGCAGGAGTTTCACTCAGGGCATTTCGGCGGATACCTTGCGGTTGACAAATGGAACGGAAGGCAAGGTTGTCGATGTGTCAGGTGGTTCCTATATTGTTTCTGCGAAGACAGACCTGACAGAGAGTAATGTCATTCTGCAAGTCAAAGGAACAGGGTCTGAGGATAGTAATCTGTATAGCTCTCTTACAGAGTTGGCCTCTGATGGTTCCTCCGGCATTAATATCTCCGATAGTGAAAAGACTTTGACGAAGATTCGGACTAATACACAAGATGCTTCAAGCTCCGGAAACGCAACTCTTTCATCCTGCACGTTTACTTATAATAATTCCACCGCAAAGATCTCGGGATCTACCATCGACCGGGCGGTCATTGATGTGGTGAACGGCAGCACCTTGGAATTGAGCGGTGTGGTGCTCACGAATTCCTGTTGGGTGCGTGATGATGACGCGAGTACCCCGGCGCCTACCGGGAAATTGGTTTTAGACGGGGTGGAGCTGCAGATGGCTAAGGGGACCGCGAGCACGGAGGATGGCTCGGGGGTGGCCCTGACGCTCACCGGCGGCACGACGGCAGCTAAGAATGCTGATGGTTCGGCGAAGACGCTTACCGGAAAGGTCTATGTGATGGATCTCACCCAGATCTCCGATTTTGCCACTATCTCGGGCAGCGGGAATGGGCTGACCCTGAACTTCGATACATACGGGAATGGCTTTGCAGAGCTTTATGAGACCCTGAAGGGCTATGATTATGTCGCTGTGAAGTTCAGCGATGATGTGCTCTCGGTAGACTTCGAGACCCTGAAAGTGACCTCAAAGATTACAAACGGCCAGAATGCCGAGGCAACATCGCAGGGCTACTATTACAATAACAACGGCGCCAGCGGTGTGGTGGTTTACTTCGATGCTATCGCTCTGCCGGAGCCGACGACGAGCACTCTGGGCCTGCTGGCCTTGGCGGCCCTCTGCGCACGGCGCCGTCGCTCCCGCACCCGCGCGCACGCCGAGCATGCATAGCCTTGAGCAGACTTCACACCGCTGTGGTAGAAGCTCCCGAGAAGTTTCTGATCGCGGAATAAAGGGAATTTTCGGAGAGGGAGAGGCATGCATAGCCTTGAGCAGACTTCATACCGCCGTAGTGGGAGAACCCGAGAGGTTGCTGACCGCGGAATAAAAGGAATTTTCGGAGACTGTATATCATGCTGCTCTCAGTCAAGACGTCAGAGCATATTCATTGTAGGTAGCTTCAGAATTTTATTAAAATAACCAAGGAGCCTACCACCCCGGCGGCATGCAGTCTGTACCAAGCCAAGCATACCACCGACTCTCCAAAAATTCCTTTTATTCCGCGGTCCTCCAACTCCCGCTTCCAACCATCCCGGCGGCATGCAGTCTGCATCGCGCTAAGCACGCTGTCAACTCTCCCAAAAATTCTTTTTATTCCGCGGTCCTTTAACTCCCGCTTCCTACCACCCCGGCGGCATGAAGTCTGCCACCCCTTTGCTCCTTCTGCGTTCGGTTTTTGAGGGGGCGGTGGAGATTTTCTCTTTACAGCGAGGCGGGGCGGGGGTATAATGCGGGTCTGACGCACAGCCATGCATTATCCCAGCCTCATCAGCACGCTCAAGAACTACGACAAGAAGAAATTTACTGCGGATTTAACGGCCGGGATCACGGTAGGCGTGGTAGCGCTGCCGCTGGCGATAGCCTTTGCGATTGCCTGCGGCGTGAAAGAAATCACCCCCGCCTCCGGCCTGATCACGGCGGTGGTGGCCGGCTTCATGATCTCCCTGTTAGGCGGAAGCAAGTTCCAGATCGGCGGCCCGACGGGCGCCTTCGTGGTCCTGATCGCCGGCGTTGCGGGCAGCTACGGCATCCAAGGCCTGATCCTCTGCACCCTGATGGCAGGCATCTTCCTCATCCTCTTCGGCCTGGCGCGATTGGGCGCCCTCATCAAATACATCCCGTACCCCGTCACGACCGGCTTCACCTCCGGCATCGCCGTCACGATCCTGACCACCCAGGTACGCGACCTGCTGGGCCTGACGATCGAAGGCGAGATACCCGCCGCCTTCATCCCCCGCTGGGGATGTTATTTAGAAAACCTCGGCAGCATCAACCCCTGGGCGGTCGGCCTCTCCGCGCTGACCCTGGCCGTCATCCTCCTGACCCGCCGCCTGTTCCCGCGCGCCCCCTTCATGCTCGTGGGCATGCTGGTCGCCACCGCCCTCTGCGCCTGCTTCGACCTCCCCGTCGAGACCATCCAATCCCGCTTCGGCGAGCTGCCCACGGGCCTCCCCGAGCTGCGGATGCCCGAGTTTGAATGGGCCGCGCTGCCCGCCCTGGTCAAGCCCGCCTTCATCATCGCCCTGCTCGCCGCCATCGAATCCCTGCTCAGCGCCAGCGTGGCGGACGGCATGACCGGCAGCCGCCACCACCCGAACACCGAACTCATCGCCCAAGGCGCGGGCAACATCGCCTCCGCCCTCTTCGGCGGCATCCCCGCCACCGGTGCGATTGCCCGCACCGCCACCAACATCCGCGCCGGCGCCAAGAGCCCCGTCTCCGGCCTGGTGCACGCCGTCACCCTGCTGCTCATCCTCCTGCTCGCCGGCCGCTACGCCGGCATGGTACCGCTCGCCGCGCTGGGGAGCATCCTGCTGCTGGTATGTTGGAACATGGCGGAAGTCGACACCTTCCTGCACCTGCTGAAAGGCCCGCGCCGGGATGCTGCGGTGCTCTGCATCACCTTCATCCTCACCGTGCTGGTCGACCTGGTGGTGGCCGTGGAAGTCGGCGTGGTGCTGGCGTCCCTCCTCTTCATCGGCCGCATGGCACAGATCAGCAACGTGGCCTCCATCAGCGCCGAGATCATGGGCGAAGACCCCGACGAGATACCCGCCCGCTCCCGCTACCTGCGCTATGTGCCGGATAACGTTGAAATCTTCGACGTGCAAGGCCCCTTCTTCTTCGGCGCGGTGGAGCAGTTCAAGGACATCGTCTTCAAGACCCTGGAGCACAACATCGAATACGTGTTACTGCGCCTGCGCCTGGTTCCCGCGCTGGATGCCACGGGCCTGCATGTGCTTGAGGACTTCCTGGAGTACTGCCACCGGCACAACATCACCCTGCTGCTCTGCGGTGTGCAACCCCAGCCGATGAAAGTCATCAACCGCGACTTCCCCTTCCTGAACGACCTGCACAAAGAAAACATCTGTGAAGACATCGACGCCGCCCTGGCCCGCATTCAGGAGCTGGAGACGCAGAAGATGCTCGTGCATCTGCACGCCCCCGCCGAGCCCTGAGTGCGCGCCGGCACAATATGTCCGGGATTTTGCTTGCACCCGGCGCGGCGGCGTGCTACAATGCGCCCCATGAAGAGCGGCGCGATAGGAATACTGATGATGACCCTGACGCTGGCGACAGCCCCGGCGGTGATGGGGCAGAGTGCTGACCTGGTGGGCGGGGCCCGCGACAGTGTGCGCGTGATGCGGCACCCCAACGGTGCGCGGTCCATCTACAGCCGGCAGAGCAACATGAAAGGCATGCGCTGCAGCACCTACCAATCCGACGGACGCCTGGTAGCGGTGAACGACTACATCGAAGGCCGCAACGGCGAGCTGGTAGCCTGCAACATCTACGACCACACCAAGCGCAACATCATCTACCGCGTGGCCTACGGCTATGACTCCTCCGCCAAGCTGATCGAGGAACGCATGTACACCAACCCCGAGGGTAAGTTGGTGCAGCGCGTAATCTATAAATACGACGCAGACGGCAAGCGCTCCAAACCCATTATCGTCTCCCTGAACCCCGCTGCCGCCAAGAAAGCCATAGCCCCCACCATGAGCGGCGAGGTGGAGAGCATGCACCGCCAACTCAAAAACGGCAAACGCTGAACGAAGATGGAAACATTCTCCTGGCAGGACCGCGATGAAAGCGGCAACAAAGTCATCTACGAGGCCGCCTACTTCGGCGGCTGGTGGCAGCTCACCGTAGCGCCCAAGGTCGGGCGCTCCCAACGCGACGAGGTCGAATTCGTGCCCGCCGAGTTTACCCCGGAGATATGGCAGGCCCTGCGCGACCTGCTGTGGCGCAAGTACCAACGCCGCCGCGTCTCCTGGGACCTGGTGCAGCATGTGGACGACATCCTGGCCGGCAAGGCCGTGAACGAACGCAGAGACAGGAGGCACAAATGACGGAAGACGAAATGATCAACTGCCGCGAACCCGAGCGGCAGGTAGAGCGCGCGGTGGCCATCATGCACCGCCTGCGGCAACCCGGCGGCTGCCCCTGGGACGCCGAGCAGACCCACGAAAGCATCCTGACCAACCTGGTGGAAGAATGCTACGAGTGCATCGATGCCCTCCGCGAGCGCGACTGGGCGCATGTGCGCGAGGAGCTGGGCGATGTGCTGCTGCAGGTGATTTTCCACGCCGAGCTGACGCAGGAAAACCCCGAGGCCGCCTTCGGCCTGAACGAGATCGCCTGCGAGCTCTCCGATAAGCTGGTGCGGCGGCATCCCCATGTGTTCGGGAACGCCGATGCCAAGGACACCGACGCCGTGCTGACGCAGTGGGACCGCATCAAACGCCGCGAGCATGCCAACGAGGACAAGCCCTACCTGCAGGACTGTGGCAAGGGGCTGCCCGCGCTGATGAAGGCCTACAAGCTCACCAAAAAAGTGGCCAAAGTGGGCTTCGACTGGCCCACGGACGACGGCGTGGTGGACAAGATACGCGAGGAGACCGCCGAGGTGCAGGAGGCCCTGGCCCTGCCTGCGGGGCATCCGCATGTGGAGGAGGAGCTGGGCGACCTGCTCTTCGTGGTCGTGAACCTCTGCCGCCGCCGCGGGGTGAACCCCGAGATGGCCCTGGCCGCCGCGAATGCCAAGTTCGAGCGCCGCTTCAACCGCCTGGAGCAGATCGTGAAAGGGCAGGGGATGAGCCTGGCCGAGGCCTCCGCCGAGCAGATGGAAGCGGCCTGGCAGCAATGCAAGCGCGAGGAAAAGCCATGAGCCGCCCGCCGCTCCGCCGTTTGCTGCTCCCCGCCGCGGGCCTGCTGGCTGCGGCCTGCACCACCGTGCACACCGAGGAGGTGCAGCTGCGCGCCGGCTCTACCCCCGCCGCTATGAACGCCCCGGAGGGCAACCCCTTGCTCGTCAACCGGCAGGATGCCGACGCCATCAACTACAACGTCTCGACCTCCGAGGAGCTGGAGCAGATCGACAACGGCGCGGAGGGCGAGGTCTACTTCACCGACCCGACCAACCCGGACAAGGTGATCGAGGGCATCGAAGCCGCCTTCGCCGCCCGCCGCAGCGGCAACGGCTGGCTGGAGGACTACGCTGCCGCCACGCGCCTGAGCCGCCGCAAGCAGCGTCCCCTGCTCATCTGGTTCCATGATTCCGTGCTGAGCCCCAAGAGCAAGCAACTGGGCGCGGCCCTGCTGAACACCGCCAAGTTCAACACCTGGTGCAACGACCGCATCATCCGCCTGAAGCTGGACAGCGGCGCCGAGGTGGAGGGCAACGGCAAGACACCCAAGTACAGCCGCAGCCGCATCCGCAACCTGGCCCGCAGCTACGGGCTTACCAAGACGCCCGCCCTGGCCGTCATCGCGCCGAACGGTAAGCTCATCGCCTCCGTGAACGGCTTCGACGGTTTTCAGGAGACCGTGCAGGAGACCATCGAAAAGGGGGTGGAGGACGGCTACAAGGAGATAGCCGCCGCCCGCAAGCGACTGGAGGCCAAGGGCTACCGCGACTGGAGCACCGCCGATGCCAAGATGGAGACCTTCGCCAAGTTCCATCGCTACGATTCGGGCAGCGGTAACGTCTACCTCAAACAGCCGGGGGGCAAGATTACCCGGGTGAAGCTGGACCGCCTCCGCCAGCCGGATATCGACTTTGTGGAGGCGCAGAACAAGCACTGACCCATGAAAGCCACCGGCAAATCCGACCGCACCAAGGCGCAGATGATGCGCGCCGCCATCCGTGTGTTCACCCGCCTGGGCTATGAGGGGGCCACCGTGCGCGATATCGCCGGGGAGGCGGGGGTGAACATCGGGCTCATCCGCTACCACTTCGGGCACAAGGCGGACATCTACCGCGACACCCTGGCCTATGTCTCCGAGCAGTATAACGAGGTGTGCCTGGGCGCCCTGCACGCCGCCGCCCCGAGCGGTGACCCGGAGGAAATCATCTACGCCTGGCTCGCCGCCCCCATCATCGGTTGGCAGGATGCTACCGTGGCCACGGGCGAGGAGGTGCTGCGCTTCCTGAACCGCATGGGCTACGAGGACCCCGAGCTGACGCGCGAGGTGTACGAATCCCACTTCTCCTACGCCGAGCGCGAGTGGCAGGACACCCTGCGCGCCTTCTTCCCCCGCATGACACGCGGGGACTGGCTGTGGTGCCTCACGGCCCTGCGCGGCATGTACTTCAACGTGGTGGCGCACGATGACTTCACTCTGTGGGGCCTGCCCGCCGTACAAGCCCGCGAAGCCGCCGTCCGCCGCCTGGCCGGCGACGCCGTAACCCTCCTACGCGCCTACGCCGGCGGGGCAGAGTAGGGGGCAAATGCGCCCGGCGGGAATTTTTGCTGGACAAGTCGTGCGGTGGGGAGTATACTGGGCACGCGTATGAATCCCCCCGCCATAGCCATAGACGGACCGGCCGCCTCCGGCAAATCCACCGTTGCCAAGTTGATTGCCCGCGAGCTGGGCTACACCTTCATCAACACCGGCGCCATGTACCGTGCGGTGACTTGGTATGTGCTGCAACAGGGCGTTGACCCCGCCGATACTGCCGCCGTGGAGGCCCTGCTGGGGGACATCCCGCTCTCCTTCGGCAAGGACGGGGCTGTCTCCACCGTGATGTGCCGCGGGCAGGTGCTGGGCGCGGAGCTGACGGAGCAGGCCGTGAACGAGCGCGTCTCTGCCGTGGCGGCCATCCCCGCCGTGCGTGAATTGCTGGTGCGCAAGCAGCGGGAGTATAACACCGCCGAGCCCGTGGTGATGGAGGGGCGGGACATCGGCACCGTGGTGTTCCCGAACACGCCGTTCAAGTATTTTGTCACCGCCTCGGAGGAGGTGCGCGCCGCCCGCCGCGCCGCCCAGGGCATCACCGATTCCATCGCCGAGCGCGACCGCAAGGACAGCAGCCGCGCCTGCGCCCCCCTGACCAAGGCCGAGGATGCCACCTTGGTCGATACCTCGGACATGAGCATTGAGCAGGTGGTGGCCTTCATCACGGCTGATATTCGCGCCAAACTGGCCCGCTGAACTTTTTTCTATACGATACCATGAACCTTTTGGACTCCCCCTTCGGCTACGCGGTCTGCAGCAACCTGATGCGCGGCATTGCCCAATCTCTCTTCTCCCTTAAAGTGATCGGCCGGGAGAAACTCATCGACGACGGTCCCTGTGTGGTGGTGGCGAACCACCAGAGCTTTCTGGACCCGCCCATGATCGGCTGCCTGTTTTATAACCCTATCTATTATCTGGCACGCAAGCAGCTCTTCAACAACCCGCTTTTCGGAGCGCTGATCCGCAGCTGCAACGCCTTCCCCGTGAACCAGGAGGAGGCGGACCCCGGCAGCCTGCTGAAGCTGATGCGCCTGGTGCGCGGCGGCAACCGGGTGCTGCTCTTCCCGGAGGGCGGTCGCACCCGCACAGGGGATTTCCAAGAGCCGATGAACGGTATCGGTCTCATTCTCAGCAAACTGGCAACCGTGCCCGTGCAGCCCATCCGCATTCACGGCGCTTATGAGGCCTGGCCCATCCACGGCCGCCTGCGCTTCCGCCCCGTGACCATCTCGGTGGGCGATCCCATCCCCTTCACCCCGGCGGAGCTGCGTGTGCGCGGTCGCGCGGCCCAGCATGCCTTGGCGCAAAAGGTGATGGCGGCGATACGCGCGCTGCCCGTCACGGCCTGACCATGCTGAACGTCCTGCGCCTCCGCAGCTTCCGCTGCTACAGCACCCTCCGCTGGGAAATCCCGCCGGAGGGCGCTCTGCTGGTGGGCGCCAATGCGCAGGGCAAGACGAGCCTGATGGAGGCGCTGTGCCTGGTGCTCACGCTGCACTCCCCGCGTACCAATCGGCCGGACCACTTAGCGCAGCACGGGGCGGAGAGCTTCGGGATTGTGTTAGAGTCCGATGACTCCACGCGTCGCCTGCTGTGGGAGGAACGCAAGCTGCGCATGAGCCTGGACGGCATGCCCGTGAACGAGGGCGCGGACTATGTGGCCGATGCGCCGCCCGTGGCTTGGCTGGGGAACCGGGACATCGCCCTGGTGACCGGTCCGGCGGAGGAGCGGCGGCAGTACCTGGACTTTGTGGGCACGCAGTGGCACCCGGCCTACCGCAACGCCCTGCGCCTCTACCGCCGCGCGCTGAAGGCCCGCAACGCGCTGCTCCGCAATCCCCGCTGCACCCCCGCCGCGCTGGCGGGCTACGATGAGCAACTGGTGCGCCACGGCTCGCTGATCATGCAGATGCGCAGCCGCCTGCTGGAGCTGCTGCAGCCGCACATTGCCGCCTGCCATGCGGACATCTGCGGGGAGCGCCGCGAGCCCGTGGGCCTGGCCTACATGCCCTCCGCCGCGCAGCCCCTGCGGGAGGCTCTGGCCGCCGCTGCGGAGGCCGATGCGCGCGTGGGCTACACCACCGTGGGCCCGCATCGGGATGACTTTGCCCTGACCATCCACGGCGCTGCTGCCGCCGATTTCGCTTCCGAGGGCCAGCAGCGCACTCTCGCCACCGCCCTGGTGCTCGCCCAGGCCTACCTACTGCAGGTGGAGACCGGCCGCGCCCCTCTGCTGCTCATCGATGACATCTTCGGCGAGCTGGATCCCCCCCGCCGCCGCGCCTTGCTCCGCTCCCTCCCCGCAGAGTCACAGGTGATTATCACCACCACCCACCTCGACTGGCTGGGCCGCGAAACCCCGCCCCTCCCCGTCCAACACCTCCGCCCCGGCGGGATTATGGTTTAGGGGTGGCCTTTGAGGTCTTGGAAAACTGCGCGGAGGGCGGCGGGATTCTTGCGACCGGGGGAGAGCTCCACGCCGCTGTTGAGGTCGATGCCGTCCGGGTGGCAGAGGGAGAGGAGACGGGGAAGATTGGCGGGAGAAAGACCGCCGGCGAGGAACCAAGGGTGCGGGAAACGGAGGCGGTCGAGTGCGGTAACATCAAGGCAGCGACCCAAGCCGCCGGAAGCTGCGGCGCTGCCGGCATCCAACAGGTAATAGGCACAGAACGGGGCCCACGCGTCAATCTGCGCTTGCAGAGTCTCGGGGGATGTCTTCTCCGGCCAGAGAACGCGGATGATGCGCTCCGGCCCCAGAGCGGCGGCGTCCTGCGTGCTGTAGGGGCCGTGCAGCTGTAACAGGTCCAGACGAGCGGTGCGGGCGATCTCCGCTATCTCCCGCACCTCGGTTCGCACGAAAACGCCCACGCGTCGGCAGGGGCCGCTTGGGATGGCCGCCGCCTGTTGTGGCGTTACGAAACGAGGGCTGGAGGGGTGGAAGATGAAGCCCAGCAAATCCGCCCCGCAAGCCGCTGCCACAGCGGCGTCCTCGGCGTTGGTCTGCCCGCAGACTTTCACCAGGAGATGTAGGCTCATGGCAACAATAGGTGATGCAGCATCTCATCCGGCGCAGGACTGCGCATGAGGGCCGTGCCGATCAGCGCTGCCCGAAAGCCCGCTGCTCCCGCCTGCTGCAAATGTTCGCGCGCGCTCATGGCACTGGCTGCTATGCAGCATTCCCCGGGCAGGCAGTGCGCCGCCATCCGCAGGCAGGCCTCGCGGTCCGTGCGAAAGGTCTCGAGGTTGCGGGCGTTGATTTGCAGGATACGCGCCCCCGACTCCCGAGCGAGGTCCAGCTCGGCCTCGGTAAACACTTCCACCACGGCATGAATTCCCTGTGATTCCGCTAACAAACGCAGATCGCGCAACTGAGCGGCATCCGGGGTGAGGGCCACGATGAGCAGCAGGGCCGAGGCAGGCGTGGCGAAGGTCTCGCGCACCTGCAACTCGTGGAAGATGAAGTCCTTGCGAAGCAAAGGCAGCCCCACCCCCGCCGCCGCTGTCAGGTCTGCGGTGCTGCCGCAGAAGTAGCACTGCTCGGTCAGCACGCTCATGCAGGTAGCCCCGCCGGAGGCGTACAAACGAGCGGCCTCCTGCGGGGTGCGAGTGTTGTTAATCACACCCTCGGAAGGCGAGCTTCGCTTGAACTCCGCAATGACGTGCAGCGGGGCCCCGGCGCGGGGAGCGGCCCGCAGTGCGGCCTCGAAATCCGGGCGCGGGGCCGCCAACGGAGCCGGCATGACGCGACGCAGGGCAGCCAGCTCTTCCTGCTTGGCATCGATGAAGCGTTGCAGGTTCATAACTCCGCAAAATGTTGCAGCACGGGCAGAGCCACGGCATCCGCTACAGCGCGACGAGCCTTATCGGCGCAGTCCCTGAGGCTTGTCTCAGGCTCCAACAAATGGAGTGCTGTCGCTGCATTCAGAACCACCATGTCCCGCATGGCCGGCGACCCCTCCCCGTGCAGCAGGTCGCGCACCGCTGCGCGCGCTTCCTCGGTGGTCGACACGGTCAGGGCAGCCTCGCCGCCGGCGGGCGGGGTGAATCCCAACTCGGCGGGGTCGAAGTCCGCTTTTCGCACCTTCCCGTTCTCTACCAAACGAGCCTGAACGGGCCCGAAAGTCGTGGCCTCATCGTAGCCGCCCGCTCCGTGCAGCACCAGGGCGCGCCGGTAGCCGCAGCGTGCGAGCACCGCCGCGATGCTGTCCAACATGGAGGGCTTGGCCACGCCCATCATCAGGAAATCTGGGCGCGCAGGGTTGATCATGGGCCCCAGGACATTGAAGAGGGTCCGCACGCCGAGTTGTTTGCGAATCGGCACAATGGCACGGAAACCGGGGTGGAAGTTCGGGGCCAGACAGAACGCGAAGCCGGTCTTCTCCATACTGCGCCGCACGCCCTCGGCATCCAACCCAAGGGGATAGCCCACGGACTCCAGCGCATCCGCCGCGCCCGAGGTGGAGGAAACGGCGCGGTTGCCGTGCTTGCATACCTTATAACCCAGTCCCGCCACGATGAGCGCGGTCACCGTGGAGCAGTTGAAGCTGTTTTTGCCGTCGCCGCCCGTGCCGACGATGTCGATGCAGCCCGCAGGCAGCCCCTTCACCGGCACCGCGCGGCTCAGACAACTCTGCACGGCGGCTGTCAATTCGGTAGGCGTCTCACCCTTCACGCGAAGCAGGAGCAGGAAGGCCCCCGCCACCGCCGGCGGCAACTTGCCGTCCATCAGCTCCGCCATGCCGTAGGTGGCTTCCTCTGCCGTCAGGTCGATGCCCTCGGCCAGTTTGTCGATAATTGCAGTGATGTTCATGTTTCAGAGAATGTTTTTCGGAAAATTAGCAATCAAATCCAGCCCGTTTTCGGTCAGAATGGACTCCGGGTGATACTGCACGCCCACCCAGGGGCGATCGCGGAAGCGCATGCTCATCACCTCCCCGTCCTCGTCCCGGGCGGTCACCTCCAGCAGCGGATGGTCCTCCGGCACCTTCACCACGAGCGAATGATAACGCCCGATGGTCATCGGCGACGGAATACCCGCATACAGCCCCGTCCCGGGGTGCTCGATGCTGCTGGTCTTACCGTGCATCACCCGCGGCCCCCGCACCACGGGACAGCCCGCAAAGGCGCCGAGGCACTGGTGTCCCAGGCACACCCCCAGCACGGGGATATGCTTCGGCAGCCGCGCCAGGAACTCAAGGCAGTACCCGGCGTGCTCCGGGTTACTCGGCCCCGGGGAAAGCACCACGGCCTCCGGCTCCGGCGAGGTAGCCAGCCCCGGCACGCGTGGGTCATCATTGGTCAGCACCGTGGGCTTGCGTCCCGTGCGGATGAAATACTGTACGATGTTATAGGAGAAAGAATCGTAATTGTCGATAAATAAAAACATGGCGTAAAAAGGTTAGATATGATCCTCGGCGAGAATAGCATCCACGATGCGCCCCTTGTTGCGGCACTCGAGCCACTCCTGCTCCGGTACAGAGTCATAGACCAGCCCGGCTCCCGTCTGCCAGTAGAGGCGGCCATCGCGCTTCCAGAGCGAGCGGATGGTGATACCGGTGTCCAAATGCACGGCATCTTTATCCAGCCCGAACCAGCCGATGCAGCCGGCGTAGGGCCCGCGGGGCACTTCCTCGATCTCGTGGATAATCTGCATGGCCCGCACCTTGGGGGCGCCGCTCACCGTGCCGGCGGGAAAGGTCGAGGCGAGCAGGTCCCAGCCGTCGTACTCGGGGGAGAGGTCGGCAGAGATGCGGCTGGTCATGTGCATCACATGCGAGAAGCGCTCTACGTCCATCAGCCGCTCCACCTTTACGCTGCCGCCCTGTGCCACGCGCCCCAAGTCGTTGCGGCCCAGGTCCACCAGCATCACATGCTCGGCGCGCTCCTTGGGGCTGGCGGTCATCTCCGCCGCCAGGGCGAGGTCTTCCGCTTCATCCCGCCCGCGGCGTCGGGTGCCGGCAATGGGGGAGAGCAGCAGGCGGTTGTCCGTGCAGCGCACCATCACCTCCGGCGAGGCCCCGAGCAGCTCCAGGTCATCGAAGGCCATGCAGAACATGTAGGGCGAGGGATTCAGGCGGCGCAGGCGGCGGTAGAGGGTGAAGGCGTCGCCCTCGAACTCGGTGCTGCACTGCGAGGCGCCTACCACCTGAATGGCCTCGCCCTCGTGCAGCATGGTGCGCACCTTCTCCACGCAGCGGCAGTAGGCCTCGGCAGAGGGTCGGTAGCTCACCTCCCCCGTGCGGCAGGGCGTGGGGTGCGTATCGCGCAGCGGCGGCAGGCAATCCAGACGCCTCGGGGTGCCGATGCTGAGGTGGTAGAGGCGGTTGTACAGGTGGTCGAAGAGGGCAATGGTAGCAGGCAGCACCAGTCGGCACTCTGCGGAGGCGGGGTCGATGGTCTCGGCCATTTTCGGCTGAAACACCGCCACCATCTCGTAGCCCCAGTAGCCGTACAGCGCGCGGGTGATAGGCGGCAGCCCCGGTTTGTCCTGCACCAGGTTCAGCATGGCGGTGGCGGCGCGCATCCCTGCGATGTAGGGCATGCCGTCGCAGGCCTTCAGCGGCTCCAGCTCCGGACTGTGCGTCTGCACCGCCAGTCTCCCGCCGCGGCAGGAGAACTCGGCCAGGAAGTCCGTGGCGATCACGCTGTACCGTCCCCGGCGTCCGTCCACCTCCGCGCTTTCCAGCAGCAGGGCGTTCGGATTCGCCTGCCGCAGTTGCATGAAGAGCCGGATCGGGGTCTGCGTGTCGCCGTCCGGCACGGTATCGCATTGCTGATGTAATTGAATCATATAGTTTGAATAGGAATTAGAAAAAGGGAGAAATAAAAAAGCCTCGGCATCCGTTCGGGAAGCCAAGGCAACCGACAGCCGTTCGCTGTTCTTGTCACTCAGAAAAGAACTTCCCGTTACCACCATGTGCTGCGCCAAAGCCAAGCTCCCATCTGCTCGGCTGCCTTATCGCGCGTGTGGTTCAAGAAAGTCATCGCCGTCATTTTAGTCCTCTTCCCCGCCATTGCAAGAAAAAAATGCGGCAGCGAGGTGATTTTTTTGCCCTGAGGGTGCTTTATCGTCTTATCATTCATTCGGTACAAGAGTTTTTTCTCCCCTTGAGAACGAAAAGACCGCCCTTCCGGTGGGGAAGGACGGCCTCAAAAACGATGTGTCAATGAATATTAGGCCTGGGGCTCCTCGGCGGGAGCGGCAGATGCCTCGGCGGCCTTAACGGCCTCCTCCTGCTTGAGGAGCTTGCGACGCTTGCGCATGTAAGCGGCGCGCTTGGGGTTCTTGACGGGGCGCTTGACCTTGGTCTCACGCTGCCACTTGCGAAGGCAACGACCGACGTTGTCCGTGTTAGCCAAGTCGGCCAAGATGGCGTCGCGCATGGCAACGGCAGCGCGAAGGCTCTCCACGGGGGAGTTGTCGTGCATGCTGTCAGCCACGTAACGGATGAACTGGTATCCCCGGCGGGAGATACAAACGCGCCAGCCGTGGAAGTACTTGCCCTCCGTCTCGTACCGAGTCAGGTTGCGAAGCGTGGTTCCGGGGGGCAGGCTTGTCAGGTATTGTTCGTTCATGATGTATGTTTGTTGTGTGGAAGAAACATGATTTGCACAGATCAACGTAAGTTGTTGACCCAAGGAGAAAGCCGTTCTACTTCGTGCAAAAGCATACCCTTATAATAACGATAAAATTTTGAATGTCAACGAAGAAAATGCGTGCTGTCGCAATTTTTTTCGTTTTTTTGCCTCTCTGAGCCGTTATTATAATGTACCCCTATGAGAAATTGGCCCGTTTCGACCGAAAAAAGGGCCGTTTCGGGTGCAAAGCGGGAATACTCCCGTCATTTGACACGCAAAACGGCCCGAAACGGAGTGCGTTATTTCCTTACTTATTCACCGTTGTGCACAGGCGATTCCGGCTCCGGGGTATCGGAAGGCGCCTCGGCGGACGGAGCGGCCTGCTTGGGCTTGGAAGGGGCCTTCCCGGAGCGTTGTTTGCGGCGGGGGAGGCGCTCACGGGTGGGTGCAGGCGGCGCGGCCTCGCCCTTGGGGTACCAGAGGGTATTGTCGTTCATGACCACCAGGAAGCCCTGCTCGAGCAGCCAGATGAGGTCCGCAGCGTAGGGCGCGAAAGCCTGTGTGGATTCCTCTGTGCCCGCGGCGGTGCCGGAGAGGGCCGCAAACATGGCATCCACGCGCTCCCCGGAGTGCTCCTTAGCCCAAGCCACAATGGCCGACATGCGGTCGGCGAGGGTGGTATCCGCCGGGATGGCGCGCACGCGGCTGGGGCCGGTGTAGTGGTTGCCCTGCCACTTGAAGATGGGCATATGCGTGCGGGCCATGCCGTGGCAGAGGTTGGGGATGAGGATCTGCGGGTGCTCGCGGGTGCGAGAGGCTTGGGTGTAGAGGTGCGCCTCCAGACCGGGGGAGAGGAGCGCTGCCGGCGTGGCGCCGTTCACGAAGACCTTGTCCACGACCTCGTAGGCGTCGGTGTAGTGGTTGGCCAGGAAGTCGGCCTGCACGTCCTTGAGGCTCTCCAGGGGAGTCTCGGCAGCCCCTTCCCGGGTGGGACGCCAAACGTTCTTGGTGCTGACCTGCTGCAGCCACTGTGCGACGACCTCCTCACCCTTCTCGGTAACGATGCTGTTCTTGAAGGCATCCAGCGGCATGCGGGAGTATTTGGTGCGGTAGAGCTGCATGAGGGCCGCCTGGTGGCCATGCCAGCTGTTCGGGCCGATGAGCTCGCCGCCCAGGCTGCACTTGGCAATGGCGGAGAAAGCGCCCTTGGGAGGATCTGCCTGCAGCTGCTCCGTCGTGTAAAATTCGGAGAACCAGGGGGCCTTCGGCAGGTAGTCCAAGGCCTCCTCCTGCGTCAGCCAGCAGGCGCCGTCGCCTTTCTTGGAGTGGATGAGCATGGGGCCGTTATCCAGCCGCATGAAGACGAGGTCATAGCGATCCTTGCCGGCCATGATGAAGCTCGCTACGCTGAGGAGCGGGAAGGCGCGCTTGTGCTCCTGCACCTCCTTGGCGAAGACCTCGAGGCTGCTGTTGGTGGGGCGAAGTTCCACGCGGAAGCCCTCCGCCGGTTTGACCGTGCGGCGTGCCGGGCGCCTGTCTTCCCTCCGGGGGCGCCGCTCGCCGCGGTCTGCGCCGCTGCGTCGCTCACCGACCGGTGCTGCGCCGTCGCGTCCGGGCCGACGCCCGGGGCCGCCGGGGCGGTTACCCCTGCGTTCGCCTCCTTTGCGGGGCTCTCGGGGTTCGCGGTATGTTATCGGTGTGGTCGGTGCTCCCTCCTTGGCCCAGTCCGGCGCAAAGCGGAAATCTGTCAAATCCGAAAGGTCAAATTGCGGTTTTTCACCCATGTTGAATATCGTTAAGCTCGCCTATAGCCTACCCCGAAAAAGGCGGTTTGGCAATACTATTTTGCGGCCCGGACGCAAAAAAAGCGGATTTTCGGGCATTTCTGCGGGCCTGCGGGGCTATTCCTCGGTGAATTCCACGCCCAGCAGGCAGATGTCATCATCCTGTCCGGGCTTGCCGGCGTAGGAGTGCATGGCGTTCAGGGAAGTCTCGATGACCTGCTTGATGCCGTCGGGCGGGTTGTCCTGCAAGATGCGGAGGAGGCGGTCGACCCCCAGCTCATCGCCGTTGGTGTCGCGGGCCTCGGTCAGGCCATCGGTGAAGAGCATGAGCTTCATACCCGGCTCGAGCTTCTGCTCACTCTCCCGGAAGTTGGTGTGGGGCAGCAGGCCCAGGGCAGGGGACCGGGGAATGACGGGCTGGTGGGCTTTGCCGTCTGCGGTGATGATGATGGGGGCGGGATGACCGGCCCCGGAGAGGGTGAGGCGTTTGCGCTCCAAGTCCAGGTAAACGTAGAAGGCGGAGGCAAACATAGAGATGTTGGCCTGGGTGAAGATGCGGTTGAGTTGGTAGTTGAGGGAGTTGAGCAGCAGGCCCGGTGTGTCTGCCAAGTTGGCTACCTGTTCCGTGAGTCCCCGCAGCATGGAGACGATGAGGGCGGCGTGCACCCCGTGCCCCATCACATCGCAGATGAGCATGCCGAGGCCGCTGTCCCCCACGGGGAAGACGGCATAGCAGTCTCCCGCCACGCCGTCGCAGGGCATGTAGACATGGTGGAAGTGCGCGCGGCTGGTCTTGCCGTCCTTGCGCACGCAGATGCGGTCCGGAATGCTGCGGGGCTGCAGGGCCAGCTGAATTTCCCTCGCCAGGCTGATCTCGTTTTCGAGGACGTCCGTGCGCTCGCGCAGTTCCTCGGCCGCGCGCTGGTAGCGGTGGCGGGATTCGATAAGCTCCGTGACGTCTGAGGAGATGCCGACGATGCCTTTGATGCGGCCGGCGGAGTCATACCACGGGAACTTGGAGACGCGGCTCCACGAGTCCGCCCCGCCTTTCCACGTCTCGTGGTGGATGCGGTTGGTGATGGGTTTGCCGGTCTGCATGATTTGCAGCTCCTCCCGGCGGGCAATGTCGCTCATCTCGCCGGAGAAGAAGTTGTCGTCCCGGCACCCGATGAGGTCGGCGGGGGTGGGGACGCCCATTTTGCGGGCTGTGGCTTCGTTGGCGATGACGAAGCGTGACTCCCGGCTCTTGAAGTAGATATTGTCCGGCAGGTGGTTGATGAGGGTGCGGAAGAGGTCGCGCTCCTCCATGGCGTGCCAGTCGGCCATCTTGCGGCGCGTGATGTCGACCCACACGCCCACCAGGCAGTCACTGCCGTCCTCGGCGTTTTTCTCCAGCAGACCGTTGACGCGTACCCAGCGCCAGCCGCGGGAGTTCTGGTTGAGCAGCCGCACCTCCACACGCAACGGGTTCATCGTGGGGCGGTCGATGTAGTGCTGCACGGTGGAGAGGAAGAACTTGCGGTCCTCCTCATGGATGCAGATGTCGGCCTCCGTGAAGATGTTGGGCGCAATGTCGTGGATGGGCATGCCCAGCATGTGCATGCACTGCTCCGTGTAGTAAATCTGGTTGTTCGTCAGGTTCCAGCAGTAGACACCCTCTTCCGCCGCCTTCAGAGCTTTCCTCAGAAGACGCCACCCGAAGACCCCGGGGGCTGTGCGCGTCACTTTGCCGTCGTCTTTCATCCGTATTCCCCCAGTATACACCATCCCCACCGCCTTTCAAGCAGAAAATGCGGAAATCAGAAAGAAAATCTCACCCCAAAGGCGTATGCCGAGCGGGGATGGGCTTACAGAGTCCGGGATATAGAATGAGACAAAATGTGGACAATTGAATAAGAAATGTAGACCTTTTGTCCCCATCATCCCCCGAAACAACGCCGCCGAGCTCGGCTTGCGGAACTCGGCGGCGGGGGAAGAGAGGTGAGGGGACCTCAGCTCAGGGAGCGGGTCTTCTGCTGCCAAGACCAGTCCCAGCGGGTGAGGTTGGTGAAGCAGGCAGCCAGCATGTCCACGGAGGCTTGGATGTCCGACTTGTTGGCCATCTCGATGCTCTGGTGGACGTTGCGCACGGGGATGGAAACGGCTCCGGTGACAGCGCCGCCGGCGGTGAATTTCTGCATGGCACCGGCGTCCGTGCCGCCTGCCGCGAGCAGCTCGAGCTGGTAGGGGATGTCCTTCTCCTTGCCCAGGGCGGTCATGTACTTGACCATGCGGCTGTCTGTTACCAGAGTTCCGTCGTACACCTTCACGGCCGTACCCTTGCCCAGCACGGTGCATTTATCATGCGCGCCGGAGCCGGGGGTGTCGAAGGCGATGGTGGTGTCCAGCGCAAAGGCGAAGTCGGGTTGAATCTTGAGCGTAGCGGCGTGGGCACCGCGCAGGCCGACCTCCTCCTGCACCGTGAAGACGGCGTAGAGGTCGTAGTCCGGCAGGTCACCCTTGCTGCGGATGTCGCGCACGGCCTCGATGAGCATGTAGCAGCCGCCGCGGTTGTCGATGCTCTTCACGTTCAGGCAGTCGCCCATCTCCACCAAGTCACCGATGCGGGTGATCGCATCGCCGATGGAGACGTATTTTTCGACCTCCTCCTTGGGCAGGCCCAAGTCGACCACGTAGTCCGTGAGGGCCGGCATTTTGGTGCGCTCCTCCGGGGTCATCACATGGATGGGCTTCACCCCCATGCAGCCGGGCAGGTCCTTGCTGCCGTGCACGGTTACGCGCTGGGCGGTCAGGGTCTTGGGGTCAAATCCGCCCAGGGGGAGGATGCGGATGAATCCGTTGTCATCGATGTGGCGCACGATGAAGCCGATTTCGTCCATGTGGGCGGCGCACATGATCTTCTTGTCGGAGCTCTTGCCCTTAATGAGGCAGGTGACGTTACCGATGTTGTCTACCTCCACGCTGTCGGCCAGCGGGGTCATCTCGCGCAGGATGAGGTTGCGGATGCCGTACTCGAAGCCCGGGGCGCCGGAGGCCTCGCACAATTCCTTGAAGAGTTGAATGTTCATCGAGCTCTTTATACTCCTTTTCCGGCGGAATGGCAAGGCGAAATCGGGGATGCAGGCGTAATTTTTGCTTGACTCGGCGGGCGGGTTTGCTATGCTGGGAGCATGACTAAACCAGCCATGCTAGCGCTTGCCGTTGCACTCGCTGCTGCTCCCGTGCCGGGGCAGCAGCCGTTGCAGAAGATCGCGGATTCCCTCGAGGTGACCTCGCCCGCCCCCGGTGCAAAGACCTTGCAACTGCCCAAGGCGCAGAACGCCAAGGTGGAGTTCCTGTGCGCGGACTACGAGCAGATTGTGGACAAGAAGGGCAACATCAAGGCCGATGCGCTCCTCAGTGAGGTGCCGGTGAACGTGGCCTTCAAGGTGACGGGCGCGGATGGTAAGAGCGTCATCAGCAAGGATTACGAGCTGAAACTGCAGCCTGCCGATGCGGCGCTGCAGGGGAATGCCAAGCCCGTGGTGGTGCCGGCTTTGTTGGAGTGGCGCGGAGGCGAGGGGAACTTCACCTTCGGCAACAGCATTGTCGCTCCCAAGGAGCTGGCGGAGGTGTTCAGCAGCGAGTTCGGTGCCGTTGTGGGGCGCCCCGTTTCCGTGAAGAATAAGGCGGGGAAGGGGAGCATTTTGTTCTCGGTGGACAAGGCATTGGATGCGGAGTGCTACACGCTGGATATTCGTCCGGAGGGTGTTGTGGTGAAGGGCGGTGACCGGGCCGGTCTGGTGTGGGGTGCCCGCAGTCTCATGCAGATTCTTCGACAAACAGGTGGCACCGTTCCCTGCGGACGGGCGGCGGATATGCCGCGTTTCCGGGTTCGCGGTTTCATGTTGGATGTGGCCCGCACGCCCATTACGCTTGAGGCGATCAAGGACATCATCCGCATGATGTCGTGGTTCAAGATGAATGACCTGCATTTGCACCTGAGTGATAACTATATCTTCCACGAGCAGTATGTGGACGAGGGTAAGGACCCCTTCAAGGAGAGCTACGCGGCGTTCCGCTTGGAGTCGAATGTGGTCGGCCCCAACGGGCACAAACTGACGGCGCAGGATGTTTTCTATACCAAGAAGGAGTTCATGGAGCTGGTGCAGTTCGCCAAGCTGCGCGGTGTGAACATCGTGCCGGAGTTCGATGTGCCCGGGCACGCGCTGGCCTTCACCCGTGTGCGTCCGGATCTCATTTATCAGGGTCCGATGAATCATTTCGAGAAGCGCCGCTGCGAGATGCTGGATGCTTCGTCCGATGAGACGCTGCGCTTCGTGAACAGCGTGTTCGATGAGTTCCTGAACAAGGACGCCAAGCTCGGCAAGGCGGTGTTCGGGGATTGCAAGGTGGTGCATGTGGGGGCGGATGAGTTCTTCGGCGCGGCGGAGGATTATCGCCGTTTCGCGGACGGCTTGCTCAAGCATGTGCTCGCCAAGCACCACACGCCGCGCATCTGGGGCAGCCTGAATACCAAGAAGGGTAAGACGCCCGTGCAGGCTAAGGGGGTGCAGATGAACCTGTGGAACGGTGGCTGGGCTAAGGCTTGGGATTCCGTGGAGCAGGGCTATGATGTGATTAACACCAATGACGGGCACCTCTACATTGTGCCCTTTGCGCCCTACTACCGCATGGATAAGAATCACAAGTGGGTGTATAACCACTGGTTGCCCAACCGCATCGGCAACGAGACGCTGCCTGCCGGGCATCCGCAGTTGATCGGTGCGACTTTCGCTGTGTGGAATGATATGACGGACCGCAAGCACACGGGCTACGGGGCCTATGACCTCTGGAAGACCATCAGTGAGTCCTCTGATATCGTTTCGCAGAAGATGTGGGGGACGACGTCGGTGCCGCGTGATTTTGAGGCTCATCGCGCGCTGATTGAGAAGCTCGGTTTTGCTCCGCAGTGCAACCCGCTTTATCTCCCGAAGGAGTACAAGCCCATCGAGGCGAAGGTGACTTCCGTGCCTTACCGGCTCAATCGCCCCGCGCTCGGGCCGAATTACGAGCTTACCATGGAGGTGGAGCTGAAGGATAACAAGACGGCCGGGCAGGAGCTGCTCAGCGGGAGCTCCGGTCGCTTGTTGGCGGTGAACAGCCGCGGGCATGTGGGCTTTGTGCGCGATGATACCATGGAGTTCGATTTCGGGGTGGCTCTGCCCGTCGGTAAGAAGGTGAAGCTGCAGCTCATCGGCACGCCGGGTTCCACGCGCCTGTTCATTGACGGGCAGGAGGCGAAGGATGTCTCGCTGGTGTCTTTCCACGATAACAAGGCGGATCTCTGTTCCACCTTTATTCTGCCGCTCAACACCATCGGCATGAACCTGCGCGGTACGGTGTCTTCCTTCCGCGTTGTGCCCTCCAAGCCCGGTGAGAACGCAGCGGCGGGTATCATCAAGGAGGGACAGGCTACTCAACTTTAACCCGACTATGGACGCTGACGAGGAGTTCCGTCTCGGTGCCGAGTGCTTCCGTTCAGGTCAGGCCGCGGCCGGCGCAGATCACCTGCGCCGTGCCGCCTTCGCCGGGCATCCGGATGCGCAGAATCAGCTGGCCCGCATCTACTTTGCCCAAACCAAATCGCGCCGGGACCTGGCCTCCCTTGAGTCCGCCGCCCAAGCCGGCGACCACGTCGCGCTCTTCGTCCTCGCTATGTGCCTCATCCAAGGCACTATCATCGACAAAGACACCGACAAGGCCCTCGCCGCCCTCCGCCTCGCCGCCGACCGCGGCAACCTCATGGCCGCCTCTATGCTCGCGCATTCCTGAGCCCCCTACCGGGAGATACCGGTAGGGGGGGGCATTGCGGGACTCTCTTCCTTTGTATTACCCTTCTTCAGTGTTGCACACTCCTCCTGCGGCGGCGGTATGCTGTCCCGAGGAGGGAGATCAGCGCAAGTATGGCGGTTGATGGCTCCGGAACGATGGTGAGCGAGCCGCTGAGTACAAGTGTATTGCCGCTTACCGAATAGACTGCGTTGTTGACCGTTATGCTCCAATCGGATACGATATCCGGGTTAAACAGGCCTTCTGTTTCATCCGTCAGGGTGAATGTTGTGTTCTGCAACAGGGTGGCTAAGACGTCGCTGCTGAGAGCCTCGTACCCGGCCCCCCCGGTAATCAGTGTCAGAGAGAAATCTTGAGACGTATGGAGCAGGTTGATATCCAGCATGTTCCCTCCCAAGGCAATGACGATCTTTGCCCCGTCTTGAATGGTCAGAGTGCCCGAATTCAGAGTGATCTGGGAGTAGGTGTTGCTGGCCCAGCCGACGTTGCTGCCGGAGGAGGGAGTATCCAGCCCGTCAACGCTAAATACGGTAGTAGAACCTGCCTGTAGCTCCAGGCTCTCATAGTTCGGGCAGCCGGGGGAATTCCCCACCACAAGCTGGCCTCCGCTTTGTATCTGCACCTTGCCCGCGACTGTGCCGCTACCGGAGAAGGTGCCGAGTACATCGACCAAGCTCACTGTCACATTTCCATCATTCGAAAGTACACTGTCGCTCACGACACGCAGTACTCCATCGTCTGATTCCGGGGTGACTTTGATGCTGCTGCCTGCACTCAGGCGGCTCGTCTCATGGCTGATGGTTTCCAGCGCTGCCCCTTTCCACTCTAAGGTGCTGCTGCTTCCTTCCTGCAGGGCAACTCGAGCCTCCGTCTCTTTTGAATTGTTGACATAGGTGCCGATGGTACCCACGGTGCACTCTTCGGTGCCCTGTTCTACCGTCATGCTACCTCCGCTCAGGGCAATGTTCTCACTTCCTGTTTTCTTGTTCAGCTGGTCTGTGCTCAGGCCTAAGGTGATGTTCTCGCCGATCTCGTGGCGGTAAGAGAAGGTGTAATTTGCGTGGTCAGATGTCAGCCCGATCCCGTTACGCAGCGCCGTGTTGATGCTAGCCAAATCCGTTTGACTCAAATACTGCATGCTGTCTTTGCCCACCAGCAGTGTCCCGAGGGTGATGACTCCGCTATCGGCGGTCGCCTCGCTACCGTAGGCGGCACCATAGACGGCATTCATGGAGCTTAAGCCTGTTTGCAGGTCGATCGTCATTTCCGGTGGGGTGGTTGTCTCCTGCGCGGTGCGTCCGGAAATACTTGCCGAGCCGGTTTGAAATTCTGCGCCGCCGTATAACACGATTGTTCCGGTTTCTCCGTCTCCGCCGCTGTACTGAATTGTCCCGTGATTCACTACCGGGCTGCCGGAGTAGATCTCACAGGATTTTGCAGTGAGGGTTGATGTGTCATCGATAGTCAGAGATGCTCCTCCATAGATAGCAATGCCTTCAGTAGCTACAATCCCTGAACCATTCGATAGTGATGTGGTAGCAGAATTCAAGTATACAGCTGCACTCTTGAGAAACGAATGGTCGGTTGCTGTTACGTTAGCCCCATTGTATATTTTCAACTGGCTGTCTGCCTGAATAAGCCCATTCGTCGATACAACAATCTCCGGTTTAAAACCAGCATTACCGAAATAGATGGTCTCAGTGGCGTGTAATTTTGCCCCGTTTGAGACGGTAAGTGAACCTGTTGCATCTTCCCGTCCCTCCACTGGTGTTCCCACTGCAAAGTATAAGGTTCCGTTGATTTCATAGGTGGAGGCATTCCCTTCTGTATCTGTGCCATCTATCAGCATGTTGACATGTGTGTCTGCATAATATGCGGCATAGACAGTAGTTCTTACGGTGTCAGTGCCGGCGCGCATGATAGCACCATCTGTGATATTGATATGGTTTTGGGATGACCCGACCCATCCCCATATGACATAGTTGGGGGAATCAACCGAGACTGAAGTAAACTCTGACCCGGTGCCAGTTACATTGAGTGTTAAGTTTCCGGCGTAAATCCCCATACCGAGATTAAGTTTAGAGCCACTTTCTACACTGATCTCTGCGGAGCTGAGGACGTTTCCACTTGGTGCCGTATCACATTGGAATCCCCCGTTCGCTATGCTGTACTCGCGATAGAGTGTGTCGCCCTCCACTCCCTGATATGTTCCGCAAACATGCCCTGAGGTGTTTGAGTCCTGCGGAAGCGTGGCATATGAAATTGAGCCGGCAAAAAGGCAGTGATAGACGTAGAGTTCAGACTTGTTCTTCAAAACCAGCTTGCCGTCACCATCCCGACCTCCTACAACCAAGGAATTGGAATAGCCCCTACCTGTTGAAGTCGGTCCTGTTTGTTTGTAAGTGGCATTGTCGAGCTCAAGGCATGCGTTCACGCCGCCTATGGTCAGGTTCGGACCATCTCTGTAGGTGTCATTGGTAATGTGGTAGTTTGTGAGCTGCATCGTGCCCTCCCGCACCACAAGGGAGTAGAGCATGGCTGCATCTCGATTCACGACAAGGGTCCCCTGTCCATCTTTGACGATAACAGTCTGACTCTTATCCGTATTTTCGGTTCCCAAATTGCCCGTAAAGGTTTCCGTGCCGGTTGAGACCGTGATGATCTCCTCCGGGCGCATGGCATCGTATGCCCACAAGCTACTCTGGGCGGCAAGTATCCCCAGCACAGCCGCGATAAACAGATTCCTTTTCATCAAATTGAGTGTACGGCATTTTGAATGCTGTAGCAAGCCAAAAATGCGGATTTCCCTCATTTTTTCAGCACTTTTTTCTGGCCTTCTGCCGAAAAAAAAGGAGAGGGCAAAAACACCCAAATTCAACGCAACTCGTTGAGCATCAACGAGTTATATGCCCTATGCATTCTGAATGCTGTAGGCACGCTCCCTCCGTCGCATTCCAAGTGAGGTGCCTTATCGGAGGAATGCCTCACCCGATGGAATTAGCCCTTCTTCCACATGAGCATAATTCGTCTGGGGTCACTGGGATTCTTTACAGAGGATATGCAATGGTAGCCGCTTTCACGAAGAAGAATAGCGCTTCTTCTATCAGCTTTCATGGTAGCAAAGCACCCTTCTTCCAGTTCTGGCTTCCCCCACCACTGAGATTCGATAACATAGTCCGGTATGCGCCGGGCTATTGCTCGTGCCGGTGCATCGGTAGGGGGAGCACCGTTCAGTGAACACCATTCCGGGATGGCCGGTAGCGCACGGCTCTTGAGTCCGAATCCTTCGTCAAGGTGGCCTATATACAGAATTTTTGATTCGGGGTGTTGCGCCAGTTCCCGTTCAATAAAAGCCACATCAGGCGCCGGTTTGCTTGTGATTCTGTACAAGTTGAGTTTGTGCCAATTTCCGCAGAACTGAATGGAACACAGCGCAATGATTCCCATGGCTATTCCCGTGGTTCCCCAACGCGGAGCGTGTGCCCATTGATTCAGAAGCGCGGTGCAGGGGATGATGACAAGGGGTGAAATCATGAGTAAATAATATCCATATTGGCCGGCTGCATTCGGAATATAAACAGAGGCCACCAACAGTAACAAACTGCTGCGCATAAAGAGTCGACATTCGCCTTTCAGGGGAAGCGCAGCTATTGAGGAAATAATGATGATAGTCATGGTAGCGCCTACCCATTGCAGGCTCAGCCCGAAGAGACGAATGAGATTCACGAATGAAACAATGCTGCCCTGGTATGAGTTATAGGTGCTGAAATTAAGAGTGAAATAGACTCGAATGAAGTCATCCCAGATTCCTGTCGCAGAGAAATAGATACAAAAGGGCAAAGCCCATAATGCTGCACCTATGCAGAAGGCGGTGCAGTAACAAAGTAGCAACACTGCGTTTCTGCTTGTTCGTATGATATGTATGAAGATGAGAGCAGAAAGTGCGAGCGGGAACAGAATGTTGTTGTATTTAATGAGCATGCAAATGGAGAAGCAGGAACCTGCTGCAATTCCCGTTATGATAAAATCAGCAAAACGAACCTTTCCCGCGATGACTGTGCGAATGAAATGATAAAGGCAAATAGCAGTGGGAACCATCATGATGATTTCCGACTGATTGCCGCCGCCGAACATGAGCGGATTGACCACATAAAGCAAGATCAATGCCGGGGCTAACATCGACTTCGTGGATGAGTGCAAAAATAATAGGGCTGTTCTGTACGAATAGAATAGCGTGATACTTACAAACAACGCATGGATAAGGTAGACAACGTACGGATTGCCGGGACTGATGAGGTACGCAAATGCGTAAACGGCCATCAGAAGCGGGCCTTTCACATCTACGATATCAACATATGGGAGATTTCCGTCTGCCCATACTTTTCCCAACATGTAGAACATGGCTTGGTCACAGCCGAAAATATGGGAAAAGATGGGAGAAAATGTATTGCAGAAAAACAGGGTAGCATACGAGAAAAGACAACAGAGCAAGAAGGCTCGGACTAATGAAATCTCGGATTTCTTATGCTGGGCTGGGCTGGGCTGGGCTGGGTCATTGTTTGCTATCCGTTATAGTGTGCATGCAGTTTTCCTTCCCCCGGAAGGTTTGGCCGTTGAGGGCGGGGAGGAAGAGGTGAGATGGGATGTGGGAGAGGCGGAGGGCGGCGGTGAGGTCGTCGAGGGTTTCTTGGTAGCCTTCGTTGGCGAGTTGCCAGGTGCCGAAGTGGCAGGCGAGGGCAAGGCGGGGAGAGAGGGTGCGGAAGCAGTCGACGGCTTCGTAGGGGCCCATGTGGTTATTTTTGATCCAGTCCGGGCGGTAGGCGCCGATGGGGATGAGCGCGAGGTCCGGGGAGCCGAGGCGTCGGCGGATGTCCGCGAAACAGGGGGAGGCTGCGGAGTCACCGACGTAGTAGAGGGAAGGCCCGCCGGGGGAGGTGAGGTAGAGTCCGCCCCAGAGGGAGCGTCGGGCGTCGGCGGAACCCTTGTAGCGGTTGCTCCAGTGGTGGGCCGGGGTGAGGGTGTAGGTGATACCGTTATAGGTATGCGACTGCCACCAATCCAGCTCGATGCAGCGGACTGGGCCGCAGTGGTAGCGCAGCAGGCTCTTCAGGCCGAGCGGAACGATGTAGAGTGGGTTATCCCGCTTCGTGAGACGGCGCAGGGTGTCGGTATCGAAATGGTCGTAGTGGTCGTGCGACAGGAAGCATACATCGATGCGGGGTAGGGCGTCCCACTCAATCCCGACGGGTCGGCAGCGCTTCGGTCCCGCGAACTGGACAGGGGAGGTGTAGTCGCTCCAGACGGGATCCGTCAGGATATTCTGCCCGGCGGTGCGGAGGAGAAAAGTCGAGTGGTTGACGAGCGTGGCCTCCCACTCCTCACCCTCCACGCGCGGGGCAAGCTGCGGGCTGTGCTCATTGAGATCCGTGCGCGGATACTCGCCCCGAGTGGGGCGGTCGGCCAGCCATTTGCTCCAGCTTGCATGCAGCTTGGCAGCGGGGCGTCCGTTGTGGAAACGCTCCCCGTCGAAGTGGTCGGAGACAGGCCCGCTCCACGAACCCGGGCGGCAAATGAGCCTCGGCAGGGCTGCATCCACGAGCAGGCAGACCGCCGCCAAGCTGATGAGCGCAGCGACGACCTTCAGCAGGCCAATGGCCAAGCGGCGGCACAGCGTGCGCGGTTGCTCGGTGGGTTGCATGAGTCATTTGTAGCATAATCGGCGACGTTTGGCAAGCAAAATACGTTGGACACGGCGCGTCGGATGGTGTATGATGGTGCCCATGAAAGTACAATGGACATTCCATGAGCTGCCGGAGTGCGACTCCACCTTCCTCGAGGCCCGCCGGCTGCCCGCTTGGTCGGCGGTGAACGCTATCACGCAGCATCGGGGAAGGGGGCGCTTCAACCGCACCTGGTTCGGTGAACCCGGTGGCCTGTGGATTTGCTATAACGTGCCCTTGGACGTTGAGAGCGAGCGCAACTGGGGCCTGCTCCCCTTGGTGGCGGGCGCGGCGATGATGCAGGCCCTGTCCCCCTATGGTATCCCCGGGCTGCGCCTGCGCTGGCCGAACGACGTGATGGTCGGCCGCGGAAAATTAGCAGGTATCTTGGTGGAACGGCCCGCGCTCCGTATGGCCTCGATCGGCATCGGTGTCAACATTGCCAACGACGTCGCAGGACTTGCCGGGCGTACGCAGGATGTCGCCGTGCGCCTGGCTGATTTGGTGACGCATTGCCCGAGTGTGCATGCCTTCCGCGCCGAACTGGCGGAGCACCTCGCCGAGGTCTTTACCGCCTTCTGCGAGCGCGGACTCGCCGCCGTTACCCCGCTGCTGGAGGCCGCTTGGGATCGCAGCGTTGTGTCCGAGGTCGAGACCGACACCGCCCGCTACCGGGGTCTGTTTGCCGGCATCGCCGAAGACGGCTCCCCCCTCCTGCGGCAGTCGGACGGCAGCATCCTCACCATCCCCGGCATCACTGTCAATCGCCTCACCGAGCCGCAGGCGTGAGCTGGCTCGTGTCCTCTTGGAGACCGGATTTCTTCCATGCAGAGATGATGGAATTGCTGCCGTTAGGGCATTTCGCACTTGCGAAGCAATAATATCCGCTTTCCTTTAGTATTTCATCTTTTATATTCTCTGCTCCTTGAATCTTACGATAGGGATCTTCACAGACAAAGACATAATCGGGAACTCCTTTGTTAAGGGATTTTTGTAAATCCTTGGACGTCACTTTGAGCCCATTAAGCCTACACCATGTGGGTACAGCCGGTAATGACGATCCCCTAAGTCCTAATCCTATGTCCAATGTGTCAACATACATAATCCTCGATTCCGGGTGTTCGAGTAGCTCCTGCTCAAGTAATTTGATGTCCTGAGGTGTGTGATGAAATATGGATAGATTGTTTTTTGCCAGCCAGTTTCCGGAAAACTGAACAGTCATGAGCGCATTAACGAACAGAAGAAGCAATGTGGATGCGAAATGTAGTGTAGGAGAACAACGTAGAACGAGGTAGATCAACGGAAAAATTATCGGTGGGCACGTCATCAGGTAGTAGTAGTGATAATAATTTCCACCTTGGTTCGATATGTACAACGATACAATCAATAGTGAAAAGAGTAAGCTGGGGGCCTTATTCGCAGAAGATCGGAATACGGTTGTGTGAAGAGCGAGTATAGAAGTAATTAGTGTAATCGAGCTGGCGTGTTTGACGAAAAGTATGGACGAAACTATTAGCCGTGAAGAATTTAGGAGCCCTCCACGAGATGCAGAATATGTCTCAAAATTCAGTTTGAAATAAACGTTAATAAAATCATCCCAAGTTTTCGAACATGTTAAATATATGATGAAAGGTGTTAAGAGTAATAGAGATGATACTATGAAATAGCAAAGATAATGTCTGAGGTATATGGAAAAATCTCGCTTGAGAAGAGAGAAAACCAGCATGAAAAGGGTTAGTGTGCTGGGGAAGACGATGTTGTTGTATTTAATCAGGAAGCAGATAGCAAAGCATGAACCTGCTGCGATTCCCAAAGAGCGGTACTTCCTCTTCTCTTCTCGATTTGTGTAAAAAAAACATGTAGTATAGTAAATACATATGGAAACCGGGAGCATCATAATGATCTCCGATTGGTTTCCTCCGTGATAATACCAGGGGGCGCAGATACAAGGCAGGACTAAGGCGGCGGCCAAGATTGCTTGGTACGTATTTTGTAGAAATAGACTTGACGTTTTGTATGAGAAGAAGAGAGTACCCGCAGTAAACAGAGAGTTGAAGACATACACCATGCATGGATTCCCCGGACTCGTCAAATAGATGAGTGCGTATATGGCGATCAAGAGGGGCCCCTTTACATCAATGATGTCTGCATATGGAAGATAACCTGCACACCAGGCTCTCCCGAGCATATAGAACATGCAAGGGTCCGGTTCAAAGAGGTGTGAAAAAAGGGGGGAAAATCGGTTGCAAAACAGCAGTGTGGCAAGAGTGTAGAGAACAAATCCGAAGAAGATAAGTACTTGCATACGCCAAGAACTAGCATTTGTCTTAATCATTGGATGATGTCGAGAGATTAAATGATGAACAACTGTGAATGATTTCCTTATAATAGTAATGTGCAGGAAAGTCAAGACAAATCATCCGTCGTTGGCCGTATTTAGCTACAAATTTTCTGCCGGCGCAGCAGGAGCAGGGCGGCAGCGCCGGCGGCCAAGATGATGCCGGCCCGGGTTCCGACGGCGGAGGGAAGCTCGATGCCGCAGTCCTTCGAGACGAGCAGGTAGGCCGTGCAGACCACCGTCATGAAGAGTGCGGGTATCAGCGCCGGCCAGAAGCAGCGACCGTTGCGGCGCAGGAAGACCGTAATCATCCAAAGCGTGATGCACGAAAGCGCCTGGTTACTCCAGCCGAAGTAACGCCACAGCAGGCTGAAATCAATTTGCGAAATAATAATCACGGCCGCAAAGAGGGGCAGGGCGATCGAGAGGCGAGTCCAGGGAGAGTTCTGCCGCAGCCGCAGCGTATCCGCCAGCATCAGGCGGCAACTGCGCATGGCCGTGTCCCCGGACGTGATGGGCAAGATGGTTACCCCCAGCACGGCCAACACCGTTCCGAAGCCCCCCATGAGCGTATCACATGCCGAGGTTACCGCCGTGGCCGGGGAGGCCAGGGTGAGCTGCATGAACGAGAGCGCTCCGCCCTCTGCGCCGAGCACGGGCCCATCCGCCCCCATGGCGTAAGACGTCAGCGTGTCACGCAGCGAGAGCCCCACGCAGGCCCAGATGAGCGCCACCGCCCCCTCACAAATCATGGCACCGTAGAAAATGCGGCGCATCTCCTTCGGACGACGGGTGCAACGCACCATCAGCGGGCTCTGCGTAGCGTGAAATCCCGAGATAGCCCCGCAGGCAATCGTCACGAAAATCATGGGCCAGATATCCACCCCTTTGGGATGCACATTTGCTGTTATGTCGAGATTCGGCAGGACAGGAATGCCGCTGAGAGGCAGCCCGATGAGCAGCCCTAAAGCCATGACCACAAAGAGGGCCCCGAAGACGGGGTACACCCGCCCGATGATGGTGTTGATGGGCAGAATCGTCGCTGCAAAATAGTAGCCCAAAATAATCACGCACCACCAGGTAACGGAAAGCCCCGGGCAGAGGCTGTGCAGCATACCCGCCGGGCCCTTGGTGAACACCACCCCTACCAGCACCAGCAGCAGCACACACACACAGCGCAACGCGTACAGTGCCGGCCTGCCCAGGTAGCGACCGATGGTTTCCGGCAGGTTCTCCCCGTCATGCCGGGCGGAGATGAGCGCGGCGTAGAAGTCATGCAGCGCCCCGGCAAAAATGCAGCCCAGCACAATCCACAGCAGACAGGCAGGCCCGAACAGGCACCCCGCCAAGGCCCCGAACACCGGGCCCAGCCCCGCGATGTTCAGGAGCTGAATCAGAAAAATCTTCCACCACGGCAGCGGCGCGTAATCAACTCCGTCTGCACGGGATATGCAAGGCATCACCTTCTCATAATCAACCCCGAACAGCTTCTCCGCCAAGCGACCGTAGACCACATAACCGGCACCCAAGAGCAGGAGACAGAGGAAAAAAACAGATAAGCCCGACATAGCGGGGGAAAGGGTACACCCGCCGCGCGTTATTTGCAAGGCTAAAATGTGTCCGCCCCCGCGCCGATGGAAGGCTGCCAAGCCCGGAAGTCCTCCAGCATCTCCTCCGAGAAATCCCCGCGCACCAGCAGAGAAAGCGGCAGCGGCGGCAGCCCGGGGTGGTAGGGCGGTTGCGTATGCGCGCAGGGCAGCAGACGGTAGCCCGCATGCTCATAGAAGCGCAACCTGCGCGCCGTGGCGTCATCGCATACCGGCTCAATCTCCAGCACAACGGGCAGGGGAGACAGCAGCTCCAGCACCGCCGTGCCCAGCCCCTGCCCCCTCCGCGAGGGATGCACGGCCAAGTGCTCAAGGTAGACATAACCCGGGCGCACCCAGTAAAAGAGCAGGGCCACAGCCTGCCCGTCCTGCTCCACCCGCATGCAGCGGAAAGCCTCATCGCTCATGGCACGCTGCTGCCAATCCGCATCGTGCCGCTCCTCCCATGGGAAGCTCGACTCGTATAACTGCCACAGCTCCGCAAAGAGAGGATCCTGCGGCTCCGTGAGGCGGCGCGTCGTCAGGTTCATTCAAACAAGGTTGGGTAAGAACGCAGTGCCAGCTCCTTGGAGAGCTTGCGGATGGTCCGGCTGTCCTCCGCTGCCAGAGCCTTCTCCGCCATGCGGCGGCATTCCTCGTAGTTCAGGTGACGGACAGCATAGCGCACGGCAGGCAGCAGGTGCGTGCCCACGGAAAGCTCACTTGCGCCCAGACCCACCAGCAGCGGCGTCAGCGTCAGGTCCGCCCCCATCTCACCGCAAATGGCCGTGGGAATCCCCGCGGACATCGTGCCGTGCATGAGCCGGATGACCCCCGGATGCGTGGTGCGGAACATGGAAGCCACGCGGTAGTTCACGCGGTCCACCGCGATGGTGTACTGCGTCAGGTCATTGGTGCCGATGGAGAAGAAGTCCACATACTTGGCCAAGATGTCCGCCATCACCGCCGCCCCCGGCACCTCGATCATGATGCCCACGCGCATCTTTTCATCGAAAGGCAGCCCCTCCGCGCGCAGCTCATTGCGGCACTCCTCCAGCAGGCTGCGCGCATCCAACACCTCCGTCAGACCGGACACCATGGGGAACATCACCCCCACCTTGCCGTGGGCCGAGGCTCGGAGAATGGCGCGCAGCTGCTCCTTGAACATCTGCGGGCGGCTGAGCGAGACGCGGATGCCGCGCCAGCCGAGGAAAGGGTTGGCCTCCTTCTCCCCCACAGGTTCGCAGGGCAGCTTATCGCCCCCCGCATCCAGCGTGCGGAAGATGACCTCATGCGGGGCGCAGTTCTCCACCAGCTTGCGGTAGTGGGCGTACTGCTCCTCCTCGCCGGGGATTTCCCGGTTCTCGCCCAGCAGGAAAAACTCCGTGCGGTATAGGCCCACGCCCTCCGCACCACTGCGGCGTATGGCATCGGACTCGTGGGTAAACTCCACGTTCGCCGCCAGGCGGATCCGGTGCCCGTCCAGCGTCTCTGCCGGCAGGTCGCGCAGCTCCTCCAAACTCTCGTAGGCCCGCTGCTTCTCCGTGCGCATCCGGCGGTAGCGCTCCTCCGTCTCAGCGGTCGGGTTGATGATCACCAACCCATTGAAGCCATCCACAATGGCACTCTGCCCCATGCGGGACTCCAACATGAGGTTCGGCACGGCCACCACGGCCGGCAGCCCGAGCGAGCGGGAGAGAATCGCCGTGTGCGACACCGCAGAACCCACCTCCGTCACGAACCCGATGATATTTCGGCTGTCCAAGTCTGCCGTGTCACTCGGTGCCAGGTCATAAGCCACCAGTACGCGGCGCTCCCCCGTGTCCTCCTCTTCCTCGGTGCGGGTGACGGGCTCCATGTTGCGCAGCACGCGGCGCATCACGTCCTCCATGTCCGCGATACGGGAGCGCAGATAGGGGTCGTCTACCTTCCGCATGGTGCCGATGAAATTCATCACCACGGAGTAGTACACCGCCTCGATGTTTTGGCCGCGCTTGGGCAGCTCGGCCTGCAGCCGCTTCATGATGAGGCGGTCGCGCACGAAGAGCAGGTGGGCATCGAAGATGGCCGCCTCCGTCTCGCCGGAGAGCTCCTGCACACGCTCCTTCAGCCGCTCCAGCTCCTTCTCTGTCTTGTCCAGCGCTGCCTCCAGACGCTGCCATTCTGCGGGCAGGGCTTCCTGTGCCACACGACGCACGGGCGGGGCCGCGTTCTTGGCGGTCTCCACCAGCATGGTGCCCATGGCAATGCCCGGGGACACGGGCATGCCCTGCAGGATGTGCTCGAAATGCTCCTCTGTCATACCTGTCGCGGCGGGGTGGGGGGCAGAAGCACCCGGGCATCAGGCCTCGCCGAACTTGGAGTCCACCAAGGCCTCCAGCGCCTCCATGGCCTCGGCCTCATCCGGGCCGTCCGTCGTTACGGTGATGGTCGAGCCGCAGCCTACGGCCAGCATCATCAGGCACATGATGCTCTTGCCGTCCACGGCCTCACCGTCCCGCTCCACGGTCACATCGGCCTCGAAGCGTGCCGCCTCACGGACGAACTTGGCCGCCGGGCGGGCGTGGATTCCCAATTTGTTCAAAACGGTGATCTGTTTTGTTATCATAATTCGCTCAATCTGTTTGAAGTCTGTTTTGACGAGTATTATACCCTTTTCCGCGCGCAATGCGAGCTTTTTTTGCGCTAGCGGCGAAAAAAGGGCTGTTTCATGCCTTCTTCAGCCAGATTTTCGCCTGAAGGGCGGCTGCGGCCGCTGCCATCTCCGCCTTGTGCTTGCTGGGGGCCACGGCGCTGCCCAGCTCGCGCCCGTGCCACAGGGCGTGCCCGCAGAAGGGACCCTCCGGGTGTTTGGGGTCCGCAGGTTCCACCGTATAGACGGGCGGGGTGTTGTCGATGCTTTGCAAAATCTCCAGCAGGGCCCCCTTATAGTTTACATCCATGTATTGCCGCGCGTTGGTAATACTTGTCTGCATCAGGCGCAGGGCCACCTTGCGCGCGGCGTTGTAGTTGGAGTCCATCATCACGGCGCCGATCACGCTTTCGAAGGTATTGGCCATGATGGACATTGTGGTGCGCCCGCCGGTCTTTTCCAGTTGCGGGCTCATGTTCAGTTGCTCACACCAGCCCAGCTCCCGGCACAGCCCTGCCAAATGCTGGCGGCTCACGATGCCGGAGCGCAGCTTTGTCAGCTCTCCCTCATCGCTCTGCGGAAACTGCGTGAACAGCTCGCGGCTCACCACCAGCTCCAGCACCGCATCCCCCAGATACTCCAGCCGTTCGTATGCCAAGCCCGCTGCCCGCCGCTGGCTGTAGCTGGGGTGCGTCAAGGCCTGCTGCAGCCACACTTTGTCCGTGAATACATACCCCAAACTTTCTTCGATCAATGCTATATCCATGCTTGCCCCCTATCGTACACCATACCCGCCCCCGACGCAAGCGAAATCGACCGGACTTCTCACAGTTAGGAACCGGGTAATCGGGGAAACCGGCTTGACTTTTCTCCCGAAAATGTGATATAATACTGACACGAACGTTATGAAGAACCAAATTTCCATCCGCAGTTCCGCGGCAGAATATCTGACCTACATCGCCGGCGTGGGTGAGGCTGCCGAGCAGTTCGAGGTTCGATATGAGGACGAGAATATCTGGCTGACGCAGAAGATGCTGGGCGAACTTTACGGTGTGGAGACGCATACCATAAACTACCATCTCAAGAAGATTTTTGCGGATGCCGAGTTGGAT
>CAMEZO010000003.1 GCA_945947905.1 uncultured bacterium
GACTGTGGAAACGCGTACGGATGTGGCTGGGGATAGGCGCGGCGGTCTTGGTACTGGCGGGGGTGGTGGGGTACCACCGGCTGTTGTCATACCTGCAGGGCGACGGGTTCCGCGCGGATGCGGCGGGCGTGGTAGCCAACAAAGCGCAGGCCGACAAGGCGGAGTTGAAGGGGCGCTTAAGCATCTCCGGCGGGCATGTAACGCTGCCCGCCTTCGAGCTCCGGCGGCGTGACGCCGTAGACCGGGTAACCGCAGAAGGCATTCAGGCGGACATCAACCGCGGCGAGCTGTGGGACCGCTGCCTGCACATCACCAAGCTGACGATGGAGGAGCTGGACGTGCAGTTGGATGCCCTGCGCCTCGGTAAAAAGCTACCCCCCGTCAAACCGGGCAAGGACACCTTTGTGAGCCGCTTTCTGCCGAACCGTGTGAAGGTGGGCAAGATCGAGTGCAAGGATGCGGATTTGAACGCCACGCTGCTTGCCGGAGAGTTGCGCCTGATGGGTTGCGGGCTGAATGCCACCCCCCTCAACGGCGGAGACGGGTGGACGGTGAACCTGACCAACGGCAAGGCACGTTTGCCGCTCTACGGGCTGAATGAGTGCGGCCTGCGGAGTGCGTCCATTCACTACAGCCCCCGGCGGGTGAGTCTTTCCAACTGTTACCTTTCCCTCACCCCGGGAGAGATGCACCTCACCGCGAACTACGAGCCGGGCAGCGGCGGCTGGCGAGCGAAGGCCCGTGTCTCCAAGGCGAACGTGGAGCGAGTGTTGACAACCGACTGGAAACAGCGCATACGGGGTGATTTGTTCGGCGAGTTGGAGATGAGCGGCACCCGCGGCTTACAGAGTGCCCGCGGGGTGGTCTCCCTGAAGGATGGGTACCTGGAGGGGCTGCCGATTCTCTCCGAACTGCCCTTCCCGACCATGAAACCCTACCGCAGCATGGAGGTAGAGAAAGCCGAATGCCGCATCACCTACCCCTACACGGAAAGCAGCCTGAACATCACCGACGCGTGGATGATTGACAACATCGACATCCGGGCCGGCGAAGGGAAGCTGCTCATCAAGGGGCACGTCATCATCGGCACGGACGGGACCCTCGGCGGGTCGCTGCGCATCGGCCTGCCGCTTTCGATCACCGAGGCGTTGCCGGTCCCCGTGCACTCCCTGTTTAACACCGGAGACGATGCGGGGTATTCCTGGATTACCATGAACCTGAGCGGCACGCTGGACCAACCGCAGCAAGACCTGAGTGTGCGCATGCACTCGATCCTGACCGCGCTGCCCGGGGCGGCCATTGATACTGCCACGGGAACCCTGCGGGACCTGACGAAACGCTTCACCGACAAGAATCAGCCGCAGGAGGGCAACCCGGAAGCCCCGGCAGAAGACACCCCGACGGAGGGTGAGCCGCAGAGCACCCCGACCGCCCCCGCTGAACCCTCTGCCCCCGCCGACGCCAATCCCGTGAAAGGCATCCTGGACGCCGCAGGGAAAGCCGCAGGCGGCATCTTCTCCACCCTCTGAACCCCGAACGACGATGGCCAAGACAGAACTCTATCCCTCCCGCTACATCGACTGCACCTGTGAGCTGCAGGAGCAGATAGCCCCCACGGCCTACCACGGCCTTTTGCCCAACGGCAAGCGCACCATCGCCTTTGTGGAACACCGGGATGCCGAGCTGCTGCCCCTGCTGGCCCCCGGCTGCCGCGTATGGGTGACGATGAGCCCCGCCGACTTCGACCGTGCCCGCATCCGCGGCTTGAAAACCCCCGACGGCGCAGTCTGATAACCATCCCCGCCGGGCTGTGACGCATATTACGCTTGCAACGCAACGTAAAATGTGCTAAAGTGTCGCGCGACCTTCATGACATCCTCCAAAGCTTATCTTCCCCGCTTGCTTCCCCTCGCGGATCTCGTGCTCATCATCCTATGCGCGTATTACGCCCCGTGGATCACGAATGCTGTCGCCCCCCTTCTCGGCTGGCAGCAGGGCCCGTGCTTCGATGTCTTCACCACCACCTTCATCGCCGGCATAGCCGTAGCGGCAGCCCCCGTGGTACTGTATGTACTGGGCTTCTACCGCCGGCGCAACCTGCAGCGCGTCAGCACCGCCCTGCGCCAGGTAAGCTCTTTTACCGTCTACTATCTCTGCGTCATCGCCGTCTACCAAAGCTTGGGGGAGCACAGTAAACACTTCAACCATGTGGTGATGGTGTGCATCGTGCTGGTGCCGCTGGTTATTTTTCTGCGCTACCTGGTGTGTCACTATATCTCCCTGTATTGCTGCGGACACGGCAGTCTGCGCCCCACCATTCTGGCCGGCATGAGCTTCGAGAGCATCGAGCAGGGCTGGGCAGGCACACCGTCCTACTGGCGCAGGTCCTTCAACATCGTGGCCCGCACCACCCCGGCGGAATACGATGAAAAGGCCATCCAGCGGGTCATCGAAGACGACCACGTGGAGCAGCTCATCATCATCGACGGCACCCAATCCGCCGTGGCCAACTACGCCCTCTACCAGCTCTGCGCCGTCCAGGGCATCGATGTCTACGTCTTCCGCCCCCACAAGAAAGGAGTCACCGCGCGGGTGGAGCTCACGGAGATAGGCGACAGCAGCGTGCTGGTATTCAGCTCCACCCCCGCCGTCTCCTGGGCACGTTTGGTCAAGAGCCTGGCGGACCGCCTGTGTGCCTTGGTACTGCTGCTGCTCAGCTCCCCGCTGTGGATTATCGTAGCCATCGGCATCAAGATCAGCGACCCCAAGGGGCCCGTATTCTTCCGCCAGCAGCGCTCCGGTCTTTACGGTCGGCCTTTCAACATGTGGAAATTCCGCTCCATGTACAGCGGGGCGGACAAGCAGTTGGACCGCATCAAGAAGGAATACGGCAACGACGTGGACGGCCCGATTTTCAAGCTGGAGAATGATCCGCGCATCTTCCCCTTCGGGCAGTTCATCCGCAAGACCTCGCTGGATGAACTGCCGCAGCTGCTCAACATCCTGCTGGGGGATATGAGCATCGTGGGCCCCCGCCCCCTGCCCACTTACGAGACGGCGCAGTTCCCGGAGATCAGCGACCGTCGGCGCCTCAGCGTCAAGCCCGGCCTTACCTGTTACTGGCAGATCGAGGACCGCAGCAACGCCAAGAGCTTCGATGTGATGCGCGAGAAGGACCTGAAGTACATCGACAACTGGAGCCTGTGGCTGGACGTCAAGCTCTTCTTCCGCACCATCCCCGCCGTACTCTTCGGCCGCGGTGCCAAATAACCCACCATGTTCCACATCGTCCTCTACCACCCGGAGATCCCCCACAACACCGGCGCCGCCGGCAGGCTGGCCGTGGCTACCCAATCCCGCCTGCACCTCATCCGCCCCCTCGGTTTCAGCCTGGATGATAAGCACGTACGCCGCTGCGGGTTGGATTACTGGCAATATGTGGACCTGCATCTGTGGGACAGCTTGGAGGAACTGACCGCCGCCGCGACACCCGGGGCGCGCTTCTGGTACCTCTCCACCAAGGCACGCCATGGCATCTGGGAGCCGAGCCTGCCCCTGCGAGACGGAGATTATCTCGTCTTCGGGCCGGAGACGAAAGGGCTGCCGCAGAGCTTTCTGGAGGCGCACCCGGATACGGCCCTGCGCATCCCCATGCCCGGGGAGCACTCCCGCTCCCTCAACCTCTCCACCTCCATCGCCATTGTCCTCTACGAGGGACTGCGGCGCACCCTTTCTGCCGGCTCATGATGAATATCGTTTACTTTGACCTGGAAACCCGCTACTCCGCCGCCCAGGTAGGCGGCTGGGGAGAAGCCGGGAAGATGGGTATCTCCGTCGCCGTCACGTTCTCGACCCGCGATAACGAATACCACATTTATACCCAGGATGAAGCGGACAGCCTGATTACGGAGCTGAAGGAAGCCGACCTGGTGGTGGGCTACAACCACATCGGCTTCGATTACCAGGTGCTGCAACCCTTCACCTTCTGGACGATGGCAGAAACCACCCGCAACCTCGACATCTGCGCCTACCTGACACACCGCCTCGGCCACCGGCTCAAGCTCGACTCCGTCGCCACACCTACCCTGCGCGGCAACTCCAAGACAGCGGAGGGTACCGATGCCCTCAAATGGTGGGCGGAATATGAGAAAGAAGGCGACCCGCAGAAGCTGATAGACATTGCCCGCTACTGCTGCTATGATGTGAAAGTAACCATGGAGGTTTACAAATTCGGCGCACAGAACGGCTACATCCTCTACCTGGACAAGCAGGGCAACGAGGTGCGCGTGGAGGTCGATTGGCCCTGCTGAAGGAGGGGAAATCTCTGCGGGGGCAGACTTTTGGCTTGCATTGCACCGATGAAACAGGTAAGCTGGGCTATATGGCAAAAGAATTGAACCTTGATGACAAGCAGGCTGCCCAGCGCCAGCGCGCCTTGGATGCCGCCCTGCTGCAGATCCAGAAAGACTTCGGCGAGAACGCTATCATGCGCCTGGGGGACAAGAAGACCATGGAGGTTGACACCATCCCCACCGGCAACCTCCTCATCGACCGCGCGCTGGGCGTGGGCGGTTTCCCCCGCGGCCGCATCGTGGAGATATACGGGCCGGAGTCTTCCGGTAAGACCACCCTCACCCTCACGGTCATCGCCCAAGCCCAGAAGTCGGGCGGGCTGGCGGCCTTCATCGATGTGGAGCACGCGCTGGATCCCGCCTATGCGGCCAAGTTGGGCGTGAACCTGGATGACCTGCTCGTCTCCCAGCCCGGCAGCGGTGAGGAGGCCCTGCAAATCTGCGAGGCACTGGTGCGTTCCAACGCCATCGATGTTGTGGTGGTTGACTCCGTGGCCGCGCTCGTCACCAAGCAGGAACTGGAGGGCGAGATCGGCGACAGCACCGTGGGTGCCCAGGCGCGTCTGATGAGCGCCGCGCTCCGCAAGCTCACCTCGCTCATCTCGAAGGCCCGCACCATCTGCATCTTCACCAACCAGATCCGCGAAAAGATCGGCGTGATGTTCGGTAACCCGGAGACCACCCCCGGCGGCCGCGCCCTCAAGTTCTACGCTTCCGTACGCTGCGATATTCGCCGCATCGGCCAGATCAAGGGCACGGATGGCTCCGTTTCCGGCAATCGCACCAAGCTGAAGGTGGTCAAGAACAAGGTAGCCCCGCCCTTCACCGAATGCGAGTTCGATATCATGTATAACGAAGGCATCTCCTCCGTGGGCAGCCTCATCGACCTGGCGCTGGAGTACGACATCATCCAGAAGCGCGGCTCCTGGTTCAGCTACAACGGCGCCCAGCTCGCCCAAGGCCGCGACGGTGCCAAGGAGGCCCTGCGTAACAATCAGGCCCTGTACGACGAGATTACTGCCGCCGTGCTGGCCAAGATGGACGCCGCCAAGTAACCCCGTCACCGCCCCGGCAGTCACACCCCGACTGCCGGGGCTGTCTACCCTACCTACCATGCCCCGATACAACCTACCCCCCATGCCCCGCATGGAGACCCCCGAGGAGGTGCTGACCTACGCCGCAACCTGCGCCGAGATCATCGGCCTGCACGACTGGACATTTACGCTGAGCAAACGCTGCACGCGAGCCTTAGGTCTCTGCTACACGAGCCACAAACGAATCACCTTTTCTCTCCATTTCGTCAAGCTGTGCCTACCCGGTCCCTCCCCCCTACCTCCGGGAGACAGTCCTGCACGAACTGGGACATGCCCTCGCGCACACATCCCCCGACTACAAATGCCGCAGAATCCACGATTCCGAATGGCGCCGGGCCTGCGCTGACATCGGGCTTGAAAACGCACTGACCGGAACGGTGCTTCCGTACAGCATATCGAAGGCTCTCTCGATGCGGAGGAAAAGGAAGCGCCGCATGGAGTTCATCGGTGAAGATGAACATGGCTTACACTACATGTACCGCCGCTCCCCCCTGGTAACCGTATACATCACCCGCAAAAGAAAAGCCCCGAAGTCACAGGACGGGCCGAGTTAGGCCGATTTCAGGAGGCCATACCCCTGAATCCAGGGATCCCGGGAATGGGGTATAGTTCAAAGGGAGCCCTTGTCGTTTCTGAAGGAGCGTTCGGTGGCTCCTTACTCTGCCGGGAGGTGGGAGTAGTCGAAATCCACGATTTTCGCCACGATGTTGCGGGCGGAGGTTTCGTCGCGGCGGCGGAGGGCTTGCAGGAGTTCCTCGTGCAGGCGGAGGGCGGCGGGGTCGTATTGGCGCTCGGCGAGGAGGTCGGAGAATTGGCTGCGCAGGTAGTCGACAATCACGCGGTAGATGTGGCTGAGGAGGGGGTTGCCCGCTGCGTCTGCGATGGCGATGTGGAAGGCCATGTCGTCCTCGATGCCGCGCCCGGTGCGCTCGCCGCAGCGCGCCCAAGCGGCATCGATGTCTGCCAGCTCCGCCGGGGTACAGCGGCGGGCGGCCAGGGCTACCACGGCCTGCTCGATGGCCAAGCGAGCCTCCAGAATGCGCGCGGGGACGGCCTCCTCGCACAGGCGGTTCGTCAGCGCCGCGTCCAGCTTGTCGGTAGCTGTTACATATGTACCGTCACCCGGCCGCACGCAGAGCATACCGGTGTGCACCAGCCCCTGCACGGCCTCGCGGACTGTGTTGTGCCCCACCTGGAAGAGGCGCATCAGCTCCGGCTCGGCGGGAATGCGCTGCCCCACGGCCCACTCGCCGTCGCGGATGAGGCTCTCCATGCTCTCCAGCACCTGACGCGAGAGCGACTTGCGGACCGGTTTGCGGATGGGCACGGCGGAAAAGAGTTGTTATTCGATGACACTCCACAGCCGCCCGTTGCGGCCGGGAATCAGGCGGATATTCATTCCGAACGCCTCGTTCAGCAGGGGCTCGGTAAGCACCTCCTCCCGCGGTCCGTCGGCCAGGATTTCGCCCTCCCGCAGAATCATGCCGCGTGTGAACTCCGGCAGGATGTCCTCGATGCGTTGGGTGATAAACACCAGCGTCAGCTCCGGACGCACCGCCGCCAGATCGGCGATAGTGCGCAGCAGGAATTCCCGCCCCGCGATGTCCAGGAACACGCTCGGCTCGTCCAGAATCATCAGCTCCGGGTCTGTCATCAGAGCACGTGCGATCAGCACCTTAACCTGTTCGCCGCTGCTCATCACCGACACAGGCCGCTCCATCAGGTCGGTCGCGCGGAGAGACTCCATCAGCTCGGCAGCGCGGGCCTCCTCCGCCTCCGTGGGGGTGCGGAACAGCCCTATCGTTGCGTCCGGCCCGGAGAGCACCATCTCCCGCCCCGTCCAATCGCGGTCACCCAGCCAGCGGTGCATCAGCGGACTCACCCAAGCGATGTGCCGCCGCAGCCCCTGCAGGTTCACGCCGCCGAAGCGCTTGCCCAGTACCTCCACCGTGGCACCGAAGAGCGGCCAGGCATAGCCCAGCAGCATGCGTACCAAGGTGGTCTTGCCGGCTCCGTTGGCCCCGAGAATAAAATAACGCCCGCCGCGTTCCACCTGCCAGCGGATGTCCTTCAACACCCGGCGGCCGGAGAGATAAACCGTGGCATTCTCTATATGGATAACAGATGGCATGGCGATAGAAAAGCCCCGCCCGGCGGCTTGCATCCATCCGGGCGGGGGATGTATCAAAGCAATTTACTTGCGCTCGAAGAGGGCGCGGATCTTCTTGCCCACGATCTCCACGGGATGATCGGCCAGGGCAGCGCGCTTGGCCTGCAGGTTCGGGGCACCGGCAGCGGCCTCCGCCAGCCAATCCTTGGCAAACTGACCGGACTCGATGCGCTTGAGGCTCTCCTTCATCTTGGCCTTCACCTCCGGGCCGAGAATCTGCGGGCCGTTGTAGTACTCACCGAACTCGGCGGTGTTGGAGATGACGGAGTTCATGCGCTGGATGCCGCCGGCGTAGATCAGGTCCACGATCAGCTTGGCCTCGTGCACGCACTCAAAGTAAGCCATCTCGTGCGGATAGCCGGCCTCGATCAGTGTCTCGAAGCCGTACTTCATCAGGTCCACCAGACCGCCGCAGAGCACGTTCTGCTCGCCGAACAGGTCCTCGTAGGTCTCCTGGGCCATGGTGCACTCCAGCACGCCGCCGCGGGTCAGACCCTCCGCCTTGGCGATGGCCAAGGCGACCTCGCGGGCTTGGCCGCTCGGATTCTGGAACACGGCGATGAGCCCCGGGCAACCGAAGCCCTCCTCGAACACGCGGCGCACCTCCGTGCCCGGGCCCTTGGGAGCCACCATGATCACGTCCACATCCGCCGGCGGCTCGATCGTCTTGAACACGTAAGCGAAGCCGTGGGAGCAGCACAGCGTCTTGCCGGCCTTCATCGCGGGCTTGATCTGCGTGGCATACACCTCGCCGTGCTTCTCGTCCGGCAGCAGCAGGTGCACGATGTCGGCCTTCTCGGCAGCCTCGGCCACGGGCATCACCTCGAAGCCGTCCTGCACCGCAGCGTCCCAGCTCTTGCCGGGGCGCAGACCGATGATCACATGCACACCGCTGTCGCGCATGCAAAGCGCCTGGGCGCGGCCCTGCGCACCATAGCCGATAACGGCCACCGTCTTTCCGTTCAGGAGGCTCACATCGCCGTCCTTGTCATGGAGAATATTCATGGTTGTAATAATGAAGTGAAAGATGCAGACATCCCATGTTCGGATGTCTGAGGACAGCATAGCACGCTCTGCGCGGGAATCAAGGCAAATAATGGAGTATGACAAAAGAAATGAGACTTGCGGGGCGTGCGCGGGTGTGGTAAGCTGGTGCAGGGTCACAGGAGAGGGAGGCCCGAACGGCAGCAGATGAGCCCGCGATACAAAGCAATGGAGGAGGACCCCGCACCCGAGCACCGGGAACGGGGACGCCGCTATGCGCAGCCGCAGGCCGCCCCGAGGCCTCGTCTGCAACCCGCGCGCCCCGAGCCGGCCCCGGAGGAGGAGCCGACCCCGCCGCCGAGGGACGAGTACACCGCACCCGCCGCGCCCCGCCGTGCGCCGGAACCCGCCGCCCCACCGCCCCGGCGCGAGGAAGTGCCGCCCCGCCCCGCCCCCACAGCAGAGCCGCCCCCCCTGCCGGGCTCGTGGCGGGAGTTTGCGCAGAGCCTCAAACCGGCGGAGGATAACCCGCTGCAGGAGGTCATTCGGCCGCCGAAAAAAGGCATGACCCTGTGGCGCGGCGTGTGGCTGTTCTGCACCTTCCCCTTCCGCTTCATCTATTTCGTCACGCGCACGCTGCCGAAGGTGATTCTGTGGCCGCTGCGTTTCATCCTCAGTTTTGCCTTTGTTGGCCTCTTTGCGATGGTCCTCGTGGCCATCATCTACGGCATCAAAGCCGGGCGATACGACATCACCCAGATCCACCGCATGCCCGAGCGCAGCATCGTGCTGGATCGCCGAGGAGAGGAGGTGGGCACCCTGCACGGGGAGAACCGCCGCAGCATCACGAACCTGCACGCCGAGGTGCCGAGTTATTTTATCGACGCGCTCATCCTGCAGGAGGACCGCTCCTTCTTTACCCACGGCGGCGTAGATTTTCGCGGTGTGATGCGCGCGGTGGGGCAGGTATTCAAACACCACCGCACCACGCAGGGGGCTTCCACCCTCACCATGCAGCTGGCCAAGACTACCTACAACCACCGCCGCCGCAACTTCGATGCAAAGCTCACGGAGATGGCCCTCGCTCGGCGTATCGAGTCTACCTTCGACAAGCAGACCATCCTCACCTGCTACATCAACCGCATTTTCTGGGGCCATACCTTCATGGGACTCAAGCAGGCGGCTGCCGGGTATTTTAACAAAACGCCCATGCAGTTGACCCTGGGGGAGGCGGCCATGCTTGCCGGTATCATTTGCAGCCCGAATGTCTTTTCTCCCTATCATGACCACCATGCCGCCGTGGTGCAGCGCGACAAGGTGCTGAACCTCATGTTCGAGTACGGCAAAATCAGCAAAAATCAGCTGGAGGCCGCGCTCGCCGAGCCGCTCGTGACCAACAAACCGGAGCCCCGCGGTACGGATAATTATGCGCTGGATCTCGTCCGCAGCGAGGTGGACCACATCCTCGATATGCTGGAGAAAAATAACCGGGGCATCAAAGAGGAGACGGTCTATGCCGGCGGGCTGCGGGTACAGACTACCCTGGACCTGGACCTGCAGGACGGCGTGATGCAGGAGCTGGACACGCGTCTGACGGCCATGTTCGAGAATAACCGCAAGTACCCGCACCAGACGCGCGTGCAGTTTCAGGCACAGCGAGCCGCCCTCCCCCCGGAGGAGGCGGAGAGGCTGCGTCCGCGCTACCTGCAGGCGGCCTGTGTTATTCTGGACAACGCAACGGGGGCACTGTTGGCGGTGGTCGGCGGACGCGACAGCGGGGAGTCGCCGCTGAATCGCGCGGTGCAGAGTCGGCGCCAGGTGGGGTCCATCTTCAAGCCCTTCGTCTATTCCTCCTTCTTCGAGCGCGGAGGGACGGAAAATACCCTTGTATCCGATGACAGGATTCAGCCCGGGGAGATAGCGGGTGCACGCAACTGGCGTCCCGGGAACTCCGACGGGCGTTTCACGGGACTGCACCCCGCCGGCTGGGGGCTGCTCAAGAGCCGCAACACCATGACAGTGCGGGTGGGTAACCGCGCCGGGCTCAGCAATGTGGCTACCTACGGGCTTATGGCGGGCTTTCCGCTGGCTACGCGGCCCAAGGGGCCCACCATCTACCTGGGCACTTGGGAGGCCTCGCCCCTGGAGGTGGCGGGGGCGTTTACCATTTTTGCCAACGGTGGGGTGCGTCCCACCCCGTTTATCATTGAGAGTATCACCGATGCGGAGGGGCATGTCCTCTGGAAGAATCAGCCGGAGCACCGGCGCGTGTTCTCGCGGAACACGGCTGTGCGTACGTCGGCCATCTTGCAACAGATTACGAAGCCCGGCGGCACGGCGGGCAGCATGCAGCGGCTGGGGTTCACGGCTCCCTGCGGCGGGAAGACGGGTACGACGAACAGTTATAAGAATGCGTGGTTCTGCGGATTTACCTCGGACCTGACAGCGGCGGTGTGGGTGGGGTTCGACCGCCCCGCTACCATTGCGGATCGCGCTTACGGCGGCACGGTGGCGCTGCCTCTGTGGGTGGGGGCCATGCAGCGCGCGGCGGCGCGTGGGTACAGAATGGGGGAGATACGCACCACCCCGGCGACCGTGCGCGGGTCGGGGATGCGCCTCTGTCGCAAATCCGGGCTCTTGGCGCACACGGGCTGCGAGCATGCGGGTACGGCTTATTCCGAGCCGCTGGCGGACCCCGCCAAGCACACCGGGCTCTGCACGGCGCACAGTGCCTACTCGGCAGCGGATGAGGACGACATAGCGGTGGACCCGGACGAGACGCCGGACATCGACGGCGAGGATCCGGTGGCCGAGGAGGTGCCGTGAAGCAACCGTTGAAGGGCCCCTGTCAGGCTCCGTGCTTGACCCGGCGGCGGCCTTCTGCTACCATAGGGGCAGCGCGATGAATACACTCCACCTGGTCACCGAATACCTCCGTGCCCTGCAAGAGCAGGGTACCGGGTATGTGCAGGTGGATGACGAGGCGCGCGGCATCCTGCGTCAATGGATGCAGGCAGCCAAGGCCAACCGCCGTGCCGCTCGTCCGGGGGAGGCGCCTGCCGCAGAGCCGCCCCGACCGATTAAGGCACCCGAGGCGTCCGAGAAGCGCGGCCCGCTTCTGTCGCTCTTTGAGGAGGCCCGCGCCGGGGCTGCGGATGATGCTGAGGGCGAGGAGGAGATCATCCCCTTTTTTCGTCCTCCGGGCGATACCCCCGAGCAACGCTGGCAGAGCTTTGACGCGATGCTTTCCGCTTGGCGGCCCATTCTTTCGCTCGGCACCCTGCGCCGCACGCCCGTGCCGGGCTGCGGGAACCGAAACGCGGATATCATGTTCGTGGGGGAGTACCCGAGCTACGAGGACGAGGCGGCAGCTACACCTTTCCGATCCGCCGCCGGGGATAAGCTGGATGCCATGCTGCGCGCCATGGGGCTCACCCGCGCGGCCATTTACCTCACTCTCCTGGTCAAGTTCCGCCCTCTTCAGCAGAACCAAACCACCCAGACCCGCCCCCCCACGGCCCGAGAGATTGCCTTTAACCTCCCCATCCTCGAGACGGAGATCAACCTCGTGCGCCCCAAGGTGATCGTTGCGCTCGGCGTCATCGCCGCCCGAGGGCTCCTCGGCCACTCGGACCTCCCCCTTTCCTCCTTCCTCTCCCGCCACTGGTCCTTCAACGACATTCCCGTCGTCGTAGCACACCACCCCAGCTACCTCCTCCGCACCTTCAACCTCCCCGAACGCCGCCGCCTCTGGGAAGAAATGCTCTTCGTCATGCAAACCGCCGGCCTCCCCATCTCCCCCACCCAGCGTAACTTCTTCCTACCGAAGGCAACTGCGTAAAACAGGCCCCGCCTAACCGAGTCAGGAGCGGTGCGGAACTCCGCCGCGATTACATCACGCTGTAGCAGTCATCTTTCTCCGTCTTGCCACCCTTATGGTGTGTATTCGTTCGATACTGTGATGATTCGAATCTCTGGCCCGAAGAGTCGGAGAAATGCAGCACACAATCAGAATGCTCCGGCCATGGATGTGGATTAATAATTTGCGCTTGACAAGTCTGTGAAAAGGAGCTATATGTATGAGCATGACATCTCCTTCCGATAGTGATACACAGCCGGCCGACAAATCCGAACAGTTTGACTGGGTTGGAATATACAGCAGATTTGCGGACCGACTTCTTGACTTTGAGAATGATCGGCCTGCGCTCATTGCATGCATCAGACGCGCCTTTGAGGCGGCAAAAATGGATTTGCCAACGTTAGAACAAAAGGGTTCAGAGCTCCTTGATATCTGCCCTTTTACGGTTATTGCTCTGTTCAACAAACAGATGAAAAGAGAGAAGCGGAGTATCATCCTGGAACACCTTCAGAAGGAGCTCGACCTCCCGGTCGAGAGTCCCGGAAATTTTGACGGCATACCTCTTTTGAATCCGCAAAGGGCCACTTTCTATTGGTTTGCCGAAGAACGCGGAGAAAATGATATAGACACTCTCTGGAAAATGTTTCGCATAGCAATCACTTATGCTGATCGCCCCGACACGGAGACAAGGAGAGAATTCATCGAACTCTATGATCGCTGTATAAAGCAACGAGGAGTCAAGGTCAATTTGAGTATGGGGTTATATTGGATTCGACCAACTTGTTTTCTCGGCTTGGATAAATATAATCGTCTCTATCTGCAGAACGCAGGTATTTTTGAGGAAGTGGCTGATGAATTGTCCAAGGATGTTCTCAATGGAGAAAAATATTTGTATATTATTGATCGGATACGCAAAAAACTTAATCAGGATGAGACCTACCGAGACTTCGTAGACCTCTCGCAGAAGGCATGGCTTGCATCCAAGGACACCAAGGCAGATAAGAAAGGTCAGAAGAAGCTGCAGGAGCTTGAGGTGCGGCAGGTAACGGTTAAGGACGGTGTCTACACAGCTAATATCGACATCACCACAGAAGAGTGGAAGCAAATGCTGCAAAATCCGGATGTGTTCTATCCACCTGCCCTCGAGATGGTATTAGATTGGTATCATCAACCCGAACACAGAGGAAGCAATAAGGATGTAATGCGCGAAACGCATCCAACCTACAAAGGAACACCCTACAATGGCATCGTGAAATCCTTAGGAAAACGAATCATTCGGTTTTTGAGACGTTTTGAACTGCGTGATTCCCAAAGCGAGGGTCCTACATATTGGATCCTCCCCTTCGAGGGCTGGTATGGCGAAAAGCATTTTATATGGAAGTTGAGGGACGAGCTGGTGCAGGCGATTGAGGAACTGCATCTGGATGACTCAATCCCCTCTGCTATTGAGTCGGATGAGGCTATTGAGGAAGAACCTCAAGGAGAGAACCTGACCTCCGAGCCCTACACAGAGGCGAATTTCCTAGAAGATGTCTACCTTGCCCCTGAACAGTTCCGCGAACTGAAAGAACGACTTCTGCGCAAAAAGAATATCATTCTGCAGGGTGCGCCGGGTGTGGGCAAAACCTTTTGTGCGAAACGCCTTGCATGGGCTATTCTCGGCAGCAAGGATAACGCCCGAATCGAGATGGTTCAATTCCATCCCAATTACAGCTACGAGGACTTCATGCTGGGATACCGGCCCGAAAAAGACGGATTTGAATTACGACCCGGCCCCTTTTATCGCTTCTGCAAAAAAGCGGAAGCCGACCCGGAGCAACCCTATATTTTTATTATTGACGAGCTGAACCGTGGGAATCTCAGCAAAATTTTCGGTGAACTATTCGTGCTTCTGGAAGACGGCTATCGAGATATGCCCTTGCGACTGATGCACGGTGATGAGTTATTCTGTATACCCAAAAACCTTCTGCTGATAGGCATGATGAGCACCGCAGACCGCAGCTTGGCTTTGGTCGATTATGCACTGCGTCGCCGCTTTACTTTCTTCGAGCTTGAGCCTGCTTTTGATTCCGACGGTTTTATCAAATGGCGCAAACAAGTCGGAAGTGTGCGGCTTGATCGCCTCGTTGAGGAGGTCAAGTGTCTCAACCTTGAGCTGGAGAGCGGGTGGCGCATCGGGCATAGTTTCTTCTGTGAGCACGGAACTCCGAGTGATGCCGACCTGGCCACGACGGTACGTCACGAACTCATCCCCCTGCTTCGAGAATATTGGTTCGATGAGCCCGACAGGGTGCAAAAATGGGAGGAACGTCTTACCCATTTTCTGCAATGATTCCCATTCGTAACATTTACTACATGCTCGCTTATGCCTTTGATGAATTGGGGAGACCTGATTATCATCGGTGCCGAACCGAACCCTTTACTCATGCGGTAGACCTATTGTCAGCCATTTTGGTCTGCGGTATAACAGCGCAACTCAAACGCGGCTGTGCACGTGATTATCGACCCGAGGTTGAGCGCCTCCCCGGGGTACGCGGTCGCATACTTACCGAAGAGACCATACGAACGCGGGCTATTCTCTACCGCGAGTTTGTCTGTGAGCATGATCTTTTCGATGAAAATTGCTACCCCAATCAGGTTCTCAAAACAGCCATGCTGCGACTCATGGCTCCTGATTTGCGTTCTGAAGTACCGGACGAACGCAGATTGGAATTGAGACGCCTGCTGGGTTATTTCAGCAGAGTGGATGAATTGTCCTACCGGCATATTGATTGGAAGCGCCTGATAACGTGTCGGTATTCAGGCTATACTTTCCTGATGAATATTTGCGAGATGATATGCAAGGATTTACTGCTTACTGAGGAAGACGGTTCAGTATTCATGCGGCATCTGTTTACAGAGGAAAAGGAGAAATGCCACCTCTATGAGAAATTCATCCGAAACTACTTTAAGCGAGAGCACCCGATGCTGCGTTCGAGTGCGAAGTACATTCCATGGGCCTTACAAGGCCTTCCGGATGCCCTGTTGCCCACGATGAAGGCTGATGTCGTTTTGCGGTTCGGGAGACGTACCCTGATTATCGATGCAAAGTACTACGGGAAAAATACAAGTGAGCAGCACAATACCAGGAAGTTGCACAGCGCTAATCTATACCAAATATACACATACGTCGACAACTATCGCAAGACACATCCCGATGAGCAGGTAAGCGGCATGCTGCTTTACGCCATGACAGAGGAATCAATGCAGCCGGATGCTCAACTTGACCTCGTGGATGTACCCCTGTCGAGCCGCTCTCTGGACCTCAGCCGTGACTTCTGCCTCATTGCGCAGCAGTTGAATGCTATCGCTTGTTCATTGATTCCCGATAATTGACGACGCAAAAGCGCCCGCTGAGGCGTGGGGGCGACAGCGGGCGCGGGGTGGGTAGGCGGTGGGGTGTCAGTGGGACTCGATGCGCGTGTTGGGCGAGAGGCCGTAGGTCTGGGGCTCGTACATGAGCTGGGCCTCGGCCGGGGGGGCCATGGAGGTGCCGGCGCGTTTGACACGGGCGTAGTAGCGCATGTTCAGGAGGTCGCGGCCGCCCCACTTGGTGCAGAAGCCGCGGACTCGCTCCGGGAGGAACTCGCGGTGGTCAAACCAGAAGCTCCAGGGCGACCACTCGAGGCCGGCGGCTTGGGAGGGCACGTTCGGGTTGATGGCCTCCATGCAGGAGGGCAGGTAGTCCTCCAGCACGAAATAGCGCAGCTCGTCCGCCACCTTGGCGCAGGTGAGGGTGACGCGCACCACATCGCCGACCTGATAGGAAGTTGCGGGACGCCAGACGCCGTCCGCATCCTTCTTCTCGTACAGGCGCGTGATCTGCAGCCCCTTCTCCGTCACGCCGGGGTAGTCCGACTTCTCCGGCGTGGCCTTCACCTTAACGGTAGCGTAAGCCGTTCCCGAAGCGACCTTGTAGGCAGCCTTCACCTCGCGGAGCGTACCGGAGAAGCGGAAGGACGTCGCACCGTTATTCAGCGTCACCACTGACCCGTCCGGCAAGGCGAGCGAGGCAGAACCGGCATCCTTCGGCATACTCTGCACATACTCATAGAGCGCGATCATCGCCCAACCGCTCTGCCAGGTCGTGTTGTGGCGGTAGTCATGCCCGTGGCTGCGCATCCACAGCAGGAACGCCTCGTGGCGCCTCGTCGGCTCCGTGAGCAGGGCGCGGAGGAGTCGCAGCTCCGGCTGCACCGAGCTGCAGAACCAATCCGCCTCATCCCCCTTCCGCGACAGCGCGCGCAGCATGATGTCCCTATCCCCCAGCGCGCGACCGAGGGCATAGAGCGTCGACGTGCTCCACAGGTACTTCTTCTGCTGCTCCAGGGCGGACAGCCGCTGATACTCCTTCTTCAGGTAGCTGCGGAGGTCCGGCATCAGCCCCTCCGGCAGCGTGTAGCCCTGCTCCTTCGCCATGGTCAGCACCATGGCTGCATGAGCCGAGGCCCAGAAGCAAGACTCCCGAGCATCGCCCCAGTAACTGAGCCCTCCATCCGGACGCTGACGCTCCGCCAGCCGCTTGACGGCATCGTTCACCACCTCGACCACCTTCTGCTGCGGCGTCTCCGCCAGCTTGGGACAGAAGGGAGCCAAGCGGTCATAGAGCAGCCAAGGCAGCAGCCCGGTAGCCGTCTGCTCCGTGCAACCGTAGGGATAGCCCAGCGCGTAATCCGCACAGCCGGCCAGGTGCAGCAGAGGATTCGCCGAGAAGACCACCTCCATCTCCGCCCGCGGGGTACCCACGAGCTCCGGCGCGATGAGCGACACCGCATCCAGCGTCTTGCCGTCCTCCAGCACCAAACGGTGAGCCTCCTTGAGCAGCGGCGCGGGGAAGCGCACGTTGAAGCTTCCCTGCACGGCATCCTGCCCCGGCTTGCCCTCGGCCACCCAGTTGAGCTTCGTCTCGCCCTCCGCAGCAGCGGTGTAGTCAAAGTACACCGTACCGGCCACACCGGGAGCCAGGCGGATTTCCTGCGGCGCGTCACTGCCCTCCAGCGTCACGCGCCAGGTGGCTTCCTCCTCGGTGTTATTAGCAATAGTCACGGGCAGACGCAGGGTGTCGCCCACGCTCATGAAGAGCGGGGTACCCGGCGTGAGCATCACGGGACGATTGACGAGCAACTCCCCGGTCTGCGAACCGAAGCACGCACCGCTGACATCCGCCGCGCAGGCAAACACGCTGTAGGTCGTCAGAGTATCCGGCACCTTGAAGTCCACGGCAAAATGCCCGTCGGCATCCGTCTTCACCCATGCCTTCCAGACCGCGACCGGCTCGAAGTTCGTGCGCAGACGCGGCTTGGGCGCGTCTGTCCCCTCCTCGATAGCCTCGCCTTCATCATCCTCAGAGGCGTCGCATTCGTACGCTAAACCCTCATCCTCCTCCTCTGCTACTCTTGAAGCTTTCGCACATGCCGGGGCGATGCAGTTTGCCACCGGCGCGGGCGCACACTCCATCATCGCCATGTCGCAATCATCGGACTCCTGCTTGCCATAGCAATTCTGACTCGCCCCGAGCAGTCTTGCACGCCTCCGATACACTCCTCCGGTGACGAGCCTGCCGCCGGAACCGGGGCGATCCGGAGACAGCATATAGGTGATATCCGGCTTGGACACCAACTGTCCCATCCACACATTCGGCATCACCGCAGGCGCCGAGAGTGTACCCTCGGTCGCATGCACCGCCATGTAGGGCTGAGGACGGTAATAAGGCATGTCGAAAGAGGGCCTGTAGGGGTTGGGATAGAAGTGCCTGACCAGATCCGGAGCCTTCGTGCTGCTCCCGCTCACGCTCAGCATCCCTTTGTCCACGGCATACAGCATCACCTCCGCCGAGACAGGCGAGCCATTCGGCGCGCAGACAAGGCCCTCCACATGCACATCCGCCCCCGGCAGCACCGAGGTACCCGGCAGGGAAAGCTGCAAGCCCAGGGTCTTGCTCAGGCGGGGCACGTTTACAGAGGCTCTGCCCGACTCAAAGCCGGTGTAGAATCCGGAAGCATCCTTGAGGGGCTGTACCACCATGAGGGACACATCCCCCTCATCGGCGAGCTCCAGCGGCATGTCCACCGTGGTCTCACCCTCGGCAAACTCTCGGGGCTCCACCTTCATTCCGCTCCCACCGTTGCGCACCAGGAAAGCCGGGCCGGCTGCGCGAATCAGCAGCTTCGCACGAAGCCCGCGCTCCACGGCAGCCACATCCCGAGGCGTCCCGGGACGCGCGGCAGAGGTCTCACCCGTGTAGGTCAGCTCGGTAATTTCCGGCTCGGGGAGCTTCTCCTCCGGCTCGCGATAGTAGCGCCACATGGGGTGCAGACTCTGCTCCAAACGCATGGCACGCCCGGCGGCATCCGTACCGGTAAGCTCCACACGCAGGTCGCTGAAGTTCTGTTTGTCCGGCAGATCAATCACCGTCGGCTCGGCATCCCTGTCCTTGGTGCCGAATACCGTCGCCGTCACGTCCTGCTCCAACAGAACGGCGTCCTTGCCGGTGGTGAAGCTGAAGCCGTTGGGCAGATATTCCGTCGTGGTTTCCGTACCCGTCACCTTCACATGGACCTTCTGCTCGCGGCGGGTAGCCTGTTCCTCCACGGAGCGCAGGCTGAGGCGCAGCGCGGACTTCTGCTGTGCGTCGAGGTTCAGCGGACGCACGCCGCCGGGGTTCCGCATGCTCACCTCCGCCCGGAAGTCAGCGGAGTAGAAGTGCTCACTCCTGGACTGCAGGCGCAGCACCTCCTCGCGGTCATTCCGCAGCTCGGCACCGAAGCTGACGGTGTGGCCGTTGTGCGGCTGCTCCGCCAGCGGAGTGAACTTCAGGTCCAGTTCCCCGGCTTGATTCAGCGGGGCCGTCAGGGTGTAGCTGTACTGATTCTCATTTCGCTGCGGCAGGCGGATGTACACCATGCCGTCCTCTTGGCTGTTCCCCTCCTGTCCCGTGACATCCTTGGCACCGGGGATGTTCAATTTAACATCGGAGTGGATGGTCAGGGATGCACGGGCATTGCCGATAGCCACGCCGCTCAGGTCCTTGGCGCGGATGGTGTAGGTGCTCTCCCCGGGGGCGATCCGCTGTACGGTCAGGCCCGTCTCCGCCTCCATAGAGTCGCGGCGGAAGACCTCGGCGGATACCTCCTCGCAGATCGTCGAGTCGCCGGCCGAGAATGTCACATCGTAATCACCCGTCACATCCTCCTCGCCCTTGGGCAGCTCGAATTCAAAGGAGAAGGTACCGAATTCATCCACGGGCACATCGCGCTGCAGCAGTTGCTCACCGTTCGGGCGATTCACCTTCAGCCGGGCCATGGAGTCAACGGCGGCCGGATGCAGCACACCATCCTCCGTTCTGCGCACTAAGCCGTAGAAGTGCACCGTGTCACCGGGACGGTACAGGTCACGATCGGATTGCATGTAGATCGCATTTTCTATCTCTTCGGCGTTGCGGCGGTGGTAATAAGTCTCCTCTCTTTCCGCTGCCAATGCGGCATCCTCCCCACACTGCAGCAGCGTGTAGATTCTGCCGCGTTTCTTTTGGGGTATTGCCGGCAGCTCGGCCAAGCCGTCTTTAACAGCGGAGCTATCCAACAACTCCGGCGTCGCGTAGCCGTAGCGACCGGAGTATTCCTCGGCGATATACCGTGTAACGGCACCCTCTGCCAGCGGTTTGCCGGTGGTGGCAGAGCACACCAGGGCGACCCCGGCGCGTTGTCCGCAGACGCCTATCAAGTCACTCACGTTGACAAGCGCATAGAAGGGCTCCGGCTGCTGCGGCAGGCCCAGTTCACCCAGCAACTGCACGGCGGGTTGAGAGAGGGTGGGCTGCAGCTTGAGGATGTAGAACCCGGGCTTCAGGTTACCCCCCGCGGCGGCATCCAAATCCACCTGCAGATCGCGGGAGATGCGGCACAGGCCGTCCTGCGGGTTCTCCGCCACGGGCACAGCCACGGGGGCATAGGCCTGCGCCCTCTTCAGCACCTTCTCAAAGGTGCGGCGCAGCTTAGCGTACTCGGTGTCCTTCTCCACGCGCATGTAGTTCTTGCGCATCTCCGGGGAGATCTGCATGCCGGCGGCCTCGCGCTTCTTGAGCAGGGCACGAGTATAGGCGGCGTTATACACCTCCATATCGTTGTTCCGCCGAACATAGTTGAGAATGGTTTCACGCGAGGTTACAAAGTCGTCGGCATCCACCCGATACGCCGTTGCCTCCAATCCGGCTACATTGATCGAATCCTTCAAGCGTAGTTTGTGCGGCCCGCTCGGGTACAGGCGCAGCATGTCGCTGTTCACGAGTGAGATTTCCGGCATAGCGGGGCTGAGAATCACCCGGTGCACATGGTTGCTCGCCGTGGCAAAGCCCAACACCGAGGCCGTACCGGCCTTCACCGTCACATCCACCTGCTTGTTATCCGCCTTGCCTGTCACCTTCACGGTCAGGTGGCTTGTTTGATGCGGCGGCTCATAGGCAACACCCTCTCGGTTATTCTGTTGCGGCTTTTCCTCCTCCTTAGGCTCAACAAGGGAGAAAGTAATGTTGCCGTCATTCGTGTTCAGCGTCTTACTCACCCCATCCTCAGCGGTCTGCGCCGTGGCTCCGGCGCATGTAAACTCGATGCTGCCGAACAACTCCCTGAGTTTCCGGCTGTCCATGGGTTCGGAGAAAGCGATGTGCAGGAACATCTCCGGCGTACCCTCCTTCGTTATTCCGAAGCTCTGGAACAGCTCCGTGCTCAGCTCGGCGGGGTACATGTGATCCTGCTCGACCGTGCTCCAGCGGTGCTCACCCGACTTCCCCTTAGCGCAGATGCGGTATGTTACCCCTTTCTCCAGGGCCTTGGCAGGCGTCAGCAACACGGCGCCGGGCAACTCACTCTCCGCGTTCAGGGCAGCAAAATCTACCTTCTGCTCCTGCATCAGCTCCAGGCGGGTATCATTCACCCCGTGCTTCAGCCGCGCGGGCTCCACCTTCGCGGGAATCGGCGTACCCTTCACCTCGCGGCGCATCACCCGCGTCACCGGTACAAAGCTGTACTCCAGCCCGCTCGCGGTGGAAAAGCTGCGGCTCTGCGCACTGCGGAAGTCCACCGGGCTCACCAGCACGGAGGGCACGGCAGCGTTCAGCGGACGCAGCTGCAAGCGCGACGGACCCTGGCGGAAGCGTATGTCCTGCTGCTTGATGGGAGCCCCGCCCAGGTAAGTCGTCCCGGGCTTAAAGCGCAGGGTGTACTCCGTCTCGCTGTCCGTCCCCTCCGGGAAGCTGATGCTCAGGCGGTTCTGGTCAACCCAGCGCACAATGGGGCAGTGCTCGGGATCTCCCGTCACGGTGAACAGATCCAAACCGAGGTCGGCATCGCTCAGCGGCCCCTTGTCATCATTGCTCCGGTATCGGCGGTCCGCAATGGCCTTGCTGACCACGGGCTCCGGGAACCTCACCACCACATCCGACCCCGAAGGGCGGACGCTGATTTCTCCCGCCCCGCTCGGCAGGGAACCTATCCCCATCGCAGCCAGAGCTGTCATCAATAGTTTTTTATTCATGGTACTGTATGTGTAAAAGTTCAGGGCAGTGCGCAGCCACACACCCTCTTCCGCAGATGAAAAGGCCCCCACCCGCAACAATCCGCGACTTTTTCTGAAAAAAGAAAGGCGTATGACACAAGCAAGCACTCAGCCCGCCGTCACCTCCTTATACCATACCCCACCCCGCATGTCCAATAAAAAATGCGCCTGCATCCCCGGATTCAGGGAGATGGTATCCTGAAAAGCCATACCTCCGGACCTGATGACCTCCCTTCCGGGGGGAGCGCCGTAAATTTACGCGCTGTTGCCGCCTTTCTGCTTGACACCTCCCCCTGAAGGTGGTAAATAGAGTGGAATATGTTTGAACGCAGCAGAAACGTCGCGTTGGGTGTGCTGGCACTGGGGCTCATGACCCCTGCTCTGCTCTCCTCCTGCGGCGATAAAGAAAGTGGGAAGCAACCCTCCTCGGCGCGGAAGGTGGCGAAAAAACAGCCGAAAAAGGAGAAGCTGCCCGCCCTGCCGGAGCTTGTGCAGTCTGCCGTGGAGTCCGGTAACTATGTCGCCGCCTATCAGGCAACGCTGAATGAGTTGAAGGGCATCAGCGACCTGAAATCGCCGGAATACGGGCGCATGAGCAAGGTGCTGGAGGTGCTGCGTGTGAGCTCGCCCGAGGTGCTGAAAGCCTTTGCCGATGAGAACCCGAGCCACAAGGCCTTCCTGAAGGAGTTTTTGATGGACGAGGCTTGGCAGGAGATCTACCTGAGCTGCGGCTTGGTGCCCTACCACACACCGTGGGGGGTGAAGGTGCTGCATGATATCTGGAAGGACAACGACGGGGTGGTGAGCAACAAGCCGCTGGCGGTGGCGCTCGCCTCCTGCTGGGGGGGCGGCGAGACCATGCAGGATTCCAACGTCCGCAAGCTGGACCCGGCACTCTACAATCCCGTGTGGCGCTACAATTTCTTCCAAAAACAGCAGGCTAAGGGTGCGCTGCACCCGGGATTCCGCAACCTGAAGGCGTGGGAGCTGCGCTTTGTGGTCTGCAACGTGTGGCAGGATTGGGATGACGCCTCCCTCGAGTGGTGCAGCAAGCACCTGAACCTGCCCTGGGATCGCTATTTCATCGCCCATGATGCTGCTGTTTATACAGACCCCTCCAAGTTCGGCGACAATGTACAATCCGGTGAATTCCTGATGCCCTTCAGCTTCGAGAGCAAGGCTGAGACCACGCAGCTGAACGGCGGCGTCTGCGGCTCCATGTCGCACCTGGGCTGCTTCGCGGCCATGGCGCACGGCATCCCGGCCTATTGCGTGGGACAGCCCTCGCACTGCGCCTACGGGGTGCGTCCCAAGCGCGGCATGTGGCAGGGCGGGTTCGGCGGCCCGGACGGCGATTTGCAGAACTCCATTCTGGGCGGCAAGGCGCCTACATCCTACATGCTGATGGAGGACGTATTCGGCGAGGACGATGCTGTGGCCGAGGCCTACCGGAAATCCTGGAAAGCGCGCGCGCTGGAAGCCGCGGGTGACAAGGACAAGGCGATTCTGGCGTGGAAATCCGTATTGAAAGACAGCCCGATGCACCCCTTCTTCCGCAAGGAGCTGCACCGCCTGATGACGGAGAAGGGCTTGAACGCGAATGACTGCTACGAGTATCTCATGAAGGCGCTCGATTCGTACAAAAAAGGCCGTTATTACGGCGTACACGGCTTTGCGGCGGCTGACATGATGGATGACCTGAAGCCCGTCATCGAACAGATGACGGATACCCAGCGCGTGAAACTGTATACCAAGTTGCACGGCCTCATCGCCCTCACGCGGTCGTCCTGGGCCGTGGGTTGCGGGGACATGCTGAAGAGCCAAGCGGCGACACTGAAGAGCGATGCCGCCAAGGAGGACTACCTGACCAACCTGCTCAAGGCGCACCTGCGCGGCGGCGGTGTGACCTTCGGCCAAGTGCTGGAGTGGGCCGTGGCCGCCTATGTGGAGCAGGGGAAAACCGAGGCCTTCGGACGCGCCTTCTCGCGGGCGGCTCAAAGTGATGTGAAGACGGCCTCCATGACTCCCGAGCAGGCCGAGGAGCGCAAGAATAAGATGAAGGAGGCCTACAGTAAGGCCCTGATGGCCGCCGAGGCGGCGCGTTCTCCCCAAGCGTACAAGGCCCTCTGCGCTGCGGCAAAGAAGGTATGCCCGCCGGCGGACGCCCCGCGCATCTCCCGCCCTGCGGCCCTCACGGGCAAGCCCGTGCCGCCCAACGGCCTGCTGCGCTGCTCTTCGACCTCCCAATGGGATAAGCCGTGGACCCACCTGGACGTGCTGACCGAAAAGGGAGGCCAAACGCATACGGCATCCGAGAAGACGCCGGAGTTCGTGGCGCAGTTGGATGGTAACTACCTGCTCTCCGGGTGCGTGATTCGCAAGACAAACGGCGCCGAGGAGCGCATGCGCAAGGCAACCGTGTACACGAGCGAGGACGGCGCCACCTGGATGCCGAAGGCCACTACCGAGGACATGCCGAAGGAGTGGACGGTGGTGTTCCCGGAGAATACGCGTGCGCGCCATGTTAAGATTGCCTTTGATAACTCGTCCGGCAACAATTTCGCGCATATTTCTCACTTTGTTGTCTACAGAAAAGAAAAATAAACTGATTTTCGAGCATGAAACACGTATTGATTGCCATGGCCCTGGCGTTTGCGGCCCTGTCTGCGGGCGCCGCGCCGAAACTGCCGGATATTGAGCAAGCCCGCGCAACAGCCCGGTCGGCAGGCAAGCCTTTGCTGGCTGTCTGGTATTTCTCCGAGCAGGCCCCGGATGCCGTGAAGAAGGCTTATTCCGGCTGGGAGGGACTGGGTTCCAAACTGCCGGGGGTCGTCGTGTCGCAGTATGACGAGTTGCCCACCATTCCCGCCGAGAAACGAGCGGAGAAGACGGGGGTGCATATGTATAACCTACCCTGCGCGCTGCTGTATACCCCGGAGGGAGATTTCTTCGCCTCCGTGGATCGAAATACGACGCTGAATGCGGAGAAGTTGGCCGAACAGGTGAAGAAGCTGAGTGCCGATGTGCCGAAGTTCGCCGAGCTATTGAAGAAGGCAGCGGAGGCGGACTCCGGGAACAATAAAGCTGCGGCGGAACTCGCCGGCAAGGCTCTGGCGCTGATGCCCGCACAGGATGTATCCCGCCAGCGTCGTTTGGTAGAGATTATCAACCGCAATGACCCGGATGATACGACCGGTATGCGGGCGATGTACACCATCGATCACCTCGGGATGTACCGGCAGATTAACCTTATCCTCACAGGGGGAGATCAGGGCGGCTTGAGCGGAGCGAATCGTCGCTTCAACGAGGCGCTGGAGTATGTGGACCGTGCACTGGCGCACAAGGAGCTTAAGGGCGAGCGCCGCCAGCAGTGGATGGCGGGCCGCGCCTATGTGATGCGCGAGAAGTTAGGCTCGCAGCCGGGGGACTGGGCGAGCAAGGACTACCGTCCGCTGGTGCAGTATTACCGTGATATCGCTAAGCTGGATCCGAAGTCTCAGTACGGCATCGGTGCAGCGGCTTATGCGGATTACTGGGACAAGGAGGCCCCGTGCATCATTACGAGCATGTTCTATGATAGCCGTTATGCCCGCAAGCGTCCGACGGCTTGGTATGTGGATGTTACGAAGTCCATTAAGGGCGCGGGAACCTACGAGTTCAAGCTGGTGCCGACCATTGATAATGCAATGGAGGCCCGGGATTTCCGGCTTTTCGTTGACGGCAAGGAAGTGGCCAAGTCCTCGGAGGATCCCAACGCCAATGTGCGCTCGGCGACCTTTAAGGTGCCGGCGGTGAAGAAGGGCGCCAAGGTGGAGGTACGGCTCATCAATCATTGCAAGGATCACTGGCTCGCCAGCTCCGGGTTCATCGAGATGAACAAGGTCGGCGCCGGGGAGAAGGCATCCCGCAAATAAGCCGCTTCGAGTGCGTTTTCCGGCCCCGATTGCTCCCCGGCAATCGGGGTCAGCGGTGTTTTGTGGCTTTTTTTTCACAAAAAAGCGCTTGTGGCGGATATTGAGCGTGACAAGCCGCGCGAGTGGTGCTAAAATGCCGCAACGCGAGGTATTCCGTCATGATTACGTCAGATTTTTTGGTCATAGGCAGTGGCGTTGCCGGGTTGAGTTTTGCCCTGCGCGCTGCCGAGCATGGTAAGGTGATCGTCCTCTGCAAGAGCGACCCGCTCATCTCGAGTTCTGCGAAGGCTCAGGGCGGCATCGCTGCGGTGATGGATAAGAACGATACTTTTGAGGAGCATATAGCCGATACACTCGATGCCGGCGCGGGACTCTGCGATGAGGCGGCGGTTCGTACGATTGTGGAGGAGGCGCCGGAGGCCATTGCGGAGCTGCTGCAGTGGGGGGTCGATTTTGATACCGAGGAGGACGGGGAGTTCGAGCTGGGGCGCGAGGGCGGCCACGGCAAGCGCCGCATTCTGCATGCCAAGGATACGACGGGGTTGGAGATCAGTACCAAGCTGCTGCATTGTGCGCAGCAGCATCCCAACATCACCCTGCTGGACCACCGCATCGCCATCGACCTGATCACGACGGCCAAGCTGGGTTGCGTGACGGAGGACAGGGTGCTGGGGGCTTATGTGCTGAATCCCGCGACGGGGGAGGTGGACATCTTCCGCAGTGATCGTGTGCTCTTGGCCACAGGCGGCACGGGGCGCGTATATATGTATACCACGAACCCGCAAACGGCTACGGGTGACGGTATCGCGATGGCTTGGCGCGCCGGTGCTAACATTTCCAACATGGAGTTCGTGCAGTTCCATCCCACGACTTTCTTCAACCCGAAGAGCAACGACCGCGAGGGGCTTACCTTCCTGATTTCCGAGGCCGTTCGCGGGGAGGGCGGTATCCTCAAGGGGCCGGATGGCAAGGAGTTCATGCAGAAGTACGACCCGCGGAAGAGCCTTGCCCCGCGTGACATCGTGGCTCGCGCGATTAACAGTGAAATTCTGCGCACGGGCAGCCCCTGCATGTATCTGGATATGACGCACAAGCCCAAGGGGTTCATGGCAGAGCGTTTCCCGTATATTTACGAGACCTGCAAGAGTTACGGGGTTGATGCGGAGAAGGATATGATCCCCGTCGTGCCGTCTGCGCATTATCAGTGCGGCGGCGTGCAGACAGATACGAACGGGCAGTCATCGCTGCGCGGGTTGTTTGTTGCGGGTGAGAGCGGCTGCACGGGGCTGCACGGGGCGAACCGTTTGGCGAGTAACTCGTTGCTGGAGTGCGTCGTGATTACCAAGCGTGCTTTGGCGGCTATGCTGCGCGGTCTGCCGCTGGCGCACAAGATGGAGTCCTATCCCATCCCGGAGTGGGTGCACGGTGCCAAGGCGGAGCGTGATGACTTGGCTATTTTGTACCATTGCTGGGATGAGGTGCGGCGGACGATGACCGATTATGTGAGCATCGTGCGCACGAATCACCGCCTGCAACGTGCAGCGACACGGCTGCGCAACATCAATCGAGAGATTCACGAGTACTATTGGGGTTATCGGGTCACGCCGGAGATTATCGACCTGCGCAACTTGGCGCTGACGGCTTCGTTGATTGTTGATTGTGCCATCCGTCGACAGGAGAGCCGCGGCCTGCACTACACGCTGGATGCCCCGGATAAGTTGCCGAATGCGGTTCCGAGTGTCATTCATAACTGGTAGTTTCATGAAGTTCGTTACATCTCTCTTCGCCCTTGTCCTTTCCTCCCTGACCGCGTTCGGTTCGGGTGCCGCGCCGGTGCGCTCGGCCTTGACTCCGGAGCATGTGCAGCGCGAGAACCGCCTTGTTACCAGCATCAAGTCGGATTCGAGGCGGAAGCACTTGGATGACAGCCTTGTGGCGGCTTCCGTGCGCAACGGCCCCATTCCGGCAGAGCGCGACCAGAGTGCACGCAGCAACTTTCCGGATCCCAAGAAAATGAAGTACCCGCCTCGCGCGGGGGCGTACCCGTGGCATTTCGACATCACAGCCACTTACTTCTACATCGGTGAGCTCGCAACACAAAATAACCCTACGCCGAACACGGCGAGCAGCTGGGACAGCATGTGGGATGATAATTACGGCGGTTTCGATGACCCGAATCCCGCTAACCGAGATCCGAAAACCTTCGCTCCCAAGGCGTTTACGCCGCGGCTGAATCCTTTCTACGTTGCACTGCCGTACAATGACATTCAGCAGGGCGGGCCGAGGCCGGAGGCGGAGAAGGTGATTCCTTGGTATCGTCGGGACAAGGAGGGAAAATACGAGTCTGTCTGTCGCGGAACTTGGGTTCAGATATGGTATAACGGACGCTATTGTTTCGCACAATGGGAGGATGTGGGTCCCTTCTGTGTGGACGACTGGCAATACGTGTTCGGAGGCGAACGCCCGAGGAATCAAGCCAACAATTGCGCGGGAATTGATATTTCCCCGGCGGTTCGCGATTACTTGGGTATCAAGGGCGGTACGGCAAAGGTTCACTGGCGTTTCGTGGATTTCTCGCTCGTTCCGGGCGGCCCTTGGGCGCGTTTCGGGAAGGACAATCCTTTTGTTAATCCCGCACTCAAAAAGGCGGTGCAGAAGTACGAGCGGCGGCTCCGTACGCGCAGCGTGGTGTCTCGCTCACGCTCGGCCGGGGGAGCCACACTCCGTGGCTCGGCCCATCCGACCCTGCGCACAACGGATAACAAGAAGTAATTTCTGATGTTCCGTAACCTGATTTTCGATTGGTCCGGCACGTTGTGCGACGATCTGGCACTGACGATTGAGGCTACCAATGATGTGTTGTCTCACTACGGCATTCCTCCGCTGGACAGGGCTGCATTCCGCGCGGAGTTTCAGCTCCCCTATCCCGCCTACTACGCACGCAAGACGCCGGGAGTGCCGCTGGAGGAGCTGGAGAACCATTACCGCTGCGCATTCGACCGCTCGGCTACAAAGGTGTCGCTTTTGCCTCATGCCGCGGCCTTTCTCCGCTTCTGCGCCGCGCGGGGTATTCGTTGCTTCGTGCTCACGAGCATGGACCCGCCGGCCTTCCTGCTTCAGGCGAAGGAGCTGGGGGTGCTCTCCTTTTTCGAGCATGTTCATTCCGGTGTCCGCCACAAGGATACCTATATAACCGGGCTCATGCAACAGCATGCCCTCAACCCGGAGGAGACGGCCTTCATCGGCGACATGCAGCATGATATTCATGCCGCCCACAGCGCCGGCATCACCTCCGTCGCCGTTCTGACCGGTTACAACAACGCCGCCCAACTCGCCGAGGCCGAGCCGGATCTCATCATCCCCGACCTCCGCACCCTGCAGAACCTCCTCAGCCGCTCCGCCGCCGCTCCCCGCCCCTCCGACGACTGCATCTGCATCAACGGCATGGAACTCTCCTGCCACATCGGTGTCCCTCCCGAGGAACGCGCCACCCCCCAGCGCCTGCTCCTCAACGTCCGCCTCACTCCCCCCAACCCCTTCTCTACTCTCGGCGACGCCCTCCCCCGCACCATCGACTACGACGCCCTCTCCCGTCGCCTCCGCCACCTCGCCGAATCCACCCCCTCCATCCTCCTCGAAACCCTCGCCCACCGCCTCGCCACCGCCTGCACCCGCGAATTCGGCGCCCTCTCCGCCACCGTCGAGCTCCACAAATTCATCCTCCCATCCATCCACTCCACCTCCGTCCGCACCACCTCCCACCGTACAGAGGAGTAGCCCCGGAAACCCGGAATCATTCGATGTCACAGAGACCTGCTAGCTCTGACACGGCACAAGAGAGGAGAGACGACGGGGACTCGCCCCACGTCATCTCGAAGAGAAAACGAAGTCCCCGTATATCAGACAGCCAGGAACCTCATCTGTACCACTTATCAGGGGACTAGCCCCTCGCTGTCGTGGTTCCAGTAGGCGTTGATGGCGCCCATGGTGTCGACGATGCGGTCGTTGACACTGTTGCGGCACATGCCCTCGGCCATGCGCATGGCGTTGAGGATGGCGAGGCCGGTGGCGGAGCCGTGGGCGATGATGGAGACGCCGTTGACGCCCATGAGGGGGCAGCCACCGATGCTGTCGGCGCTGAGTTTTTCGGAGATGCGGCGGAAGACGCGGCGCATGGCGAGGGCGCCGAGCATGGCCATGAAGTCGGCCTTGATGCCGGCCTTGAGCCAGTGAGCAAAGGCCTTGGCCGTGGCCTCCACGCTCTTGAGAAGGATGTTACCGGTGAAGCCGTCCGTCACAGCAACATCCAGGTCGGTTTCTAACAGGTCGTGGCCCTCGCAGTTGCCGGCGAAGTTGAAGGGGAGCAGCTTGTTCTCTGCTAACTCCTGCAGCGCGCGGAAAGTCTCCTTGGAGAACTTGCTACCCTTGCAGTCCTCCGTGCCGTTGCTCATCACAGCTACTTTGGGCTGCGGTCGGTTATAAATATAACGAGCCATGAGGGCGGCCATCACGGCGTAGCCGACCAGCAAACGGGGCCCAGCAGGATCCGGGTTAGCGCCTGTGTCCGTCACAAGTACATAACCGTGCACACTGGGCAGGGGCGAGACGATCCCCGCGCTCTTAATACCCGGCAGGCGGCGCAGACCGAAGGTGCTGGCCGCCACGGCGGCCCCCGTGTTGCCGGCGGACACCACCGCGTCTGCCGTGCCGTCCTTCACCAGGTTGACGGACACGCCCATGGAGGAGTCTTTCTTCTTGCGCAGCACATCCAGCCCGCTCTCGTCCATCCCCACCACCTCGGAAGCATGGACAATCTCCAAGCGAGCATCGCGGGCTATACCGGCAGCCTCACATCGCTTCTTTAACTCCGCCTCATTGCCGACAAGATACAACTTTTCCAACGAGCTCAGCTTGCTGAGAGCAAGCACAGCTCCATCGACATTGATTTGGGGCGCGTCATCGCCGCCCATGGCATCGAGAGCTAACTTCATATAAAAAGCAATGTTGTGTGCTGCAACGGGACAAATTTACCAGAAAAAGCGCCCTTCTGTCAAGATATAATGCACGGCAAGCGAAAAAAAGGAAGCCTGTGTGCGATTTCAACGGGTAAAGGCATTCCGCGCCCGGGCCCTGCCCCCGGGTGATCAGCCGCCTTAATCGGGGACTGACTCGCCCCTCTCGTTGAGCTTGACCTCCCAATAACCGTTTCTCCTGCCGTTTCGGCGTTCTATGAACCCCTTTTGGGTCAGGTGAACAGTCATGGACTTGACTGTTCTTTCTGATTTACCGAGGTGGACAGCGATTTCCTTTTGTGTTGCTTTAGGATCCTTCCGAAGCAAATTCAGCAGGGCAAGTTCCTCCAAAGTGCAATTCAAAGTGCAAAAATTGCACTTTGGGCTGAGCTCCGGGGAGGGATTCTGCAACGAAGCGGGGTCGGACACAAGCATAACGCGGTTGAGGAGCTCATTGTGCTCGGAGAGGATAAGGTTACGGAAGAAAGCCTCCAGGAATTCCGTGGTAGCATGAATGCCCTTGGGCAGGTTCTTGTAGTTAGCGCGAACCAAAGCATTGCGAAAATACCACGAATGCCGGGCAAAAGCGTCGTTTTGAATATCGAAGCCGAACGAGCGCAGGTATTTGATGGTGAAAACAGCCGTTGTGCGGGTGTTACCCTCCCCGAAGGGATGGATTTGCCAGATGCCGGAAATAAACCGGGCGATGTGCGGAACGGCTTCGCTGATATTCAAATTCCCGTAGTTGAAATTCCTCTCCGTCTCGAAATCGTAATCGAGGGTCTCGCGAATGATACCCGCAGCGGTATAGAGAACCGAGTCCCCCCGCAGCACCCATTCCTTCTTGCTGATATTGTGATTTCTGATTTTTCCGGCAAAGGGATAAATGTTCTCGAAAAGACGGCGGTGGATGTTAATATACTCAACGGGCGAGAAAGTGAAGGCCTGCTCCGAAAGGATCTCCGCGATGCGCGCCGAGACCCTATCGGCCTCCTCAGTTCGGTCCTCCTTCGTTACACGAAATGCCTTAGATTGATAATAACTATCAATCATCTGATTAGCCTCCCGAATGGTGATAGCACCCTCGATGTGCTGACGGGCCGTTTGCAGCAAGTACTCGGAAGGCTTCAGGTTATCCACCGCCTGCAAACCGATGGCCGTCCGCCAGGCATAGCACTTCTCCCGCATCCCCGGCTCACCCAGTTGCGTATATGCCTCAAAATCATCCGGAGCGTTCTCATCGGGTTCCTTCATGTGCCCGCATGATACACCGCTGCGGCGGATATGTCAAGCCTGCCGTGCGGTGGCGAGCATGAGCTTGATGCGGTTCTCACGGTTGACGGCGGAGGAAGAAGCGTCGTAGTCGAGAGCGAGGATATTGGCGTGCGGGGCGACCTTGCGGACGCGGTTAATCATGCCGCGCCCCACGATGTGATTCGGGAGGCAGCCGAAGGGTTGCACGCAGATGATATTAGGGTAACCGTGGTTGGCGAGCTCGAGCATCTCGGCCGTGAGGAGCCAGCCCTCGCCCATATTGTTACCGAGACCGACGATGCCGGCGACCGAGGCACGAAGCTCCGCATAGGAAGCGGGGAGAGGGAAGCCCGCCGAGGCCATGGCAGCGCGGAGGAGCTTCTCCTGCCGCCCGAGGACCCACATGGCGAAGCTGTTGGAGAGAAGGCTCTTCAACCTGCCGCCGTAGAGGCGGAAATCGACCACATAGGTATCTACACAATAGAGCAGGAAATGAAGAATACCCGGCACCATACACTCGCAGTTCTGCTCGGCGAGAAAAGCCTCCAGGTTATCATTGCCGAGCGCAGAATACTTGATGTAGACCTCCCCCACGATACCGACCTTCACCGTAGGACGCTCGGGGTCGACAGGCAGGGCTGCGAAGTCCTGCATGATCTGCGGGAGCAGGCGGCGCATGGTCCTGCGCTTGTGAGCCTTACCCTCCGCATAGAGCTGCTCAAGACGCTGCAGCCAACTCTCCGCCAGGGCATCCGTGCTGCCGGGAGTGAGCTCGCGAGGGCGTTGTTTGTTAGCGGCAAACATCATGGCATCCCCGTACACCATAGCCGCGAGCGCGTTACGCAGCATGTGCAGATCGATGCGGAAGCCCGGATTCTCCTCCATGCCCTGCACATTCAGACTGATGACCGGCACATGCCCGAACCCCGCCGTGCGCAGCGCCCGCCTCAGCAGGTAGATGTAATTTGAAGCCCGACAACCGCCCGCTGTCTGCGAGATGATAACCGCCACGCGATCGGTATCGAAGCCGCCGTTCTCCAGCGCATGAATGACCTGCCCCACGACCAGCAGAGCCGGGTAGCAAATATCATTATGCACGTAACGCAGCCCCGTCTCCACCACGGCCTGCCCCGTGTTGTGCAGCAGCTCCGCCTTGTAACCGCACTGCATGAAAGCCGCCCGCAGCAGGCGCCAATGCAGGGGCAACATGGCAGGCATGAGGATGGTATGCGTGTGCTTCATCTCCTCCGTAAAAACGGGCGAAGCGGGGGAATTATCCGGTACAGATGTTGAGCAGACAGACATGGTGAATCAATGCAGAGGCTCCCGAATGCCGGCGGCAGCGAAGAGACTGCGCAGTCGTATCTTAGCCGCCCCCGGGTTATCAATATCATCTATCTTGATTTGAGTATACAGACGCCCGGCATTCTCCAGCAGGCGCCGGCACTCATCCGCCGTGATGGCATCACAACCGCAGCCGAAACTCACCAACTGCACGAACTCCGCATCTGCGTGTCGGCACACATACTGAGCAGCAGCATATAACCGCGCATGGTAGGACCACTGATTGAGCACCTGCAAATCCGCCGTACCCACAGCGAGATGCGCCACGGCATCCTCCGTCACCACCGCCGCCCCGAGCCCGGTGATCAGGCGGTCGATACCGTGATTGATCCGCGGGTCGATGTGGTAGGGCCGCCCCGCCAACACGACTATATGCTTCCCGAGCCGCCTCGCCTGCCGCATGATGTCCGCCCCCGCGGCACGAACCGCCTGCGCATAAGCCTCCTGCGCCGCGAAAGCCGCAGCCACCGCCGCCTTGACATCCCGCCGGCGGATCTGCGGAAAATGCGGCCGGAACATCGCCGTCAGCCGATCCGTCAGCAGCCCCCGGTCCTCCAGGCCCAGGTAGCCGAAATGGCAAGTAAGCGTCGCAAGCTCCGGCACATTGGCCGCAAGCACCTCCGGATAATACGCCACCACGGGGCAGTTGTAGCAATTATCCGCACCCTCCTCCCGCACGTTGTAAGTCATGCATGGGTAGAAGATATGCCGCAAACCCTGCGCCGCCAGCCAACGCACCTGCCCGTGCATCATCTTCGCCGGAAAGCACACCGTATCATCCGGGATGGAATTCTGCCCCAGACGGAACACACACCGATCATCCACGGGACCGGTTATCACCTGAAAGCCCAAGGAGGTCAGCAGACATTGCCAGAAAGGCAGCAGCTCATAGATATTCAGACCCATGGGGATGCCGATCGGCCCGAGCGGGGCATCGCTCCCCCGGCGCGGCAGATCGGCAAGCATACGCAGCTTGCGGCGGCAGAGGTTCAGTTCGTCCGCCGGCGCGGTGTTGGTAACAGGCCGCTCGCAGCGATTGCCGCTGATATAATTTTTACCGTTCCCGAAGCTGTTGATTGTGAGCCGGCAGCGATTCGTGCAGCGCCCGCAGACCGCACTGCGTGTGCTGTGGCAGAAAGCCTGCAACTCCTCCTTCCCCGCGAGCGGCGGCGTGTTCGGCTGCTGCCGGAACCGATCCCGCGCGTAAAGCGCAGCCCCGAAGGCCCCCATGATGCCCGCGATATTCGGGCGAATCACCTGCAGCCCCAGCTCCTGCTCAAAGGCCCGCAGGACGCAATCGTTCAGGAAGGTACCACCCTGCACGACAATATGTTTACCAAGGTCATCCGGTCCCGTGGGACGAATCACCTTATAGAGTGCGTTCTTGATGATACTGCGTGACAACCCCGCACTGATATCCGCCACACAGGCGCCATCCCGCTGCGCTTGCTTGACGCTGCTGTTCATGAACACCGTGCAGCGGCTCCCCAACTCCACGGGCGCCCCCGCCCGCAGGCCCAAGCGCGCGAATTCCTCCACCCCGTAGCCCAGCTGCTCCGCGAAGGTTTGCAGAAAGCTGCCGCATCCGCTGGAGCAGGCTTCATTCAGGAAAATGTTATCAATCGCACCGTTCCGAATGCGCATGCACTTGATGTCCTGCCCGCCGATATCAAGAATGAAGTCCACTTTCGGCAGAAAATGCCGCGCCCCCGTGAAATGCGCCACCGTCTCCACCACCCCGAAGGGGATGCGGAAGGCGTGGCGTATCAGCTCCTCCCCGTACCCCGTAGCCGCCCCGGCCACCGGACGACACTGCGGGTGGCGCGTGTACAGACGCAGCAAATAATCGCGCACGGCGGGAATGGGGTTGCCGCGGTTGCTTTCGTAAAAAGAATCCAACAAATGTCCCTCTGCATCAATGAGGGCGATCTTGATAGTCGTGCTACCGGAATCTATGCCGATGAAAGCCTCGCGCGCCTGCTCCGGGGAACCGAGCGGCACGGCATGGGCCGCGTGGCGGGCGCGGAAGGCCTCATACTCCCCGTCATCGCGGAAGAGGGGGTAGGGACAGGCATTTCCCCGCGCCGGGACCCGCCGAACCCGCGCCGCCAAGTCGCTGAGCCTTACGGGGCGATCCGCACACAGCGCGCAGCCGATCGCTACATAGTACAGGCTGTTCGGAGGACAGATTCCTTGCACATGTAATTTGTCATCGAAGCACTTTCTCAGGCAACTCTGGAAGGTGAGCGGCCCGCCCAGGTACAGCACCCTGCCGCCGATACTCCGCCCCCGCGCCAGCGAAGCGATGGCCTGGTCCGCCACGGAGGAGAAAACAGCCGCCGCCAGGTCCTCACGCGCGGCCCCCTGATTCAGCAGGGGTTGTATGTCACTCTTGGCAAAAACACCACAGCGGCTCGCGATGGTATAGGTAGTGGTCGACCGCGCGGCCAGGGCATCCAGCTCCTCCGGTTGCGCGTTCAGCAGCCCCGCCATGCGGTCGATGAAGGCACCGGTTCCGCCCGCACAGCTATCATTCATCCGCGCATCGAAATGCGGCCCGGGGAAGAGCATCTTGGCGTCCTCGCCGCCCAGCTCGATGACAGCGTCCGTACCCGGATTCAGGGTCTCGGTAGCCACTTTTTCCGCATACACCTCCTGCACGAAGGGGAGATCGCAGGCCTCTGCAATGCCGATGCCCGCGCTGCCGCTCACCGCCAGCAATACTTCCTCTGCCGCCGGAAATGCCGCGCACAGTTCATCTAACATATCCGCAACGGTTTCCCGCACCAGACTGCGGTGGCGGCGGTAGCGCGTGTGGAGCATCTCGCCCCCCTCGCCCGGCACGGCCACCTTCACAGTGGTGCTGCCGACGTCGAGTCCCACGCGCAAAGGGGCATTCATTGCCCGCTCTGCCGAGTTGTCGGTTATCTTTGCATTCATGATGAACTTGCGAAAGCGCGACGCGCTGCTGCGGGCATTGTAGCATCCCCTCCGCGCCGAGTCAAGCAGCATGTTCGGCATGGTGCAGACGCAATGGATGCTTGACAGCGGGGCGGGGCTGTGCTACTCTGCCCAGCACTATGAAGAACATTCTCATCGTTTCCGGGCACGTGGATCTGAATGATTCCGTGGCCAACAAGGAGATCCTCAGCGTCCTGGAGAAGAAACTCCCCGGCGCGACCTTCGATTACCTGGACCGCCTCTACCCCGACTTCCGCATCGACACGGCGGCGGAGCAGCAGAAGCTGGTGGCGGCCGATGTCATCGTGCTGCAATTCCCCATGTTCTGGTTCTCCATGCCCTCCCTGCTGGAGCGCTGGATGGAGTGCACCTTCCTGCACGGCTTTGCCCACGGCAGCACGGGTGATAAACTGCGCGGCAAGAAGCTGGTGATCTCCTACACCACGGGGGCGCCGGCCGAGGCCTTCACGAAGGAGGCTATGGGCTGCACGGCGGAGGACATCTTCCTGCCGGTGCGCTTGGCCTGCGGTTTCACGGGTATGGAATACGCGGGTGCCGTGGCTACAGGCGGCGTCTCCTACCACATGCGCAGCGGCAACGGTGCTACGGACCAAATCCGCGCCAAGGCAGACGACCACGCCGAGCGCCTTCTGGCTCTGCTGGCCACCCTGTAAGCGCCCGCTCCGGGAGAGGAGCCGCCCGGCCCTCCCTAACCCTGTGGCCATAGGGGGCAAGCAATGATACGGAACGTGAAGTTCAACGCCAAGCCAGCGAAGGAAGCCCCATGCGTGCCTCTGAGCTACATTCCGGGGTTGAATGATGGTGTGTAAGCCATTCTTCAGTGCGTAGACCGGTGAAGGCGCAGGTGAACATACCTGCGCCTTCTTGGTGCCGGAATTCAGTATCCCCGGCAGTAAGAATGATACACCGCCTATCCCCGCTGTCACCGGACTGCAAGGTGAACAGGGCGGTTTGCCATACCGAACAGGCCTTTTCACATACCGATTTCGACTCCGCACCTTTCAGAAGCAACGGCAAAAAGCCTTATTCTGTAAGCTCTGCCGCTTTCAGAACATCTAACATCAGCATCTTCTTTTCCCGGTATGTCCCTCCTATGCGTTCGCCTGCGTGCGCACGCACACACGCGCGTAAGGCACATTTTTACTGCAATGCGCTGCTTCCGTTGAATGCCTATATCCCGAAAACCCTTGATTCTATTGAGAATTCTCCTTATTATAATAATATTTTTATATAAAAAAGGTATGTAAGTATAGGGGGGCGGTATGTCAGAGGAGGTGGTCAGTATGTCTGTGAGGAGGGAGGCAGTATGTCAGTCGGTGGTTCCGGTATGTCGGAATGAGACTTCCCCCGCCGCCGGGGCTGCCGCGAGCGAGTGGGGGTGAACGCGGAATGAAGGGAATTTCGGGAAAGTCGCCGGCATGCTCAGCCCGGCGCAGCCTTCACTCCGCCGAGGTAGCAGGCCCCTTATCTTTTGCCGGAATCCCAAAGCCACCTACTATGAATTTGCCTTAAACTCCTGCCCAAGCTCCGAAGGCCGATCACCTTCCCATCCTTCCTAAAATTCTGCGTTCCGAAAAACTTCACCTACCTACCACCCCGGCGGCGGGAAGTCTCCCACCCCCTCTGCCCGGTCCGCGGTCCTCTCCTGTGCATTTTCCCCTTGCTTTGTCACGGGATTATGCTAAAATGTCCGCATGGCAGTCACACTGGGACAGAACGAAATCAGCGCGAGGGCGGCGAAGTTTGCCGAGGAGTGGAAGGACACGGAGCGCGAGGAGGCAGAGGCGCAGTCCTTCCTCATCGACTTCTTCGGCGTGCTGGGGGTCAGCCGCAAGCGGGTGGCCATCTTCGAGCACAAGGTGCAGTGCGCGGACGGCAGCAAGGGGTACATCGACCTGTTCTGGAAGGGCCACATCCTCATCGAGATGAAGTCCCGCGGCAAGGACCTGGCCAAGGCCTACGAGCAGGCCAAGCGCTATGCGGACACGCTCGCGCCGCACGAGTTCCCGCACGGCATCCTGGTCTGCGATTTCGAGAACTGGCACTACTACGACCTGGATCACGACGCGCAGTGCACCCGCTTCCGCCTGGCGGAGCTGCCGCAGTTCATCCACCTCTTCCACTACCTGGCCGGCTACGAGCAGCGCGAGTACCAGGAGGAGGACCCCGTGAACGTGCAGGCGGCGGAGCTGCTCGGCAAGCTGCACGACCGCCTGAAGGCCATCGGCTATGTGGGCCACCCGCTGGAGGTCTACCTAGTGCGCCTGCTCTTCTGCCTGTTCGCGGAGGATACGGGTATCTTCCGCAAGGACGCTTTCCACCGCTTCCTGCTGGACTGCACCTCCGAGGACGGGCGCGATCTGGCGGCGCGCCTGGCGGAGCTTTTCCAGACCCTCAACACCCCGGAGGCGCAGCGGCTCTGCCTGCGGGATGCCGCGGTGAATGATTTCCCCTATGTGAACGGCGGGCTGTTCGCGGAGTTCCTGCCCATGCCCGCCTTCGATACGGCCATGCGCTCGGCCCTGCTGGACTGCTGTGCGCTGGATTGGGGCCGCATTTCCCCCGCCATCTTCGGCTCCATGTTCCAGAGCGTCATGAATGCGGAGGAGCGCCGCGCCCTCGGTGCCCACTACACCAGCGAGCGCAACATCCTCAAGCTCATCAACCCCCTGTTCATGGACGCCCTGCGGGAGGAGTTCGCCGCCCTGCAACATGATAAATCGAACCGCAAGATCACCCGCCTGCAGGCCTTCCACCGCAAGCTCGCCTCCCTCACCTTCCTGGACCCCGCCTGCGGCTGCGGTAACTTCCTCATTATCGCCTACCGCGAGCTCCGCCGCCTCGAGCTGTCCCTCATCGCCGAGCTCGAGCAATGCCAAGAAACCGCCGGCACCGCCTGGCTCCTCTCCGCCAACGATGTCTGCCTCGTCAATGTCAACCAATTCTACGGCATCGAGCTGGAGGAATTCCCCGCCCAAATCGCCCAGGTCGCCATGTGGCTCATGGACCACCTCATGAACATCGAGGCCGGTAACCACTTCGGTGTGGCCTACGCCCGCATCCCCCTCACCGCCTCCGCCACCATCGTCCGCGGCAACGCCCTGCGGATTGACTGGGAATCCGTCGTGCCTAAGGAGAAGCTCAGCTACATTATGGGCAACCCGCCGTTTATCGGACACAATGTGAGAAGTGATGCTCAGAAATCTGACATGGAGCAAGTGTTCGGCAAAATCAAAACGGATAAGATTGACTATGTAGCCTGTTGGTTCTGGAAGGCAGTCCGGTACATGAAAGGCGCCGATACCCGCACGGCTTTTGTCGCGACCAATTCCGTGTGCCAGGGTGTTTCCGTCGGCACGCTGTGGAAGCATGTCTTTGACTCGGGGTTCCATATAGATTTTGGCTGGTCCACCTTCATTTGGGATAACGAAGCCGCAGGTAAAGCTCACGTTCATGTCGTCATTGTGGGATTCTCCGAGAATCCTAAACAGGAAAAAGTAAGACTTTATACGGAAAACTCGGTAACGGTGTGCAACAACATTAATGCTTATTTGATAGATGCACCGGATGTATTTCCCGATCGTCGTACAGCTCCGCTGTCAAATGTACCCCGGATACGGGTCGGCAGTCTGCCTCGTTCCTCGGCCTTTACGGTGACAGCAGAAGAAAAGCCCTTGTTCATTGCGGACAATCCCCTTTGCGAAAAATGGATAAAACCATATATAGGCTCTGATGAATTTATCAAGGGGAGAGAGCGATATTGCTTATGGATGAAAGGGGCTGATATTAAGGAATTGAGGTCTTGCAAAATGGTGATGGAGAGAATTGAGCAGGTACGGCAGGCGAGACTTGCAAGCCCGGCAGCAACGACCAGACGAACAGCAGAAACGCCGACGCTCTTCGCAGTAGATGCCCAGCCGGAATCGAATTATCTCATCATTCCGCAGGTTTCGTCTGAAAGACGCAAATACATACCTATCGGATTCATGTCGCCCGATGTGATTGCCAGCAATCTCGTGTTTGTTGTTCCCGATGCGACTCTGTATCACTTTGGTGTTCTGACATCAGCGATGCACAATGCATGGGTACATGCAGTTGCAGGGAGACTGGAAATGCGATATCGTTATGGCGGCGATTTAGTTTATAACAACTTCCCCTGGCCGGAATGCACGGAGGCGCAGCAAGAGAAGATCGCGGAGTTGGCTCAGGGCGTTCTGGATGCCCGCGCCCTGTACCCGGACAGCAGCTTGGCCGACCTCTACGACCCCCTGACCATGCCGCCCGAGCTGGTAGCAGCCCACCGCAAGCTGGACAGCGCCGTGGAGAAAGCCTACGGCCGCAAGTTCACGGACGACGCCGAACGCGTCGCCTTCCTCTTCGAGAAATACAGCGAACTCACACAGACCAAACCGCAGTAACCCCCACTCACCGACCGCACAGCCCCGACAAAAGGCACCTTACCGCAAAAGAGTCTTGACTTTTTTCAAAAAAATGTCTTGACTTTTCCTCCCGCTTCTTGTAAACTTCTCCTCGTCAGGAGGTAAACTCCGAACCCTTATCCGCCCCTGTTAGTAATTCTCCCGCGATCTGGGAAGTTTATGAAAGCAGGGGCTTTTTTTGAATGTATGATTAGGACCGCTATTTTGGTGGACGGTGGGTTTTACCGTCGAAAGATGAAGAAGAGGCAGGACAGTCCGGAGGAGGCAGCTAATACACTCTTTCAGTATTGCCTTAAAATACTCCATTCTTTTAAGAATGAGGAATGCTTTCTATACCGCGTTCTGTACTACGACTGCAAACCATCCCAAAAGATAGTTTATCACCCGCTCTTGAAGAAGACCATTAATTTGGGAAAGGAACCACAGTTTCAATGGAATACCGCCTTCCTGAACGCGCTTTGCACCAAGCGTAAGTTTGCGCTGCGATTAGGGAAACTGGCTGATGAGCAGGCGCGATATCTCTTAAGTCCGGATGCAACTAAGGATTTACTGAATGGAAAACGGACGATTGATGACCTCACCGAAAGAGATTTCTCGATCTCAATCAAGCAGAAGGGTGTCGATACCCGCATCGGCATTGATATTGTTGCAATGGCCTTAAAACATCAGGTTGACAGAATCATCCTAATTGCCGGAGATAGCGATTTTGTTCCCGCTGCAAAATTTGCGAGGCGGGAGGGTATAGACATGATCCTCGATCCCATGGATTCACCTATCAAGCCTGAACTCAGTGAGCACATTGACGGACTAAAAACAGTTATTCATAATTTCTCAACAAAACGGACTGATTCCTCCGACGAGGAGGAATAATGCATAGTATATCCCTTAGTCCTCCTTGGCTGAACATACCGGGGAGGCTAAGTTTTTCCTTGCAACGGTGGAGTCCGGGTTCAAAAAACTCTCGAAAAAAGTCTTGACTTTTCCTCCCGCTTCTTGTAAACTCCTCCACATCAGGAGGTAAACTCCGAACCCTTATCCGCCCCTGTTAGTAATTCTCCCGCGATCTGGGAAGTTTATGCGGCTTTTTGGCAGGAAGTCTGTGCCGAGCTAAGCACGCCGCAAACTCTCCAAAAATTCTCTTTATTCCGCGGTCCTCAACCATCTCGCCCTCTACCGCCCCGGCGGTGTGAAGTCTCGCCCGGGCTTCGCACGGCCTGTATCCTTCCCTTCCTCTGCGGGTCAGCTTCCATTGAGTGTTCTTTGCAGGGCTATTCAGAAAAATGCCTTGACATTTCCCAAGGTATCTCCCATAATGGGGGCACGTAAGCCGCTTCGCATCGTTCGAAGCTCCCTGCTCAGGTGCGTCCGGGCGGGGCTTTTTAATAGGCCGAACAGAGCAAAAGAAGAGAAAGGCTATTGACAAATAATACCAGTGTGATATACTCTCTCGTGCGAGCTTATGACAACGCTTGAGACCATAGAAGCCATGGATGAACAGTCCTACGTGGAGATTTCTTGTCTCCTCAGTCACGGGAACGTCACCTTACAGAACGGGGGCATCCTGACGGAGAAGGATTTTGATGCACTTCTGGATATTGCCCTCAGTACAGAACTCGGGGAGAACTGAGTTATGGCGGGTTTGTCTTCATTGGCGGAGGCGTTCCGTGACAAGGAGACTTCACACCGCCGCAGTAGTAGGGAGCGAGAAAGTCTGACCGCGGAATGAAAGGATTTTTCGGAGACTGATTGGCCTTCGGAGCTTAGGCAAGGCTTCCGAGCAGATCCGTAGTAGGTGGGCCTCAGAATTTTGTCAAAAAACACCGGGGGCCTCCTACTATGAATTTGCCTTGAACTCTTGCCCAGGCTCCGAAGGCCGATCACTTTCCCATCCTTCCGAAAATTCTGCGCTCCGAAAACTTCACCTACCTCCCACCCCGGCGGCAGGAAGTCTGCACCGGGCTTCGCACGGCTTGCATCCTTCCCTTCCTCTGCGGTCAGACTCCTTTGAGTGTTCCCTACAAGTCTACCTTTCTTTCGTCCGCGTCTCCGTTTCTCGCGGGGGCGCAGCCGCATTTGCTGCTTGCCATGGGGGCGGAAACGGTGTAGAATGCTCGGTGACGATGGCTAAGGACAAAGTGAAGCAGAAGGCAGCGGAGAATGCACCGGAGGTTCCCGGCGGCGGGGAGCCGCAGCGGCAGGCGGTTATTTTTCTGGGCGCGGGGGCCTGCGCGATGATGGTGGCGGAGCAGCCCCCGGTCGGGCCGCTGCGTGTGCTGGATGTCCTCTCGCGCCCCATCGAGCTGGCGCACGATGTTTTCAGCACGAACAAGGTCTCTCGCGAGACGATGGACCGCTGCGTGCAGGTGATGCGGGGCTACAAGGAACTGCTGGCCGAATACGGCAGCGGCGGGGAGCCCGTTCCGGTGCGTTTGTTAGCAACGAATGTGCTGACGGATGTCACGAACATGGATGCCTTCGTGAACCGCCTGCAGACAGCCTGCGGCCTGCATCTGGAGGTGATGGACGACGGCGAAATGACCCGCCTGCTCTACCAAAACATGCAGACCATGCTGCAAAGCCACCCCGAACTCGCCAGGAAGCGTTCGGTCGTGCTGCACGTCGGCCCGGGTAACACGCGCCTGCTGCTCTTCGAGCGCGGGCGTCTGGCCTACTACGCCAGCTACCGGATGGGCGCGCACCGCACCGGCGAGGCCATCATCGCCTCCGATGCGGGTGGGTCGGACAGCGAGTGCTCACTCATCCGCGAGCATGTGCGCGGCGTGATGGAACAGCTGCGCCACGATGCCGCCGACGCCCTGGCCGATGTGCCCGACGCTCTGGTGATTTTCGGGCCGGATTTCCACTGCATCTCTTCCCCCCTCATTGTCGGCGATACCATCACGGCAGAGGGGCTTACCCGCCTGGTGGAAGAGATAGCCGATACCCCCTATAACAGCCGCATGGAACGCTATGAGGAGGACTATGTGGGCGTGGTGGCCCTGCTGCCCACGGCTGTTATTTACCAGGCCGTGGTCAGCGAATTCTCGCCCCGCAGTATCTTCATCGCCAAGGAGGAATACACCCATGAATTCCTGCGCAGTCTGCTGAATAACAGCGACAACGACAGCGCGCTGGAAGAGGAGATGCTCCACTTCTCCATGCTGCAGGCCAGCCGCTACAAAGTGGACCGCGCACACAGCCAGCAGGTGCGCAGGCTCTGCACGGCGTTGTTTGATAATTTGCAAGACTTGCACGGCCTGGGGCACCACGACCGCCTGCTGCTGAAGGTAGCTGCTATCCTGCACGAGGTCGGCACCTACATCAGCCCCAAAAAACACCACCACCACAGCCAGTATATCATCCTGAACTCCGAGATCTTCGGGCTCTCCCGCCACGACGTGGAGATCGTGGGCCTGCTGGCGCGCTATCACCGCCACTCCACCCCCTCCGTGCAGGACCGCCATTATGCCGAGCTGGACCTGCAGGACCGCCTGCGTGTGCAAAAAATGGCCGCACTCCTGCGCGTGGCCGATGCCCTGGAGCGCGCTCATGCCCACCGCATCGCCGACTTCACCGTGCGCTACAAGCCCCGCCGCCTGGAACTCCTCGTCCCCGGCGTGCGCGACCTCACCATCGAGAACCTCGCGCTGCGCTCCAAAGCCGACCTCTTTACGGAAATCTTCGGCTACGACATCCAACTGCTCCCCGCTGAATAGCTTTCGCCGCGGAATCCTGAATCGCTCCGATAGCTCCCCGCCTCAACGGCGCGGGAAAATGCTTGCCAAAGACCCCCGCGTGGTGTATGATGAGGGCACAGCCGCAGAACCATGACAGCATCCGTTCCCAGCAGCGAGGAAGCCCTCGAACGCCTCAAGCGCGTGTACTTTAACGACCCCGGCCGCGAGGTAGAATTCCGCGCCGGCGAGCTTGTGATGGCCCAAGGTGTGGAAAACCGCCGCATCTACCTCGTGAAGGAGGGGGCCTTGGTGGCCTACCGACGCGAAGCCGCCGCCGGCGTGGAGTCCCTGCCGGAGGACAGCACGGGCCGCAGCTATGAGGTGTTCCGCAGCGGGCCGGGTTCCTTTGTGGGGGTGCATGCCTTCTTCTCCGGCACCTTTTGCAGTAACACGGACGTGGTGGCCGTGGAACCGACCCGACTGGCCTATGTAGATGATACGACCCCGATTATCGACGAGGCGGGCCAGGGCGATTTCCTGCACCAGTTTGTACCGGTTCTCATTCACGAACTCTTTGTGCGCAACAGCCGCATCTACGCGCGCGCCACGGAGAAGGAAGAGGCCCTGCGCATGCTCAGCCGCGCCGAGATGTCTGCTACCCTGGCCCAGTTGACCGCCGGCATCGCCCATGAGCTGAACAATGCCGTGGGCGTGATCACCAGCCGCATGCAGTTTGTGGCCGAGCAGCTCACCTATTGCCTCGCGGAGGAGAATCCGCTCAACTCCAAGCTCTTCACCTTGGGTTATGTGGATAAAAGTCACCTGTCCGCGTCAGAGCTCCGCAACCTCTCCCGCCGCTATGAGCGCGAGCTCGGCATCTGCCAAGCGGCCGCCAAGGTGCTGGCACATCTGGCGCCGAACCAGGAGGAGCTGAAGCGTTACGATAAGAAGTTTTTGCGTAACATCGACCGCTGCTATCGCTTCTGGGAGCTGGGGCACGACCTGCGGGATATGCAGATGGCTGCCAAGCATGCCGCCGGCATTGTGAAAGGAGTGAAGCGTCTGGGCCGTGCCTCCACCGAGCGCGAGCCGGGGGTCGATGTGGCCGATACGGTGCAGGATGCCGTCAATCTGTTAGCCAACATGCTCAAGCGCGTGACCCTGCGCACGGAGCTTGCCCCCCTCCCGGGGATCACGGCGGACTCCACGGAGCTGGTGCAGGTGTGGACCAACATCATCAAGAACGCCTGCGATGCCATGAACCAGGCCGCTACGCCGCAGCCGACGGTTACCATCACGGCCGATGTGTACCACGCCGACGGTATCACCCTGCTGCCGGAAGATTATATCCGTGTCTCTGTCTCCAACAACGGCCCGGAAATTCCGCAGGAGATACGCGAGAAGATTTTCCAGCCCAACTTCACGACCAAGAAGCAGGGGCTGGACTTCGGGCTCGGGCTCGGGCTGGCCATTGTGCGACGCGTGGTAGACAGTTACGCCGGCACGATTGCCCTGGAGAGCAAGGAGGGTGAAACGACCTTCACGATCTTCCTGCCCATCAATCCTCTGTCACAATCTCAATCTGTTGAATCGACATGAAAAAACATATACTGATGCTGCTTGCAGGGGTCTGCTGTGCCTCCGCCGCCACCCCCGCTGTAACCACCTCTGCCTCCGCTCCGGAGGACTGGACGGACGCCGTCAAGAAGGCCTTGGTAGTGTATGAGAACAAGGACGGCGTGCTGCAGAAGGTGCGCCTTGCCTGGGTCGAGATGTTCCAGATGTCCGCCGTGCAGCCCGCCGGCGGGAACGGCGACCACCTGAAAGCCGGCGCAAGCCCCGTGAACCAGGAGTTCCGACGCAGTTACTTGGGTGTGAACCTGGACTTCTCCACCGGCACAAAGTTCCACACCTGGGTGCGTCCCGGCGGCTTGCCCGTGCGCGAGACTTATTCTAAAGGGCGCACGAAGAAAAACTACTCCTACTTCAGCTTCTATGACATTTATGTGAGCCAGACCATCCCCGGCGTGGAGGGTCTCACGCTCACCGTGGGTAAGATGGGCACCAAGCTCACGACGGACTACATCACGTCCAGCTCCAAGATCCGCTGCATCGAGCGCTCCCTGCTCAGCAACCAGTTTGCGCAGGATTCCAACTGGGGCATCGGCCTCACCTGGAAGCCGAACAAGGACACGCAGGTGTTCGGCCAGTGGATGCTCAACGACCGCGCCTCCGCCTCCAAGAGCCTGACGCACTCGGATGTTTACCGCGACGGACGCGGCTTCAAGGGTGAGTTCGGGTATGAGGATAAGTGCTTTGCTATCGTGGGTGCTTCTCACCGCTTCAATAAGAGCGAGGAGGGCTACATGGAGGTGTCCGGGCAGTACATGCACGACTTTAACAACGCCTACGGCAATCGCCGCAAGAAGGGTGCTAACTGCTACGGCATGGGCTTCCAGGATGCGGTGTCTCTGGGCTTCGATTACAAGAAAGGCCGCCTGACGCTTATCAATAACGTGGTGGCTGCGTTCCGTCCGCTGGGCGCACCGGATAAGGGCTCCAAGAACATCGGCTTGCAAATTCAACCCATCTGGGAGGTGAACAAGCATGTGGACGCCGTTTTCCGCTACACGGGGATGGAGGGCAGCAATGCAGTGCGCATCGCCGGTGATCGTTTCATCTGCACGCAGACAACGACCCCGAGCTGGGTGAGCCACCTGCACGCGTTCTACTTCGGCGCGAATATCTATGCCTCCGCCAAGAACAAGGACGCCCTCAAGTTCATGGTGGGTGCGGAGTATACCAATGCCCACAAGGACGGCAAGAGTGCTTTTTCCGGCTGGGCTTTCCAGTCCTCCGTGCGCTGGAGCTTCTGATGCCGACATCGCCTCTTGATAGCATTTCATGGCAGCACAGTCAGCAAACAGTCCGATGATGGAGCAGTACCTGCGGATGAAGCAGGGACTGCCGGAGGATGTGTGGCTTTTCTTCCGCATCGGTGACTTCTATGAAATGTTTTTCGAGGATGCCGTGGAGTGCGCCGCCGCACTGGGGCTGACGCTGACGAAGCGCCAGAGTATCCCCATGTGCGGCGTGCCGCACCACGCGGCGGAGGCGTATATCGGGCAGATTGTCAAGCTCGGTAAGCGCGTGGCCATCGCGGATCAGATGACCGTGCCGGTGCCGGGCAAGTTGGTGGAGCGCGAGATTACGCGTATCATATCCGCCGGCACGTTGGCGGACATGTCGCTGCTGGATGCGGGTGAGCACAATTACATAGTTGCCTGTTATCACGACAAGAAAACCTGGGGACTGGCCTGTGCGGATCACACCACGGGTGAGTTCACGGTAGCTGACTACGGCAGGCTCGAGGAGCTGGCTGAGGAAGTGGGGCGCATTCACCCCAGCGAATTGTTGGTGAGTGATGAGCAGAAGGAGGATTTCCCGGGGCTGCCCGTTACACAGTATTATGATGGCTATACCTTCCTGCCCGGGGTGGCCAAGACCTCGCTGGAGAGTCATTTCCGTGTGCATTCGCTGGAGGGATTCGGCTGCGCGCAGCTCACTTGCGCGCTCGGAGCGGCGGCGGCCATTCTGCATTATCTGAAGCACCAGCTGCGCCGCAAGACGGACCACCTGCGCCGGCTTTCTCTGCGTCCCACGGCGAACGCGGTGTTGATTGATACGGCGAGCCGTCGCAACCTCGACCTGACAGAGGCACGGGGCGGTTTCAGGAATACCCTGCTCGGCACGCTGGATAACACGGCTACCCCCATGGGGGCGCGTAAACTGCGGGACTGGATTCTGCACCCGATCTGCGATTTGTCGACCCTCACGCTGCGGCAGGAGACGATCGCGGCTTTCCTCAGTGAGCCTTTCCTGATGGGAAAGCTGCGGGACTCCCTCAAGGGGGTGCGGGACCTGGAGCGCCTCAGCGCCCGGCTGTCGCAGGGGGCAGGAAATGCACGCGATTTGTTAGCCCTCGGTACTTCCCTGCAGCGCCTGCCGGATGTGTTGCAGGATCTGCGGGTGCTGGAGCCGCGTTTCCCGCTGTTTTCGCCGCTCATTGAGCGCATCGGGGAGTTCTCGGCGCTTTCGTCGCTGTTAGAGTCGGCCATGGCGGATGAGCCGCCCGTGACCGTGAAGGAGGGCGGGATGATCCGCGATGGTTTCGACGCGAAGCTCGATGAGCTACGGGCGGCTTCCCGGGATGGGAAGAGCTGGTTGGCGCAGCTCGAGGCGCGGGAGCGGGAGGAGACGGGGATCGATTCATTGAAGATCCGCTATAACAATGTTTTCGGCTACTACATCGAGGTGACTCGGGCGAACTACTCGAAGGTGCCGACCGACCGTTATGTGCGCAAACAAACGCTGGCGAATGCGGAGCGTTTCGTGACGGAGGAGCTGAAGCGGATGGAGGGTACCATTCTGGGGGCCGATGAACGCTCCCGCCAGTTGGAATACGAGATTTTCTGCCGTCTGCGTGACGAGGTGGGGCAGTACATCGATGCCATTCAGGGCAGCGCGGATGCACTGGCGGAGGTGGATGTGTTGCTCTGCCTGGCGGAGCAGGCGCGGCAGCATCGTTATTGCCGTCCCGTGTTGGATGACAGTCGTGTGCTGCACATCGTCAACGGTCGCCACCCCGTGATCGAGCAGGTGCAGACGGATTCCGCCTTTGTGCCGAACGATACGGAGATGGATGCAGAGGAGAATCGGGTGCTCATCCTGACGGGGCCGAATATGGCGGGTAAGAGCACTTATATTCGGCAGGTGGCACTCATCACGCTTATGGCGCAGATCGGGTCCTATGTGCCGGCGGATTCGGCTCACATCGGGTTGGTGGATCGCATTTTCTGTCGCGTGGGGGCCAGCGATGACATCGCGCGCGGGCAGTCCACGTTCATGGTGGAGATGAGTGAGACGGCGCTCATTCTGAACAACGCGACGCAGCGGTCGCTGGTAATTCTCGATGAGATCGGGCGCGGTACGGCGACCTTTGACGGTCTGTCGATTGCCTGGGCCGTGGCGGAGCATCTGCACGATGTCATCGGGGCGCGGACGATGTTTGCTACTCATTACCACGAGATGGTCGACTTGCAGCACACGCATCCCGCGGTGTCGAATTGGCATGTGGAGGTGCGGGAGTGGCAGGATGAGATTGTTTTCCTGCGTAAGGTGCTGCCCGGGCCGGCGGATAAATCATACGGCATTCAGGTGGCGCGCCTGGCGGGGCTGCCGCCGGTGATCATCGACCGCGCCAAGCAGATTCTGACGCACTTGGAGATGAGTGCTGCCTCCCGCGAGCCGGGGGAGCTGCGGCGTAAGCGGGCTCGTTCTTCGGGGCTGCCGGCTTCGGAGCGGGCGGATACGGGGCAGCTCGATATGTTTGACTTGTTGGATTCCTAGCTGTGCCATGTACACAGGTCTGTTTGACATTTTCTCGATCGGTATCGGTCCTTCCAGTTCACACACCATGGGGCCTATGCGAGCGGCGGCGCGTTTTGTCCGCGAACTCCGGGAATCGGGGGTACTGGCAGATACCTCGCGGGTCTTTGTGGAGCTTTTCGGTTCGCTGGCGCTGACGGGTGAGGGACACTGTACGCCGCAGGCCGTCGTTTACGGTTTGTTGGGGCTGGACGCGGAGACCATGGACCCTCAGCAGGATGCGGCGGGGCAGGTGCAGGCAGCGGGGCGTTTAGCCTTGGGCGGGGAGCATGAGGTGGATTTCGATGTGCAGCGGGATGTCCTGTTGCGGCGGGGCGTTGTTCTGCCGGGTCACGCCAACGGCATGCGCATGCAGGCTTTGGGGGCGAACGGCACGCCGCTGCATACGGCGGTATATTATTCCGTGGGAGGTGGAACGGTGTTGCGCGAAGACGAGCTCGGCCGGCGCAGTCCCGCTTCCGTGCGTGTGCCCTACGAGTTCGGGAATTGCCGTCAACTGATGGATCTCTGTGAGAAGCACGGTTTGAGTGTGGCGCAGCTTGTGCTGCTCAATGAGCTGAGTTTGCATGCCGAGGAGGAAATCGACGCGCGCCTCGACCGCATTCTGCGGGTGATGGATGAGGCGGTGGAGCGTGGGCTCACCGGGCAAGGTGTGCTCCCGGGGCCGCTGCATCTGCCCCGCCGTGCGCCGTCCATTCTGGCGGATTTGGAGCAGCGTTTTCGCTCGAACGCGGAGGATGCGCTCACCATCATCGACTGGATCAATCTGTGGGCTTTCGCTGTTTCCGAGGAGAACGCAGCGGGCGGTCGTGTGGTGACGGCGCCGACCATGGGCAGCGCGGGGGTCATCCCGGCGGTGTTGCGCTATTTCTCGCGCTACGGGTATCGGGAGGCGGGTGTCCCCTGCCGCGAGGGGCAGTTGCGCTTTCTGTTGACGGCTTCGGCTATTTGTTGTCTCTACCGTACGAATGCCTCCATTTCCGGCGCTGAGGTCGGCTGCCAAGGGGAGGTGGGGGTCGCGTGTTCCATGGCGGCGGCGGGTCTGGTGGCGGCCATGGGCGGCAGCAATGCCTGCGTGGAGAATGCAGCGGAAATCGCGATGGAACACAACCTCGGCCTCACCTGCGACCCGATTTGCGGGCTGGTCCAGGTGCCGTGCATCGAGCGCAACGCCATCGGCGCCGTCAAGGCCGTGAACGCCGCCCGCCTCGCCCTCCGCGGCGGCGGCTCGCATTTCGTCAGCTTGGACAGCGTGATCGCGGCCATGGACGAAACCGGCCGCGCCCTCTCCTCCCGCTTCCGCGAAACCTCCCTCGGCGGCCTGGCGAAAAACGCCTTTACCTGCTGAGACGCTTGGCTCAGTTCAGACTGCATGCGCCCGGGGTGGTAGAAGGCGAGATGGTTGAGACCGCGGAATAAAGGGAATTTTCGGAGAGTCAGAGGCATGCTTAGCTCGGTTCAGACTGCATGCCGCCGGGATAGTAGCGCCCTTGGTTATTTTAACAAAAATCCGAGGCTACCTACAATGAACCTGCTTCGACGTCTTGCCGAAGTTCCGACGGCCAATCAGTTTCCGAAAATTCCTTTTATTCCGCGGTCAGCTCCTTCCCGCTTCCTTCTACCTCGGCGGTATGAAGTCTCGCACCCCCTCCGCGTGGCTCCGTATCCGTGCCCTCCGTGTCATCCGTGGACCGAATTTTACCCCTCCGATGAGCGAGGCGGGGGTGGACCTCGGCACCGGGTGAGCCTATCTCGGGCAGTTGCTTATTTTAATTTAGGGGCTTAAATTAAAATAAGGGAGGTGCTTATTTTAGTTTCACTCATTGCCCGGAAACATCGGGGAGAGGAGAAGATCGAGAAGTGAAGGTGTCGCTAGGGCCGGGAAGTGCAGTCCACGGATGACACGGATTGCACGGATTAGCGATGGACGGCAGGCGGGGAGATAGACTTCATGCCGCCGGATCGAGAGAGAACGTGAAGGACTGTGGAATGAAGGGAATTTCGGGAAAGTGGGGTGGTATGCGTGGCTCGGTACAAAAAAGCACAGCAGGAGTGGCAGGTTCGGGTGATCGTGGCTTTTCTGTCTTACAAGGGAGATGTTCTTCTCAGATTGCGTAACAACAGAAAGGCCGATCGCTGATGACCAACGACCGACCTGATTCTGCAAATTGTCAAAAATGTCAGGGGGCAGTACCTTCTGTGACTTTCAGTTTTTCAAAGCTTACGTAATTCCGCTCGTTATCATTAACAAGGTAATACAGCTGATTAATCTTCGGATTTAAATTAACCTCGCCCTTGGCAGGATCTCCCGTATACACAAAATTCTGCAGACCGGAGGTGGCATTAAATCGGAAGAGTCCATCAAGCTCCTTATCAGGATTCCGAAAGTCCTTATACTTTACATTAGTATCCGACCACCCATAAATGAGGAAACTATGCGGGGAAACCTCCTCAAACGTATCAATCTTAACCTGATATACCGTTCCTCCGTCGACGGTCAATTCGCACGAGATAGAGTCCGTACCCGGATTCTTGAAACATAAGATCACATCATGCGTAGCTTCGTCCGCTCCGATCACGTTGCCATGCAACTCAATACTCGTTGTCCGCTCTGTAACCAAGGGAGTCGAAGGACTTTTAGGGTAACCTTCGGCTACGGTGCTACCACCGCCACACCCAAGCAGAAACAGCCCGCACAAACCCGACAGAAAGAAAACAGCAACCCTTCTCATGAGCCAAGGAAATCAGTATGATGCCGTAATAATCTCGTAATTCACATTCGTCCCTACCGAATCCTGAGCAGTACCCGTCGCCCCCAAACCAAAGCCCAAGGTCGCATGGGGCGACATAGAAATAACCGTATCAGGAGCGGTGAAAGGGAGCGTGTTGTCCACCTCTGTCTCAGAGAGACCGTAGAGATGCACCATCATACGAGCGGGTTTATTGTCCTGAAAAACAATGGTATAATCTGCATACCCGGTTTCACTTCCCTGTGTAGAACCATAGGGAGCATAATTGATGAGCACCGTATTGGCCGTAACCTGGTTCTCCTGAATCTCCGCGGATGTGAACTGACCTCTGCCCACGACCTCCACATTGCTATCCCCTGCGCCCTTGTAGAGGATGGAGAAATTACCATTCACGAAGGGAGCGAGCCACTCAGATAGATTCCGATTGTTCCCGCCGCCACCGCCGCCGCAGGAGGAGAGAGCCAACGCCCCTGCGAGGCAGGAGCACAACACCAAAAAGAGCTTCTTTTTCATAAAATTAAAGTGGACGTTTGCCGCACTCAACGTGCGGACATTGTAGCGGAATGAGCGGCTAAGTCAAGGAAAAAAATCAGAATTCGGGGGAGAGGGGCAAAAAAATCGGCCGGGGCCTCAATTTTCCGGGGCAAAGAGGGCGGGGAAGTCGATCCAGCGGGAGAGGATACCGAGGATGAGGCCGACGACGAGGACCCAGAATACGAGTTTGGTGAACCAGTAGACCAAGGAGGCCAGGAAGATGGACCAGCGCTCCCGCAGGCCGGGAGGGTTGGCGGCGTAGTAGGCGGCGCGGCACTCCGGCGAGCAGAAGCCCAGGGCCTTGCAGACGCCCGGGTAGGTGCTGCCCTCCAGCGTGACGGAGAAATCGAAACCCTTACCGCAGCGGCGGCAGTCGTGGTGCTCCCAATCGGTGATCTTCTTCATGACAGCGGCATTTGCTGAACGGCCTCGGCGCAGCGGCGCCCATCGAGAGCGGCGGAAACGATACCGCCCGCAAAGCCCGCCCCCTCGCCGCAGGGGAAGAGCCCCGCGAGCTGCGGGTGCTGCAGGGTAGCGGCATCGCGCGGGATGCGCACGGGCGAGCTGGTACGCGTCTCGCAGCCGATGAGCAGGGCATCCTCGCCCGCGAAGCCCCGCAGCTTGCGGTCAAAGAACACCAGCCCCTCCCGCATGCGCGAGCACACACTCGGCGGCAGCAGCGCATTGAGGTCCCAGGGCGTGATGCCGGGGTGATAGCTCGTGACAGGCAGGCTCGCGGACACCCGCCCGGCCAGGAAATCCTGCACCCGCTGAGCCGGCGCACGCATCATCCCCCCGCCCGCCTGCGAGGTCGCCACCTCCAGCGCCTTCTGATAAGCGATACCGGACAAAGCCCCGTGCTCCCACAGGAAGGCATCCGTATCCTCCGGCTCCACCGTCACCACGAAACCGGAATTAGAGAAAGGCGAATTACGCCGCGAAAGCGACATACCGTTGACCACCACCTCATCATTCTCCGTAGCAGCCGGCACAATGAAGCCACCCGGGCACATGCAGAACGAATGCACCCCCCGCCCCTCGATGGACGTCGCCAACGTATAACGCGCCGCCGGCAGCCCCTCCGGACGCGGAGCACCGGGACGCAGGTGGTACTGCACCGCATCGATGAGCGACTGCGGGTGCTCGATACGCACCCCCACCGCGAACGGCTTGCGCTCCAGCTTCAGCCCCATGTCCCGCAGCATGCGGTAGACATCACGCGCGCTGTGCCCCGTCGCCAGAATCACCGCGCAGCCCGTGTACTCCGTACCGTCCGCCGTCCGCACCCCGCAGACCCGCGTGCCGCCCCGCTCCGTCAGCAGCTCCACCACACGCGAGCGGAAATGCACCTCGCCCCCCGCGTTGATGATACTCGTGCGGATGGACTTGATGATATTCGGCAACTTGTTAGAACCCACATGCGGGTGCGCATCAGTCAGGATGGCGGGATCCGCCCCATGTGCCACGAAAGTCTCATACACCTCCGCCACCGGCCCGCGCTTGGTAGCGCGCGTGTACAGCTTACCGTCCGAGAAGGTACCGGCGCCGCCCTCCCCGAAGCAATAATTCGAATCCTCCACCACGAAACCGCGGCAGTTAATGGGCTGCAGGTCAAACCGCCGCGCCGAGACATCCTTACCGCGCTCCAGCACGATGGGACGCATCCCCAGCTCCAGGCAACGCAGAGCCGCGAACAAACCGCCGGGCCCGCTGCCCACGATGATGACCCGACGCGCCCCCTCCCCCACCGGCGCATAATGCCGCACGGGCAGCTCCTGCGGCGGCAGCGGCTCATCCACCGCCACCAGCAGGCGCAACTGCTTGCAGATGGGACGCCGCCGGGCATCAATACTCTCCTTCAGCAGACGCATCCCCTGCACGCGCGAAGGCGAGATCTGCAGAGCATTCGCCACCTCCTTACGCTGCGCCTCCTCCCGCAGAGCACGGGGCAGCGGCATGTGTATGTCCACCTCGGTTATCATGATTCATCCAGGCACTGAGTCATCTCCACGGCAGGCCGACACATCCCCGTGCAACCCACCGGCACCGCCGGCACACCCGCCACCGTGGTATGCGCCGGCACATCCGCCAGCACCACCGAGGAAGCCGCCACGCGCGCGCACTCGCCTATCTCCACCCGCCCGAGCACCTTGGCCCCTGCGCCGATGAGCACACCGCTGCGGACGATGGGGTGGCGCGCGCCGCCCTTCTCCTTACCCGTGCCGCCCAGCGTCACCTCATGGAACAGAGAGACATCATTCTCCACAATCGCCGTCTCGCCCACCACGAAGCCCGCCCCGTGGTCCAGCAGAATGCCGCAACCGATGCGCGCGGCGGGGTGAATATCAATGCTGAACACCTCACTGCCCGCACTCTGAAAATACAGCGCCAGCAGATGCCGCCCCTGCTGCCAGAGCACATGCGCGATGCGGTAGGTAGCCAGGGCGTGAAAACCCTTGAAGAACAGCAGCGGCTCCAGCGCGCTGTGGCAGGCCGCATCGCGCTCCACAATGGCCTGCAGATCCGCCGCCATGCACTCCACCACGCCCGGATGACTGCGCAGGATGGTGCGGAAAAGCGGCTCCAGGTCATCCCGCCCCATATCCCGGCGCGAGAGCTTGCGCGCCAGGCGCACCGCCACAGCATTGGTGAGCGAATGGCGGCTGAGCACCACGTCATCCAACAAGCCATCCATCTTCGGCTCCTGCTCCACCGCCTGTTGGGCAGCGGCGTAAATATCCTGCCACACGCGCTCCGCCATACCGGGGCGGCGGGGTTCCATGTATTCCGGGCGCAGTTCCATAGGCTCAGTCCGCGCAGCAATCGCGCAGCATTTCATCCAGACGCCAGGTCATCTCGGCCAGGGCCTCCCGCGCCGGGCTGTCCGGCAGCAGCCACAGCACCTCGCGGGCCTCCTCATTGCGCTGCAGGCCCTCCTCCACGGAGCAGCGGATCGCCTCGCGGAAGGCCTCCGTGCCGCGCAGAGCGGTGTAGTCGATGGCCTCCCGGTGCTCCAAGCGGCGGCGCACCTCCTCCGCCACATCCTCGCAGCTGCTCTCCATCAGGAAGAAAACGGGCAGGGTCAGCTTGCCCTTCTCGGCGTCCGTGCCCAGGGTCTTGCCGGCGGCGGTGTCATCCCCCGTCAGGTCCAGGCAGTCATCGTAAATCTGGTAAGAGATACCCAGCAGGGTACCCATGCGCTGCAGGTTCTCCACCATCTCGTCATCCAGCCCCTGCAGGTAAGCCGCGCCGGCCATGGCTGCGGCAAAGAGGGTGGCCGTCTTCTTGCGGATAAGTTCGTAGTAATCCGAGCGGGACATCTCGGTATCCCACAGGCGGGTCGACTGCTCCACCTCGCCCTGGCAGAGGTCGCGAACGGCCATGGCCATGCGGCGCACGAAGCGGGCATCCCCGATCTCCGAGCCCATCACCATGGCCTGGGAGAGCATGGTATCCCCCAGCAGGACGGCCAACTCATTACCCCAGAGGGCGTTCGGGGTGGGGTTATCCCGCCGCGTGTCTGCCTTGTCCAGCACGTCATCGTGGATGAGGGAGGCCATGTGGATCATCTCCATGATGGCCGCGAAGGTGATGTGCTCATCCTTCACCCCGCCGGTGGCAGCGGCCGTCAGCAGCACCAGACCCGGGCGGATCATCTTGCCGCGCCCCTTGCAGATTTGCTCCATGTAGCGCCGCGTGTGGGGTTCATAATCCGCTGCCTGGGCCGCAATGCAGGCACGCACCCGCTCCAGCTCATGCTTGACAATCTTGATATGAGCCTTGCGGTTGCGCAGTTTACTGAAGAAAGGAAAACTCATGACGAAGGTGGCGCGCGCACGATACACGGGCGCGGCGGCGATTGTACCAGAACGCGCCGCGCTTTGCAATGCTTAATTGCGCTTGCCCGACTCTTTTTCGCACGCCCGGGCATATTCCAGCAGCAGGTACGCCAAGTCCAACGCTGCCGTCTTCGTATCCTGCACGGAGTGGTCACTGAGCACGGTTGTCTCCGTCCCCCAATTCAGGTGAGAGGAATAATAAGGCACCACCCCGTCGCTGCTGCGCGCGAGCTGCCCCCCCGGCGGGAAGCGCTTGACGCCGATGACGGAGTGGGTACGGGCAGGACGTACGCGCAGGGGACCCAAGCCGCGGATGGAATAGCTGCTCGGCGAGAGCTGTCCCACGCTGGTGAACCAGTCCGTCAACTGCGAGGGGTCGGCCAGCAGGGAGTCCTGTTGCAGCGTAACGAGATCAACCGCGGCGCTCAGCAGGTTGGTGGGCAGCTCCACCAGGCGCGTGAGGAAGGCGACGATGCGGTAGCTTGCCAGCGGGGCGCCCCGGTGCGGGGTGGCCATGTACACCACCAAGCCGGCCTGCACGGGGCGGAAGTAGAATTGCTCCCGGAAGGCCTCACGGCGGGGATTGTCGAAGGGCGTGTCGATGTAGCGGGCCTGCAGCAGCTCGGGGGCGGGGCGCAGTTTGTCCGGCAGGCTGCGGAGCATGTCCCAGGGGTTCTCGCACTGGCTGTAGTGGGTGATCAGCCCGCCCATGGAGTGGCCGACAACGACCATGCGGTCCCAGTTGCGGTTCTTGTGCTCGGGGTCCAGCACCTCACGGGCATTCGCCAGGGCCTTGCGGTACTCCGCCGCCGTCACCACCCAGGAGATGCCCGTGGGGTAGTTGAAGTACCAGAATTGGTAGGTTTCGCGGATTTCCTTGACGGTCATCAGGCGGTTCACCAGCTTATCCCAAGTGCCGGCGCTGGACATGAGGCCGTGCGTGAGAATAACGGGGATTTTGCGCGGGTTGTATTCCTCCGCGCTGCTCAGGCCCTCCAGCGGGCGTAGGGCCTGCGGACGCAGCATGCCCAGCCAGCGGTTATCTTTCACCCGAGTAAGCCCCCAGTACACCTCCAGCGGCGCGGAGAAATCAGCGGCCAGTTGATAACGCATGCGCCCGACGGGGTAGGTATCCTGCCGCAGGCGGCGGAGAAAGACGAGCTCCGGCCGGCCGCTGCCCCGGGGGAAGTCCAGGACGGCGGTCATGGTGCTCACCGTACCCTTGGCGCTGAAGTGCACCTTGGCCTGCGGCCCGAAGTGCTTGAGGCGATCCCAGGGCACCACGCCCACCACGGGCACACCGAGCCCGGGTTCGTGGTAGTGCTCGGCCGGGTCCTCCATGGGCACGTCATCGGCGGGGACGATGTCGTCATACAGCTCCTTGGTGCTGAAGCTATGCGTACCGGGCATGTCGGCATAGCGCACGGGGAAAGCCTGCAGCAGGGGAGCCTGCTCCGGGCGCAACTTGCCGGCGCGCACCTGCAGGGCTTGGTGCCGCATGGCGCGCAACAGATCCAGCAGCGCCCGGTTGTACGCCGCCACGACCCTGCCGCGCGCCTCGGGGCTCAGGTCCGGCCGCCGCAGCTCCGCCCACTGTCCGCGCAGCTCCTCCACCAGCACCGCAGCTCCCTCCCCGCGCGCCGATGCCGGCGTAAAAGCCGGCGGCAACAAGGGACGCGGCGTACACCCGCCTATCAAAACACAGAGTACGCAGAGAATAACCAAAGGGTTCCTGTTCGCCTTCATCTCTGCTATTGTACAGCTTCCTCCACCCAATGCAAGCCTATTTTCTGTCCGCCCGGGTGAGAAACTTCAAAGCGCCGACCCGGTAGAGAGCGAGAGGTGTCTGACCGCGGAATGATTGGGTGAAGGGGAGTGGTGTGCTTGGCTTTGAGCAGACTTCACACCGCCGTGGTAGAAGAACCCGAGAGGATTGATAACCGCGGAATAAAAGGAATTTTTGGAGAGGTAGTGGCCTGCTTAGCTCGGTTCAGACTGCATGCCGGCGAGATAACAGCTCCCTTGGTTATTTTGATAAAATTCTAAAGCCACCTACTGTGAATTTGCCCTGAAGTCTCGCCTG
>CAMEZO010000004.1 GCA_945947905.1 uncultured bacterium
CGGCGCTCCTTCCCGCGACAACAGTTGAGGGACATCTTGCTCTGTGGGACAAGGCCATCGCGGAGAATGTCTTTGTAGTGTGCAAGACCAAAATGGCAAAGTCCATCACACGACGTACCTTGATGGGCTTCCGCACGGGTCGCACTCACCTTTGGGCTGCCGACAATTTACTCGATCGGGTCAGGAAACCCGATGAATTCCGTCAAGATATACGAAAGTTAATAGGAAATAATATGAAAATCAATGCTGTCGTGGGCAATCCGCCCTACCAAGAGGAGGGTAACAACACCCGAAAAGCCCCAATTTACCACCTGTTCTACGATGTGGCATTTGCCTTATCAAAAAAGGTATCGCTTATCACTCCCGGTCGTTTCCTCTTCCGTGCCGGGCAGACACCTAAGGAGTGGATGGAGAGAATCCTGAGCGACCCCCATTTCAAGGTCGTCAGCTACTTCCAGAAATCAGTCGAGGTTTTTCCCAGCGTTGATATCAAGGGTGGTGTCGCCATCGGCTACCGTGACGCAGAAAAGAAGCTCGGCCCCGTGGGCTTCTTCTCGAACTTCCAAGAACTGAGTAGCATCATGAAAAAAGTGAGCTCCCACCCACACTTTACTCAAGGGGAATTTGCTGCACTTGTGTCCTCCCAAGGGCTTTATAGATTTACCCCCTTGGCTTTCGAGCACTTCCCTATTGAGAAGGTGCAAGGCAAAGGAACAGGAGCCAAGATCATTTCCAGCACTTTTGAACGCTTGGACAAACTCTTTACCGTACAGAAGCCTACCGGTGAAACACACGAGGGAAGTATCATACAACTTTTAGGAAGAACAAAATCAGACGGAAGATGCTATCGCTGGGTAAAAGCTGATTATATTGAGCCTAATGAGTATCTAGCAACATATAACGTGTTCGTTCCGGAAGCAAATGGATCAGGAGCCATTGGGGAGGTTTTAAGCTCGCCGTTAATCGGCTCGCCGTTAATCGGCTCGCCGTTAATCGGCCACACGGATACCTTCATGAGCATAGGTAAATTCAAGACCCTGAGAGAGGCAGAGAACTGCCTCAAATATGTACGGAGCAAGTTTGCCCGCACCATGCTCGGAACTCTCAAGGCCACTCAGCATAATCCCCGCGACACTTGGGCCAATGTCCCGATGCAGGACTTTACAGAACAAAGCGACATAGATTGGAGCACAGACATAGCAACGATCGACCGACAGCTCTACGACAAATACGGGCTGAGCGAAGCCGAGCGGCGTTTCATCGAGGAGAAAGTTACGCCCATGTAACCCCCCCCTTGGAGAACGTGCATTAGAGCGAGGCAGGAAAAAGCCTTGCGAAGGGGAGCGTTGTGCGCTACAATAGGCGCATGAAAGAGATCCCCGCCATTGTACGCAGCATGCTGTTTATTCTCCGGATTTCCATGGGGATATTCTTTCTGTATACGGGCATAGCGAAGGTGACGGATCTGGGCACGACGGCGGAGTTTCTGACGCGCAGCAACATTCTGCCGGAGTTCTTCTCCATGCCCTTGGCGTGTACCGGGGTAGCGATGGAAATCATCGTGGCGGTCTGCCTGATTTTTCGCCTGGAGTACCGCGGGTCGACGGTCTGGGCCGTCATCATGACCTCTGTCTTCGTTATTCTCTATATTCAGGCCTGGGCGCGGGGGCTGTCGCTGTCCTGCAACTGCTTCGGGGCGGAGCACGATGTGATCAACTACCCGCAGGACATCACCATCCGCATCCTCATACTCGGCGCGATGCTGCTGCTGCTCTGGGACTCCCGGCACCGCGCCCCCCTGCCCCATGCCTCCCGCAACTTCGACTTCTCCGAGGTCGAGTAAAACGGCCCCTTTCTGCGTCATCGGCGGGCCCGGGGGCAGATTGAATGAAAGAATCGGGCGCGGGCGCGCGTAGGAAAGGGTAGCATATGAAAACCAAGAAGCTACTGATAGCAATGGCATGCGGACTGGCCATGATGCCGGCCCTGCAGGCCGAGGAAGCAGCAGCGGGTGCGCCGGCACAGGTGCAGCAGCATCCGTATTTGAGCGATGCCCTGTACCCCGCTTGGTCACAGTTGACCCCGGAGCGCGGTGTGGTGGATGTACGCCTGGCCCTGGGCAAAGCGAAAGCCGCCCTGGAAGCCATCTGCCGCGTGAAACCCGAGGAAGCGACCTACGAGAACGTCTTTGCCGCCTACGAGATGATGGGCGAAGACCTGGACCGTGCGGAGAGCCTGCTGGCCCACCTCGGCTCTGTAATGGACAGCCCTGCCCTGCGCGAGGCACAGGAGACCCTGCTGCCGGAACTCACCGAGTTCAGCTCCGGCGTAACCTCCAACGAGCAGCTGTGGAACGTGGTCAAGAACGCCGCCGCCCAACCCTGGGTGAAGCAGCTGGACGCCGAGCACCAGCGCTTTGTGCAGCAGGTGGTGGACGGATTCCGCGACAGCGGCGCCGACCTGCCCGCCGACAAGAAGGCCCGCAAGATGGAGATCCAGAAAGAGATGACCATGCTGCGGCATGACTTCTCCAAGCGAGTACTCGACTCCACCAACGCCTGGAAATGGGTAGTGACCGACAAAGCCGAGCTCGCCGGCCTGAGCGACTCCTGGCTGGAGCGCGCCGCCGGGGCCGCCCTGGCCGCAGGCTACGGCAGCAAAGAGAACCCGCAGTGGCTTATCACCCTGGACTTCTCCTCCTGCGGCGATGTGCTGCGCGACTGCACCGTGGAGGCCACCCGCCGCAAGGTGTGGGAAGCCCGCGACCGCATCGGCTGCGGCGGTGAAACCGACACGGCAGACATCGTGGCCCGCATCATGGTGCTGCGCCAAGAGCTCGCCGAGCTGCTGGGCTTCGGCAACTACTGCGACCTGATGACCGCCCGCCGCATGGTGCGCAACTCCGCCAACGCCGTGTCCTTCGTGGACGGCATGATGCAGCGCCTGAAGCCCGCCTTCGACAAAGAATGCGCCGACTTCCTGGCCTACGTCTCGCGCTGCAAAGGAGAGACCGTCACGAAGCTGAACCCCTGGGACCGCTTCTTCTACTCCCGCAAGATGGCGAAGGAACTCTACGACTTCGACCCCGAGACCCTGCGCCCCTACCTGCCCATGGAGCAGGTGATCGACGGCATGTTCCGCATCTTCTCCCACCTGTATGATGTGAGCTACACCGAGCTGCCCACCGTCTGCCTGCAACCCGGCGAGACCTGCCCCGAGGGCAAGATTGAGGTGTGGCACCCGCAGGTGAAGCTCTACAAAGTGGTGGATAACAAGACCGGCGCGCACCTCGGCTCCTTCTACACAGACCTGTATCCCCGCGCCAGCAAGCGCGCCGGTGCCTGGGTGATGAGCATGCGCTACGGTACCCCCGCCACGGCGGACAAGCCCCACGAGCCGCACTTGGCTACCCTCTGCGGCAACCTGACCGCCCCCACGGCGGACAAGCCCGCCCTGCTGACCCACTACGATGTGGAGACCATCTTCCACGAGTTCGGGCACATGATGCACTGCATGCTGGCCGACTCCAAGGTGCTGAGCCACATGGGCACGCACGTGGCCTGGGACTTCGTGGAGCTGCCCAGCCAGCTGAATGAGAATTGGACCTGGGAACCCGAGGGCCTGAAGCTCATCGCCAAGCACTACCAAAGCGGCGAAGCCCTGCCCGAGGAGCTGATGCGCAAGATGCTGGCCGCCCGCTACTTTATGCCCGCTACGGACAACATGGGGCAGCTCTGCCTGGCCAAGCTGGACCTGGAGATGCACACCAACTACGCCGCGAGCTTTGCGGGTAAGGACCTGGACGCCGCAACGAGCGAGCTGCTGCGTCCCTGGCGCATCCCGATGACCGTGGACTCCCACTCCATCATGCGCAACCTGACCCACTGCATCAACGGCGGCTATGCCGGCGGCTACTACTCCTACAAGTGGGCCGAAGTGCTGGCAGCGGACGCCTTCACACGCTTCAAGAAAGAGGGCGTGATGAATGCCGCCACCGGAGCTGACTACCGCGAGAAGGTGCTCTCCAAGGGCGACAGCAAGCCCGCAGATGAGGTCTACCGCGACTTCATGGGCCGCGACCCGAACCCGGACGCGCTGCTGCAATCGCAGGGGCTGCTGCCGGCGGAATAAGCCGCAGACGACTCTGACACGAAGGGGGCAAGGGCTGATGCGGTCCTTGCCCCCTACCCTTTTGCGCTACTTGCCCAAGCAGAAGGTCGAGAACACGCGGTCCAGAATGTCCTCCGTATCCACTCGGCCGGTGATGCTGCCGAGGGCATCCAGCGCCTCGCGCAGGTCGATGTCGATGAGGTCCGGGCTCTCCCCCGCGAACAATCCGGCCCGGGCACGGCGCAGGGCCTCGGCGGCCTGCTGCAGGGCAAAGCGGTGGCGCGTGTTGACGGCAGCCACGGTATCGGCCTCCCCCAGGCTGCGCAGGAAGAGACTGCGGATGGCCTGCCCGAGGTCATCCCGCCCCCTACCCTGCGCGCAGGAAATGCGGATGCCGGGCTTACCCGCCCAGGCGGGGTGCTCCTCCAGGTCTGCCTTGTTGAGCACGAGCAGGCAATGCGCCCCGGGCGGCGCGGACGGCAGGGGCACCGGCGGCTGAGACACATCCGCTACCTCCAGCACCAAATCGGCGGCGGCCAAGGCGCGGCGGCTGCGCTCCATGCCGCATTGCTCCAGGCTGTCCTCGCTGTTGTGCAGCCCCGCCGTGTCGATGAGACGCAGGCAGAGCCCGCCCAGGCTGAGGGAGGCCTCGATGGTGTCCCGCGTGGTGCCGGCGCGGTCGCTGACGATGGCGCGGTCATAGCCCAGCAGCATGTTCAGCAGGCTCGATTTGCCCACATTCGGAGCACCGACGATGACCGTGCGCACTCCCTCGCGGAGCAGACGCCCGCCCTCCGCCGTGGCCAGCAGGGCGCTCACCTGCTCCTCCGCGGCCTGCAGTTGCCCGCCCAGGCTCTCCACCGTGGCGGGGGGGATGTCCTCCTCCGGAAAGTCGATGTAGGCCGTCACATGGGCTGCGACGTCAATCAAGCCGTCCAGCGCGGCCTGCACCCTGTCGGCGATGGCCCCCTGCAGCTGGTGCTGAGCCGCGCGCAGGGCGAGGTCGCTGCCGGCGTGGATGATGTCCATGATGGCCTCCGCTTGGGTGAGGTCGAGCTTCCCGTTCTCGAAGGCGCGGCGGGAGAACTCGCCGGGCTCCGCCGGCACGGCCCCGCAGGCCAGCAGGCGCTCCAGCACACGCTCCGTGACGAGAATGCCACCGTGGCAGGAGATCTCGACCACGTCCTCGCCCGTAAAGCTGGCAGGGGCAGCAAAGTAGGTGGCCACCACCTCGTCCAGCACGCTGCCGTCCTCCGCGCGCACACGGGCAAAGGTCGCACGGCGGGGCTGCAAGGGCTTTCCGCCCAAGGCGGCGGACGCCACGTCATGGGCCTGCGGGCCGCTGAGGCGCAGGATGGCTAAGGCCCCTACTCCGTCCGGTGTCGCGCGCGCTGCAATGGTTGTTCCGTTCATTTCCCCTATTGTTGCATATTCTACCCCATGTGAAAAGCGCAAATTTTGCTTTCAAAGACAAATTTTTTTACTCTTCCTGAATTTTTTTTACCTAAACACGCATTTTAGGCTTGACGTCGGCTTGATTTGGTGTATACTTACTCGCGACCTCACCAATCTATTCCTGGTTGGTGGAAGGTCAATAACCTAAAAAGTAAGCAAGATAATATGAAGACCATCGCTATTCTCGCTCTTACGGCCGCCGCTCTGGTTTCCTGCCAGCAGCAGCAGCAGCCCCAGCCGACCACCCCGGAGCCCCAGCCGGTTGCTCCCGTCAAGGCTAAGAAGTAAGCAAGCGAGAGGAGAGAATTCTCCTCACATTGTTTTAGCGCGCTTGGATGCAAGTCCGAGCGCGCTCTTTTTTTCAAGGGTGATGAGTAAGGTGCATACCATTTGGGGCTGCTCTGTGGCTCTTGCGGCACTGGGTGTGCTGTATGCAGCGGCGTACCGGCTGCACCGCCACGCACCCGTGCAGCCGGTTCCTTTCTCGCACACCACGCATGCAGACACGGCGGGTATCCCCTGCCTGCATTGTCACACAGATGCCGAGCGCGCCGCAGGGGCCGGCCTGCCCTCCGCGGGGAGCTGCCTGGATTGCCACCTGCATCTGCTTGCAGAGGACCCGCGCCTGCTGTCCGTGCAGGCGGCGGCCAACCCGGACCATCCTGCCTACACAGGTGAGCCTCTGCGCTGGGTGCGGACAGCCCCCCTGCCCGCTCACGTGCATTTTCACCACCGCGCTCACACGGTGCTCACGGGTCAGGATTGCGCGCGCTGCCACCCCACCCCGGGCGAGACCACCGGCTTTACCATGGATGCCTGCCTGCGGTGCCACCGGGAGGAAAAGGCTTCCACGGCCTGCACTACCTGCCACCACTGATTTCTATCCCCCCTGCCCTATTTTAGGCTTGCATCCCGGGCCGCTTTACTATATTGTAAGGGTGTGATGCGCACGATACGGACACTCCTCCCGGCCTTGGCCGCCGCCTGTCTCCTTTCCCACTGCACCAACCTGCAATCCGAAACCGGCTTGTATGACGTGCAGCTCCGACGCTCCGCCAAGGTGGATGCCTCCGGCTTTTGGCTGGAGGGCGACCCTACCCTCTACCGCAATGTTAAGAAGGGAACGGTCTACATTGCTCCGCTGGATGTGAGCCGAATCCAAGCCGACGAGCCCGAGGCCGCTGCCCTGTTGCAGGAGAAGATGGGAGAGTACATGCAGGAGAGTATCACGAATGCCTTGGCTACGATTAACAAGGAGATGAACTGCCGGTGGGCGATCACGCCCAAACCGCAGGGGGCTACCCTGTGCATCAAGCTCGCGGTCGTTTCCTTCACCCCTCAGCATGCCGCGGCGCGTTGGCTGGGCGCAATCGGCAGTTTCTTCAGTCCCGTGCCGGGGACGGGTAACCTTGTGGAGCATCTCACGACCGGCAGGATTGTGGTGGAAGCTACCGCGCGTGACGGCAAGACCCATAAGCTGCTGATGGCTTTCAAGGACCACAATCACCGCAATCCCCGATTCTACGAAAAGAACGCCTACACGTCTGAGGGGGTGGCCCTCACGAATCTCAAGGCCTGGGCCAACGGGATGGGGCGGCTGCTCATTGCAGGCAGTACGGCCCTGCGTAAGGGTACCTCAGTGGAGAAAATGCTGGAGGAGGAGAGCTTCCTCCATTCCGTCGAGCGACGGGCTTTCGAGGATTAACCCCCTGCCCTGCCGACAAAGAGAGCCGCTGTGCCGTCCATGGAGCGAGAACTACGTCCCCGATTTTTTACTGGTGGGTGCAGAGTTCGGGTCGTCTGAGGTATCCTCGGTGGGACGGAACATCTTACCCGATACATTAGCCCCTTGTTTTACAACAACGGTCCGAGCCTTTAGTCCATAAAAGTCACGAACACAGCAGCTGACAATAGGTATACCACATTCCGCCCCGGATGGCAAGCAAAAAAAGAGGAAAGGTCTAAAAGTTTGTAAGTCGTTGAGTATCAACGACTTAGGGAATGTTCCACATGGAACATGGGCTTTCTGAACACAGAGGATTGACAAAACGGGGGTATCAGGGTATAATAATGACCAAATGACGATACCGTCCATACTGAGCGAGCAATTGGCGGCGGCACTCAAGGGTGTATTGGGTGCCGACCTACCGGAGAGTTTTACACCGAGTGTCACGGCATCCCAGGACCTGCGCTTCGGGGATTACCAGAGCAATGCGGCCATGGTGCTGGCCAAGCAAGCCCGCAAAAACCCGCGCGAGCTGGCCGGCAAGGTGGTTGAGGCCTTGAGCGAAACCGCTGTGGCGACTGCTGAAATCGCGGGGCCGGGCTTCATCAATTTCCGCATCAAGCCGAGCTACTATGCCGAGCGCGCGGAGAGCATGCTGACGGATGAGCGTCTGGGGGTGCCGATGGCGGCGCAGCCCAAGTCACTGGTCATCGACTTCTCTGCCCCGAATGTGGCGAAGCCGATGCACGTAGGCCACATTCGCTCGACCATCATCGGTGACACGCTGGGGCGGCTGGCTCGCTTCATGGGGCACAAGGTCATCACGGATAATCACATCGGCGACTGGGGGACGCAATTCGGTATGATCCTCTGGGGCTGGAAGAACATCCTGAAGCAGGAGGACTTGGAGAGCGACCCGATTGAGGCCCTGCTCTCGGTATACAAGGAGGTGAACGCTCGCTGCAAACAGGACCCTGCCCTACTGCCCGTCTGCAAGGAAGAGCTCGTGAAGCTGCAGAGCGGCGACAGCGAGAACCTGGAGATTTGGAAGAAGTGCATCGCCGTGACGAAGGTGGGGCTGGAGAAGATCTACGACCAACTCGACATCAAGTTTGATTACTGGCTGGGCGAGAGTGCCTACAATGATGCCCTCGGTCCGTTGGTGGAGGATCTGCTGGCCAAAGGAATTGCCCGCGAAAGCGAAGGTGCGGTCTGCATCTTCTCCGATGGCTTCCACAAGCCGCAGAACGATCCCTTCCTGGTGCAGCGCGACGGAAGCTGGGTGCCCGTGCCCGCCATCATCCGCAAGGCGGACGGCGGTTTCCTCTACGCAACCACCGACCTAGCGACGCTGGATTACCGCATCGCGAACTTCCATGCCGACTCCATTTGGTATGTGGTGGGTGCGCCGCAGGATAAACACTTCAAGCAGATCTTCGACATCGAGCGCATGCGCGGCGTGACCGGTGACTTCCGCCACGTGGCGTTCGGCTCCATCCTCGGGAAAGATCGCCGGCCTTTCAAGACACGTTCCGGGGATACGGTCAGCCTGCAGGATGTCATTGACGAGGCCGTGTCTCGCGCGGCCAAGGTCATCGAGGAGAAGAACCCGAGTCTGCCCGAGGAGGAAAAGGCGCACATCTCGAAGGCGGTCGGTATCGGTGCCATCAAATTCGCGGAGCTTTCCCAGAACCGTCTCAGCGACTACATCTTCGACTGGGATAAGATGCTCTCCCTCTCCGGGGACACCGCGCCTTACCTCCAGAACAGCTATGTGCGCGTGCGTTCGATCTTCCGCAAGGTCGAGTCGAATGAGACGCAGGGCGCGAAGGTGCAACTGACCGAGGACGCGGAAATTCACCTCGCGCGTATGCTGGTGCGCTACTCCGAAACCGTGCCCGCTACGCTGGATGACTGCCGCCCGAACATTCTGGCCGCTTACCTCTACGACCTGGCACGCGCCTTCCACAGCTTCTACGAAGCCTGCCCGGTTCTTCGCAGCGAGGGTGAGGTGCGCAGCAGCCGTCTGATTCTTTGCGAGCTTACCGCCCGTGTGTTGAAACAGGGTATGGGCTTGCTCGGTATTGAAATGGTCGAGCGTATGTAATCCCTTAACCAAATTTGACTATGTTCCACATGGAACAATTCCCGGTCATCGGGCTTATCTGCTGTGTCTCCTTCGCGGGGGCACAGCAGATGTCTATTACAGCATCGACACCGAACCCGGCTGCGGCCGAGGCCTTGAACAAAGGGATGACGGAGCTTTTCCTGGGCTGCCATGAGCGAGCAGCGGAGCAGTTCGATCGGGTCATCCGGGAAGACCCGGAGTGTGCAGTAGCCTACGCAGCGGCCATGCTGGCGGAGCGCGAGAACGGCATCACGGAAAAATCGCGGGCTTTACGAGGTGCTCTGGAGGCGCTTCTGCCGAGCGTTCGAGCGACACCGATGGAGCTGCTGTACCTGAATGTCTTTCTTGCGCTGACCAATGATGAGTCCGCCGAGGCGCTCCGTCTGCTGGAGGCGCATTGCGCGAAATACCGCGCGGATCTTCATGCGCGCTGCTGGATGACTCTGCTAAGGCATTACGCACCCGGACAGCAGGAGGCTGCCCTGACCGAAGCGGAGGCTCTGTACGCCGCGCACCCAGAGTCCATGCCCGTGTGCTTCCTGCGTGCGCTGGCGGAAGAATGGGCGGAACCGCCTACGGAGACGGCTCGGGCGGCAGCGGCCAAGGCAGCGGAGTTACTCCCGGGACATCCGCGCCTGCTGCATCTGCATGCCCACCTCTTGTTCCGCGCAGGAGAGTTCCTCCCGGCGGCGGAGAAGTTCTCGGAGGAGCTGGCTCTTTGCGACGCGCAGGGCAGGGAGGCCCTCGGTATTCTACTCTACAAGGCGACCGCTCTCTGGTGCGCCGGGAAGGATCGCGATTCTCTCGCCGTGCGTCAACTTATCCGGAAGCATCCTCTCTTCTACGAAAACTGGGAGGCTCGAACGCTGCCGCTCCGTGTGCTGCTGGGAAGACAAGAGACACCGAGCATCAATGAAATATCTGCTGCGCTCAAAGTCGCCATGCCGAAAACACAGGAGAAGGGTGAGTACGTGCCGGACAATACCTGCCGACTCTTCCGTGAGGTAGCCGAGAATTGTCTGCGAGCCCGCCGCAGTGCCGAACGCAAGGAACACGAGGAGGCTTATCGTCTCTACCTCACCGCAGCGGAGAAAAGTAAGCAGGCCGAGCGCGAGCTGGCCCTTTGTGTGAATCCCGATGCAGCAGTGCAGCGTAGCCCGCAGGCATGCAGGCTTGCTGTTGCTTTCACTCAGCGCTTCGTCGTTCCGGGAACGGAGAAGGAGACCCACGAGCTTTTCCGAGAGCTGAACACGCCGCCCACTCACCTGCGGCCTCCTCTCATCCCGACGCGTTCCGCTCCCATGGAGAAGGATTATTACCTCAGCCCGGAGGAAATCGCGGCTAAAAATAAACCGAAACCGGAAAAACGGAAGCCGAGGAAACGGCGTCGCTGATGTTCCACGTGGAACACAAGGAGCCGGTAGGGTAGGGGCTTTTCGCGGTATGTCAGGAGTTACGCTTGACATACCGATTTTTTTTTGCTAGCTTCCGTTTCATGAAGAAAAGCCTTTTCTTGTTATCTCTGGGGGTTCTGTTGATGCCTTCCTGTGTCTACGTGCAGACGCATAAGAACGTGGAGCAGATCGGCTCGACCACACCGATGGGCAAGCTGGAGCGTGACCGCCTCTACCGGGTCGGGGATGATTGGTGTCTGCGGGCACACGAGGTCAACACGAAGCTGGACTATCCGGTCATACGCGATGAAGCCTTCACGGGTAACACGCGACCGCCCATCGTCAGCGAGGCCGGCCCTCTGTCGGATGAGCCGATCTATATCCCTGTTTCCGAGGGTACGGCGGCGGTGATGCAGCGGGAGGATGGCTATGTGCACATCGGCGATTTGGTCAGTGAAATGGAGCGTTTCAAGCGGCACTATACGGCGGAGCAGGCGAGGGGTAAAGTGCGTCCGGCAGGAGCTATCCGTGCCGAGTCAGCGGGGGAGAACGGGGCGGTCTTCGTGAATCTGGGCAAGCCTTCTTCTCCTTCCGCAGTAGGCTCTGTTTTGGGGACGGCGGATCTCGTTCTCGTTGACACACCGGCGACGCTGGCGGCCAATGCTCTCCTGCCGGTCATCGCGCCTTTCTATTTCTTTGTTGATTTTCTAAGTCATTGATACTCAACGGTTAAGCCATGTTATCAACATCATGCTGTCAATAATAGAGTGAGTAAACGGTGAATAACTTGTGAATGATCGACTTATGCACATTCCGTCTTCCTTGTCCTCAATCTTGTTCACGGGATATTCCGGGGTTAAGTCGTTGAGAATCAAGCACTTAGGTCACTTATTCACTTATTCACAAGGCAGATGATGATGAAGTTTAAATTTAAATACCATAGTATTCTTCATGAAAGCGACACCTGAACACGCTGCATGGATGTGCGAGGCCTTGGCCGAGGGCTACAAGGGGTTCGGCACCACAAGCCCGAATCCTCCGGTCGGGGCCGTCCTCGTGCGGGAGGGGCGCATCATCGGCAGGGGCTACCACCACGAGGCCGGCAAGCCGCATGCCGAGCGCATGGCCTTGGCCGATGCGCGGGCCGGGGGAGAGTCACCGCTCGGGGCAGACCTTTACGTCACGCTCGAGCCTTGCTCCACGGTAGGTCGCACCCCGGCCTGCACGGACGCCATCATCGAGGCCGGCATCCGCCGCGTGTTCTACGCCTGCGTGGACCCCAATGCCCGCCACAGAGGCCGCGCAGACGCCCTTCTGCGGGCCGCGGGCATTGAGGTGCATGCCGGGCTTGAGGCGACCGCCTGCGGGGTTCTGCTGCGTCCCTGGGCCTATGCCATGGAACATGGGCGTCCCTGGGTGGTCGCCAAGCTGGCTACAACCCTGGACGGCAGCATGACCCGCCGCGGTACAGCTTGGCTGAGCAATGAGGAGAGTCTGCGGTACGCGCACGACCTCCGCCTGCGCAGTGATGCCATCTTGGTCGGAGGGAACACCGTGCGCACGGACAACCCGCGCCTGACGATCCGCAACCCACACCTTCCCATCCCGCCGGAAAAGAAACAGCCTCTGCGCGTCGTGCTGACAGGGCAGGGGATACCTGCCGACTGCCGGCTGCTGACGGATGAGCACCGGGAGCGCACCTTGGTGTTCTCCGGGGCTGTCCGGCTCGGTGAGCTGCTTGAGCGGTTGTACCGGGAGCACGGGGTGGTGCAGCTCATGCTGGAGTGCGGCCCGAGGCTTCTGCGGCATTTCTTGGAGCAGGGGATGGTGCAGGAGTGGGTGCAGAACATCACGCCCTATGTGAGCGGCGGCAGCGACACCGTGGCGGGGGGAGACTTCCTGCCGAGGGAGTGGCGGCTGGTCGACAAGCAGGTGGTGGACTGCGGGAGTGACATCATTTTGCGGGGATTGCTGCAATGAGGTGGCGTTGGTTCATCTACGGCTTGCTGCTGATCGCGGTGCTTCTGTATGCGTGGTGGGAGCGCGAGGACATCGAGGAGACGCATGCGCATGTGCCTTGTCCGGAGTGGCAGGGTAGGGGGGTATGCTTGGCTTTGCTCGCGGACCTGCATGCCCGCCCGGGGGATGGGGACTACATGGATGAAATCGTGCGACGGGTGTTGGCGGCCAAGCCGGATGCCGTTCTGCTGGCGGGGGACTACTTCAACGGGCACAGTGCGGAGTCGAGTATGTCGGCTGCCGAGTTGGAGGAACATCTGCGGCCGCTGACGTCTTTGCCCTGCGTGGCGGTGCTGGGAAATCACGATTACTACTACGGCGAGGACGAGGCGCGCGCCATGTTTGCCCGGCTCGGCATCCCCTTGGCGGAGGGCAAGCGCATCCCGATTCGCCCGGGCGGCACGGAGCTGGATGTGGCCGGGGTGCGCTGCATGTACACCTTCCCCACCCCCGGTCCCATTGCGGAGAAACGCCCCGACACGCCGCTCCTCTTCCTGAGCCACACCCCCTACGGCACCCTCTTCGCCCCGCCCGGTTCCTTCTTGGCCGTCTGCGGACACACCCACGGCGGCCAACTCTGCCTGCCCGGCGGCAAGGCCATCAAGCTCCCGGACTCCATCACCCCGCCCGTCCTCACCCGCGGCCTCCACCGCTACAAAGACCTGCTCATTTACACCACCCGCGGCCTCGGCACCAGCATCCTCCCCCTCCGCACCTTCTGCCGCCCGGAGATTACTTTCCTGCATGTTGGGCGGACTTCCTCGGGAAAATAGTTGCATTTCTCCCCGGTATGTGGTATAAGAATGCAGCATTCTTCTCGCACCATGAAACCGAACGACATTGTATGCGGGCTTCCCGGGGAGCTCGTCAGAAAACGTGGAACCCGGGATTCCGCTCCTGTTTCCCCGGTCGGCGGGATGGTGTGTGATTTGTTTTCGCGGGTGCATAGGGTTTCCGAGGCGGGTAAAATCCGTATGATTGATCTCTTTGCCGGGATCGGCGGAATCCGTATGGGGTTTGACCGGGCTTTCGGTGACAGCGCCGAGACTGTTTTTGTTTCGGAGTGGGATGCAGCGGCCCAAAAGACTTATTCGGCAAATTTTCCGGATTCACTGACCATCAACGGAGATATTACCAAGATCTCGGAAGAAGATATTCCGGGATTTGATATTTGTTTGGCCGGTTTCCCTTGTCAGGCATTCAGTCTTGCCGGGCAGAGAAGGGGGTTTGACGATGATTACAAGGGGATGTCCCGGGGAACACTGTTCTTTGATGTGGCACGCATTTGCGCGCGGCATAAACCCAAAGTCATTTTCTGTGAAAACGTCAAGGGTCTTACCATTCATGACAAGGGAAAAACTTTTGCCGTCATTCGGGGTACCCTCGAGCAGATAGGATATAAGGTGTTTGCAAAGGTTTTGAATTCCAAGGACTTCGGCGTGCCTCAGAATCGAGAGCGCATCTACATCGTTGCGTTCAGAAAGGACATTGCACCCGATCGATTTGATTTTCCCTCACCCGTACCGGGAAAAGTCAGCCTGCGTGATATTTTGGAGGAGAAGCCGGTTCCGTCGAAGTATTACCTCAGTACTCAATATCTCGCGACCCTGATTCGCCATAAGGAACGGCATGCCGCAAAGGGTAACGGTTTCGGATACGAAATCCGTGAACTGGACGGAATTGCCGGTGCCATTGTTTGCGGGGGAATGGGGCGTGAGCGGAATCTTATCATTGATCCCCGACAAACGGATTTGACTCCGAGTACACATATCAAGGGAGAGGTCAACCGGGAAGGTATCCGCAAGATGACACCGAGAGAATGGGCGCGTTTGCAGGGATTCCCGGATTCCTATAAGCTGGTCCTTTCCGATGTCCATTTGTACAAGCAGTTCGGAAACAGTGTAACGGTTCCTGTCATTCGTGCTATTGCGGAAAAGATCAAGGCAGTCTTGGATGATGTATCGGGTAATATATGAAAGAACAATCTGATTCCAAACCGATTACGGGAAACAGGGGCGAATGGAGCGAGCTGTACGCTTTTTTCCGTTTGATGGGTGATCATCGTTTGTTTCCGTGTGATGCAGATCTGAATGAGAAACACGATTATGCGCCGGATATCGTGGAGATACATCGGGGGGCGGATGAGAAGCTTGTTTATCGGTATACCGGGGATGGTAGGTGGGAGATTTATACTTCCGGAGAAAAGAAGGGTACGGTTTCGTCAGTGGAGAGTGCTTCCGAGGCTGACCGGCTTTTGGCCTGTATTCAGTCCGGAGATTGCGTAGGCAGTTTTTCTGTTGAGGGGGCATTGAAATTTCTGGAACGACTGGCGGATGATAAAATTAAAGCAAAATCCGGTGATAAACAGGATATTGTATTGAAGGTTCAGGACCTTCGTGCCGGCGGTGTCCCCGTGAAGTGCGGATTCAGCATCAAATCCTATCTCGGATCCGCTCCGACTCTTCAGAATGCGAGTGCGGATTGTACGAATATTCTGTATACAGTCAGAGGTATTTCCGTTGAGAAAGCAAGACTCATCAATGATGAGTGTGACAAATTTCCGAGAAAACGCATCAAGAAATTGATGTCTCTTTTGAAGGAGCACGGGGCCTCGATTGAATTCGAAAAAATCTGCCATCGTAATTTCGAGAGTAATTTGATTGTTGTCGCTGACAGTATGCCGAAATTACTCGGCGAACTGCTTCTTGTGCATTATCTCAGCGGGGAAAGCAGTGTCAGGGAGGTGACGGAGATGACGGCAGCTCGAAACCCTCTTCAATACCCGCAGGGTAAATCTCTTTATGAGCGGCGCGTCAAGAAACTGTTGGAGGCATTTGCCTTGGGAATGACACCGGCGGGAGATTGGAGGGGTGAGGAGAATGCCAATGGCGGATTCATTGTTGTACGTTGGGACGGCAAACTCTTGACGTATCATCTGTTCGACAGAACGGAGCTGGATGAGTATCTTTACCGCTATACAAAATTTGATCATCCTTCTTCCGGTAAGCATAGGTACGGTCGCCTCTTGGTCAATGAAGCGGACGGAAGCATCAGCCTCAAACTTGCATTGCAGATAAGATTCATTACGCCGCGCAAAGATGGACAACCACACAGCCGAACAAAGACATCGTAACATGTCGGCCGTCAGGTCTCGGGATACGAAACCGGAATTGCTGTTGCGCAGGAAATTGCATGGCTGTGGTTTTCGTTTCCGCCTTTGCGGCAGGGATTTGCCCGGAAAACCGGATATTATTTTGCCGAAATACAAATCCGTTATATTTGTTCACGGATGCTTTTGGCACCGCCACCCGGGCTGCAGATACGCGAGTACACCCGAAACGAATCGGGAATTTTGGGAGAAGAAGTTCGCTGAGAATACGGGGCGTGACCGTCGACAACGGGAGTTACTCGAAAATATGGGGTGGAATGTCATTGTGATCTGGACCTGCGAGATCAGGGAGTTGGTGGAGGATGAAAATTTCGCCGACAGAATCAGGCTTCTTCTTTCCGGAGGCGGAAGGGACTGATATATTTCCCGAATTTTCCCCCTGCGGCAAAATAAGTCTTGCCATTGCGGTGGATTGTGCGATAATGTGGGCATACTATGGCAGAAACAGACGAAACGAGCGCGCCGACGGCAGGGGAGCCGTGTCCTCCCGTTCCTTTTGAGGGGGGGGAGGATGAGATGCACTACAAGGAGCCCAGCCGGAAGGAGTGGCGGGGGTTCTGGACGCTGGTGGCGGTTCAGGCGCAGAACGCCTTCAATGAGAAGGCGGTGCAGTTCCTGCTGATTCCGCTGGGGGTGTGGCTGTGGGGCGCCTCCGGCAGTACGCTGGAGTATACGCTGGGTGCCATTTTCGTGCTGCCGTATATTCTCTTCTCCCCGCTCGTGGGGTGGCTGGCGGACTGCTTCTGCAAGACGCGGATCATCCAGGTGATGAGCCTGGCGCAGATTGTGGTGATGAGCTGCATGCTCTTCTGCTTTTACCAGCATGATATGACGGCAGCGATTCTGTGGTTTGCGGTATTTGCTACGCAGGCTACTATTCTAAGTCCGGCAAAGAAGGGCATTGTGAAGGATCTGCTGGGCTCCAAGTACATCGGTTTCGGATCCGGTATTGTCGAGATGAGCATGGTCGGCGTGCTTCTGATTGCTCAGATCGGTGTCTTCTTCTGGTTTAGCTATTTGTTGGATGTGTACAACGAGCTGCCCGATGCCGTGGAGGAGGCAGGATGGAGCGCGGTGAAGCTGCCGACCTGGGTGTTCCTGATTTTGGCGGGCATTGTTTCCGCGGCGTCTTTCCTTGTTCCCCGTTACCCCGCCAAGCAGCCGCGTCCCTTCAGTTGGAGCCTTTTCTACGAGCATTTCGTGCAGGTCAAATACCTCTGGAAGGACCGTCTGCTGCGCCTCAGTGAGCTGGGTATCTCCTATTTCTGGTGCCTCGCCGGTTCCCTTTTCCTGATTATCATCCAGATTGCTAAACAACTCCAGGAGGCGGATCCCGAGTGTGATTTCAGTTTGCAGTGCGGCATTCTGATGGCTTGGCTGACGGGCGGTGTGCTGACGGGCGGTGCCATTGCCTCGCAACTCTGCAAGGGCAAGAACGAGCTGGGCCTCATTCCTTTCGGTGCCATCGGTATTACGGTTTGCACGTTCATGCTGGTATGCTTGGATGTCAATACCTACATGAGTAACATTTTCCTGGCCTTTACGGGAGCCTTCGGTGCAGCCTATTTGGTACCGCTCAATGCCTTCCTCCAGGACCACTGCGACCCCGCTAACCGTGGCAACATCATCGCGGCCGGCAACCTCATCGACAATGTGATGGGCTTGGTAGCCGTGGGGCTCATGTGGATGATGCATGAGTACGGCGCGAGTCCGCAGAATCAGTTTTTCGTGCTCTTCCTTCTCAGCGTGTTTATCATGGTTACCTCCCTGCGTCTTATCCCGCAGGAGTTCATCCGCATGGTGGGCATATGGTGCATGCGTTTGGTGTACCGTCCGCGCACGCTGAACCCGGAGTACCTGCCGGAGCGCGGGGGGGCGCTCTTGGTCGCAAACCATGTTACCTATGCCGATGCGCTCTTCATCACGATGGTCTGCCCGCGTCCCGTGCGCTTTGTGGTGGCGGAGGAGTTCATGGCTTCGCGTCTCATCAGCTGGGTGTTAGAGATTTTCAATGCGCTTCCCATTTCCTCTAAAAACCCCCGCGAGGCCATCAGCAATGCCGCGGAAGGTCTCGCGAACGGCGAGCTGATCTGTGTGTTTCCGGAGGGGCAGTTGACCCGCAGCGGCTGCCTCATCCCCATCCGCCGGGGTATCGAGCAGATTGCGCGTCGGGCGCAGGTACCCATCATCCCGCTCTACATGGATGGCCTGTGGGGCAGCGTCTTTTCGTTCTCCCGCAGCCGTTTCTTCGCCAAGATGCCCAAGAGCGTTCCCTATTCGTTCACGGTGGCCGTCGGGCGTCCCATTTCGCCGGCGTCCTTTGATGCCGAGGGGATCGTGCGCACTTTCCGCAGCCTGGCTGCGGATTGCCTGGAGGTGTCGGACGGTGGTAGCCGAGAGGCGTTGCTGTTGTTGTTGGAGCGCATGGGTAACAAGCCACTCGTGCATTGCAGCGGGGGTACGCTGTCCGGTATTCAGATTGCGGCAGCCCTGATTGCCCGCCAGCCTTCCCCCAAGAGTCCGGCAGAGGCTATCCCGTGGCTCAAGACTTTGATAGCAGGTACGGAGAACATTATTTCCCTGCACCGCAGTTGGCTGAATGCCTGCCAAATCCGCCGTACGAATACGCTCAAGGAGGGCCATCATATGCTCACTACGGTCGGCCACGGGGAGTCGCATGAGTTCGTCCTCGGTGTGCTCTGGCCCATCCTGACGCAGACGCCGGTGCATATCATCACGGATGACTCGCGCAGCATCGATCCCTGCATTTCGCAGATGGTGGGTGGGGCGCACATGCGTTCCCTGCTCATCAAGGTCTTCCCGCCGCGCCAGATTCCTTTCTTCGATTTCAGCTTGGGCCCGGACCTCGCTGCACCGAATATGCGCTGGCGTCCCTGCATGGCCACCTCCGCCGGTACCGTGCTGTCCATGAGCATGCGCAGCAGCGTTTTCAAGATGTCCGACGGCACGGTGCAGCTCGGGGCCCGTCCGCGTACGCGCGGCCTGTTGATCCCCTGCTTCTGTGTGGATAAGAGCTCGGACGGCACGACCGTTATCACGGGACAAAGCCTGGCAAAACCCTACACTCTTCCGGAGAAGTACTACGTAGACGAAAGCGGTTTCTTAGGCGAGTTCTCCTGATATCGAGGGGAGCCTGACCGCGGAATAAAGGGAATTTTCGGAGAGTTCGGGGCATACTTAGCTCGGCACAGACTGCATGCCGCCGGGGTAGTAGGTAACTGAAGTTTTCAGAACGCAGAATTTCAGGAAGGTTTCGGAAACTGATCGGCATACTTAGCTCGGTTCAGACTGCATGCCGGCGGGATAGTAGTTCCCTTGATTGTTTGATAAAATTCTAAAGCTACCTATCGTGAACATGCTCCGACGTCTTGCCTGAGAGCAGCATGATATACAGTCTCCGAAAATTCCTTTTATTCCGCGGTCATTCTCCACTCGCTCTCTATAACCCCCGTGCTGTGAAGTCTCTCATTCCGTGAGCAGTGCAGTGATAGCAGCGGGGTCCGTGATGCGGCGCAGGGGGCGGTAATCGCAGGCGCGCCCTGCGCGGCCGGAGTTGCCGGGCAGGCCGAAGGAAAGCGGGCGGTCCCGGAGCAGTAGGTCGGCGGCCTCCGTGTTATCCGGCTGCCACCACAGCTCGCGGATGCGGCGGGGGCCGTGCAGCAGCAGGCGGTGTGCCTCGGCGGCGGGCATCACCGGCTTACGCACCGGAGGCTCGGCGGGGATGCAGCATTTGCGCCCCAGCCAGATGCCGCGCCGCGGGTTGCGCAGGACCTCGGCGGCGTGGCACAGGAAATCCCGGTCCGTCGACTCGAGCAGCACGCAGTAGCGCTCATCCTGCCGGTAGAAACGCCGCGTGACCACCGTGGGCAGGGGCGAACCGTTCACGGCGCGGGTGCCGAGGACAGTGTGAAAATCGCAGAGCGGGGCGCGTGACGGGGCGTCGCCCAGGGCCACACTGTGCATGCGCGCCGCGCGGAACCCGGCGATGATACGTGCCTCCTCGTCGCTCCCCTTGTCGGCCCCGGCGGCGGCGCATACCATGCCGCAGACCGCGCTCAGTGACGGCGCGACCCCGGCCCCGCGTTCCTGAAACAGGCTGTCCGTTCCCCAGGCCTGCAGCGGGGCTGCGAAGTGCAGCAACAGGGCGTGCATCATGGGGCGAGCGGGGCAATCAGGGACTCCGTGAATTCATCGGCGCACTTATCAGGTAACTCGACTGTTACCTCAGCCTTCAGGTTCCAGGTATGCTGCATCTGCCGGAAGAAGCTCCGCAGGCGTTCGCGGCTCGGTGCGGCATAGCCTCCCTCCGGCAGCACGGGGTCCTCGAAGGCGGCGGCCAGCTGCAGGGGGCAGCCGCTCCGTCGGTGCAGGCCCAGGGCGTAGTCGGGCAGGCAGGAGGCGCACATCGACCCGCGCCGGGCCGACGGTGCCGCGCGCAGGGCGGAGTCAACGAAGGCGCGGAGCAGCAGGCGCAGGGTCTCCGCATCCGGCTGTCCCAGGTTTTCGCGCAGCAGGTCCACGTTCAGCCCCACATAGCGATAGTAGCAGGCGGAGTGGAACTCAAGCATGCCGCCGCCCGCGCCCGCGGATAACAAGTCATCCGCCGTCGTGAAGTAATCTAACTCCGGCTCGCAGAGGTGGGTGGATATGGCATGGGTATACATCGCGGCGGCCTCGGTGGAGAGCTCGGGGTCGGAGGTAACCATGCGCCCGAAGAGCGCGATATCAGCCGCATCGCTCATCAAGTGCCCGCGCGGCAGGGCCTCCGCAGCAGCCTTGGCCAGCTCGGCCGGAGTGGCCTTTGGTTTCTCCTCGCGCCGGGCCAGGGCGGTCTGTACCATCAGCTGCGCCTCGGCGGGGGAGAAGTAGACGGGAGCGGCGGCGGCGGGTTCGCTTTTGCGGGCATCCACCTTGCACCAAATGCCCGCCAGGGCCGCGGCGAGGGCCTCTGCGCCGGCGGCTCCGCGGGCTTGCAGCAGGCCCAGCAGGTAGCCGGGCAGCAGGCGGGTGCGTATGCCGCAGCCGTGCTGCGGGGCCAGCTCGCGGAAGAGGCGGCGCTGGCTGCGTTTCATGCACTGGGAGGAGATGCGGGCGCGGCGCACGCCGCCGTAGTAGGCGCTTTTCGCCGCCCCTAGGTCGTCGCGGTTCGGACAGCAGACGGGGTAACTTTGCAACAGGTGCAGTTCGAGGAGTTCCATTGTTATGAAATCGGGGAGAGAGGAAGGAGGAGCATGAGGCCGAAGCCGAAGCTCTTGGCGCTGCCGAACCCGTGCTCCCGGGCGCGGCGGAAGGTCTCGGGGTCGCGCACGCTTAGGCTGCCGCAGAATTGCACGGAGTGGTGCAGGGCCGGGGCGCAGCCGGGTTTGCAGAAGGGAAGGGGGGCCTCCGGGACGGCGCGGACATCCTCCCCGGGCAGGAAGCCGCCCTGCTCGCCCTTGCGCCGCAGCCAGCGGAGGAGCTCGTCGTCGCCGGTCAGGGGCAGGCGGCGTCCGTGGGGCTCGGGGCTGCGTTTGGTGGGGTTGGCGCGCAGGCAGAAGCGGTAGTCGCGGGCCCGGTGAAAGTCGGGGGGTATGGGCGCGCAGCACAGCCTGTCCTGCGGTAAATCGGCGGGGCACAGCGGCGGCAGCGGGGAGAGCATGCAGAGGCGCGCGCCGCCGGGGGCGTAGTCCGCGCGGTACAGAAAGCGCCGTTTCCCCATGCCGGGGAAGAAGCGCCACACCAGGCGGTGCAGGGCATAGGCGTCCCGGGGCAGGAGGCGGGAGGCTTCGGCCTCATGCAGCATGTATGTTGACAGATACACGGGGGCACTCCTTTCCGGTGCGGGATGCATCGCAAAGCTCGATGTAGAGCTCGCGGTAGTTGACGGGGATGATGCTGTGCCGCAGGGCGGTGATGAGCGCGGGCATCTGCGCGGCCAAGCCTGCGGGTCCGGAGGCGGCGAGCTGCCGCAGGCGGGCTGCCGTCTGCGCGGGGTGACTGCGCCCGGCAAGGGCCAAGCGGCGATAGGTAGCGGAGGGGCCGTAGCCGGGGCGCTCGGTGTGGTAGGGGTGCAGGGCAAAGAGGGCGGCGACCAGCTCGGCGGCGGAGTCCCCCGCGCCGCAGTCGTGCAGCAGACGCAGCCCGGGCTTGCGGCCCGTGCGGTCGAGCAGGGTGCGCAGGGCCGCGAGCTGTTGCGGGTCGCGGCGCAGGCGGAGCAGGTGGGCCACCAAGGCGGCGGGATCCGTGGGGTAGGGGGACGTGGCCGGCGTAGCTGCCGGAGAGACGAGTGCCTCGGGTAGCAGGCGGGCGGCCTGTCGGGCAGCACATCGGGCGCGGGGGCCGGCGTGCGGGCAGACGCACGATAAGGCTCGGTGAGAGCAGAGGGTCAGGGTGTCTTGAACTTCTTCCCGGTCGGCGCGGAGGAGGTCGGGCAGGGCGTGTTGCACCTCGCTGCGGAAGCGCAGGGCGGCTTCCCGGCGCAGGGCGGCCGCGCGTCGGGGCTCGGCGCAGACGTCCTCGGCGTAGCGTTCGGCGGCCTCGGCGGTTCGGGCCTCGAGGGCATCGGCGGCGGTGGTCAGGGTGCGGAGGCTCTCCGCTGCCGCCTCGGGAGGTACCCCGGCGGGCAGGGGCAGGCGCAGTTCTCGCGTGCCGAGCACCTTGGCGCGGTCTGTCATCAGGCAACCCATCCACAGCGCGGTGCCGGGGGGAAGCTCCTGCCCGCTCAGGCTCGCAAGGGCAGCGGGGGCGCAGCGCCACAGGGGCAGATGCGGCGCGGTGCCGATGGGCCTGCCGTCGGCCGTGACCATGCTCGGTTCGGGGGACGGCTCGCTGCCGTAGTCCAAGCCGCGGGCCAGGATGCAGCGGTCGCCCGCCAAACGCACCGCGCGGCAGAGGGGAACCAGGCGTCCGCACAGCGTGCCGGTGGCATTCAGCAGGGCGGCGCTGTCCCGGGGGCTTTGCGGTATCTGCTCCCACACGGGTCGGCCGAGGGGCAGGGGGCTTTGCCGCAGGGTGCGCAGGCTCAGGAGGAGGGTGTCGCGCAGGTTGCGGCCGAGCAGCAGGGCGTGCAGGGCGCTCCCCGCAGCGCAGGGACCGGCGGGGCAGACATCCGGTGTCTTCCGTGCCGTGGGTTCCCCGGCCCACAGGGCGGTGCCGATGGTGCCGCAGGGGGCAAAGTTCTGCAGGGTAAGCAGGTGCAGAGCCGCTTGCGCGGGGCTTACCTGCGTCCGCGCGGCGTCGTTCTCGAAGAGGCTGCTCGAGTTGCCCGCCGTCCCCGCCGGGGCCAGCTTGCGCAGCTCCACCCGTGCCTCGCCTTCCAGCCCCGGCAGTTGCAGAAAGGCCCCGCCGGCTCCCTCCGCATACAGCTCAAACGCTCCTTCCCACTCCCGCAGATACGCCGCCGCGCTCTCAATCCCTCCCGCCGCCAGCGTGATACATTGCAGCAGCCGCATGAGCGCAATGCGCTCATGCGGCTGCACGGCCAAATCCCGAATCTCTTCAGCCTTCGCAAAAATCTCTCCCAAGCCCTGCAACCTCACGTCCCCGCGTGGCCCCATACAGGGTATCCACGCGTCCTTCGCCAAGTTGCAGAGCATGGGCGGTGAATGTTACTTGGGATCCACTCTGACGTAGGTGGCGCGCATCTCCATGGCGTTAGCATGTTGTATGGGATTTTGCTCTATCTGAGCATCCCCATCACCATTTACGCCGTCATGATCGTGACCGTCTTCACCATCCGGAGTAACCTCCGCACAATCGTAAAAATAGAGGATAATATTTCCTTCTTCGATGTGCTTCTTTCCTTCGGATGCGTCACCGGAATATGTCAATGTTGATCCCTGTGTCGGGAAAGCCACTCGGACTTCATTACCATAGCCCATGCCGCTGAGCTCTTGTGTACCCACTGTATTACTACCTCGAAGGGCTTCTAAACTGTCGGCAGTGAGTGCTTGGTTCAGAACCCTGAAGGTGTGTTGACCGTTGGTAACGGTTTCCTCGAATACACAGGGATTCAGAAAGTTTCGGTGGTCCCCGGCTGCATAAACAGTCGCGTATACGGATGCAGATGTGGATTTATTTCCGGCTATGTATGCGTCCTCGTAGCGGAAGGTCGCAATCAACTGGTTGCCGGAGTAGAAGCGCACGATTCCACCGGTAGGAGATCCAAAGAGGAAATCCGGATTATAATCCGAAACGCTTTGCGAGGGAGCAGCACTGCTTCCGCCCCCGCCACCACCACCGCATGAGGCAATGGTACCGGTAAGAGCCAAGGAAAGACAGAGCAGGAAAAGATTCGTTTTCATGGTAGAGCTTTAGTTATTGTCTTACAATGACAAATTGACGAGAGTTGTATTCACGATGAATTTCCTCCCCCTGATTATAGGAGTAAATCTGATATCCGCATTGCATGTAATTGAAGTCGAAGGTAAGTCGGCTGATGGTCAGCAATGTATCACCGGTACTGGTACCACCCATACGACCACCTAATGCTAATAAAATCGCGAAAGTGGCATGTGCATCGTCACCTACCCAGTAGCGATTTTCATTTCCTTCTTCCGGAACGGTCGGATTGAAATCATCCTCCCCTCCTATGATTTCGCTCCCGCCTTGGTCGGTGATATTGAGAAGTCCGCATCGAGTCGACGGATTGTAACGATAGTAGACGAGTACGGGCATAGCCTCTCCGTCATTGATGGATACATAGGCATTGATCATCTCGCCGCCTTTGTCAATCTCTCCGGATTCCCAACCTTGGAGTCTATTGTCTCCGCCCGGGGGAGCGTATAACTTTACCTTGGAACCACCTCCCATGATGATGAGAGCCTTGCGTCCTGAGAGTAAGTCATAGTTGGTGACGATGCCGTTTTCTGTTTCGTTCCCTCCACCGCCGCCGCAGGCGCTGAAGGTGAACACAACGGCGACCGCTGCGAGGAAGAGTGAGAGTAATCTTGTCTTCATGATGATGTGAGTGTGGATATGAAAAGGAGGAAGCAGGTACCGGGTCGGCACTCGCTCTCTACAGGAGGTAGTCTACATCTTTTTGTAAGATGAATGCGTCATCTTTTCACGCAATCCCTTGGCAGTCAAGGCTTTAGACAGTCCTTCATCTGACCGCAGTTCATTTTTTCGTAGACAAGGGAACAAAAAAATGCCAGAATTCTACACAGAAAACGCACTTTATGCTTGCATCATCTTACAAAAACCTGAAGACCATGAACAACGGAAAAATCCTCAAAGGGCTGGAATTGAGCCGCACGGACGCGGAGCGGCTTGTCGCGGAATGCGCGGAAGAAATCGGCGGCGCGGGCATGCCGCGGGCGGAGCTGATGGGCCGCATACGGAGCGTCCTGCGCCTGGGGGCGGAGGCCATGCGCGCACGGGAGCGGACGGTGAGTGTGCGCGAGGCCGCAGAAGCCGCCTTGGCCGCTCGGCAGGGACTGCGCCCCGTCACCATGCGGGACCTGCGCTACTACACCCGGCGTCTCTGCGCGGACGCGGCGCTGGCGGAGCGTCCCCTGCGCGCCGTCCGTGCCCCGGAATGCCGCGCCTATCTGGAGCGCACCTACGGCCACAGCCGCAGCGCGTACCGCAAGGCCCGCAGCGTGCTGCACACCGTCTTTGCCTACGGCTACCGACACGAGTGGTGCGACTCCAACCCCGTGGACCGCGTAGAAGTACCCAAGGTACAGGAACAGGAGATACGCCCGCTGAGCTTGGCCGAGGCCGAGCGCCTGCTGAGCGTCGCCCGGCGTCCGGAGCACGCGGCCATGCGCCTCTCGCTGCATCTCATGCTCTTCTGCGGCATCCGCCCCACGGAGGTGCAGCGCCTCAACCCGCAAACGGACATCGACCGACAGGGGCGCCGCGTCCTCATCCGCCCGCAAAGCAGCAAAACCGGCGGCGGCCGCGCCGTCCCGCTGCGCGCGGGCACCCACCTGCTCCCCCTCTGCATCCCGCGCAACTGGAACCGCCGCTGGCAAGCCCTCCGCCGCGCCGCCGGCTTCTCCCACTGGGTCCCGGACGTCCTGCGGCACACCTTCGCCACCTACCACGCCTGCACCTTCCGGAACCTCCCCGCCCTCCAGTGCGAGATGGGCCACAGCAGCACCGCCCTCCTCCGCACCCGCTACGTCAACACCACCGCCATCGCCCCCCGCGACGCCCGCCGCTTCTGGGCCACAAAGTAATGCCCCCTCCCTCTACTATAAAGAATGCCCCACCGCCCCCGCGCAGACTGCGCGCCGCCGGGGTCGTAGGTCTCTTAGTTATTTCAATATCCCCTAAAGCTGCCTACTATGGACCTGCATCGTGGCTTCACCGTAGATCCGGTTTCCCAAAAATCCCTTCCTTCCGCGGTTAGGGCGGCGGCACTTTGTTCTTGCTAAGCGGGGGGAGAGATGGTATAATGCCCGCGATATGAACTTGCTAAAGACAATGACCATGGTACTTACCACCGGGCTTTGTGCCGGGGCGGAGCTGCCGTATGCGCCGCATCCGGACTGGGAGGCTCCGGAGCGCCTGTGTGAGGGGCGCGAGGATTCCCGGGCCTTTTTTACGCCTTTTGCAAACAGGGAGGAAGCCCTCAAGGGAGGGCGGAAGGATTCCTCCCTCGTGATGTCGCTGGATGGGCCGTGGAAGTTCCACTGGGCCCCGGCGCCGGATAAACGGCCGGTGGATTTCTACAAGCCGGAGTTCGATGTGAGCGGGTGGGCCGAGATCGATGTGCCCTCCAACTGGCAGATGCGCGGCTACGGCACGCCCATCTACAGCAACCAGCGCTACACCTTCATCCGCAACTGGCCGCTGGTGATGACCCAACCGCGCACGGATGATGAGAAGAAATACACCACCCCGCAGTCGGAGCCGAATGCTGTGGGCTCCTACCGACGGGAGCTGCAACTGCCCGCCGACTGGGACGGACGGGAGGTGTTCATTCAGTTCGACGGCGTTGACTCCTTCTTCTACCTGTGGGTGAACGGGCAGAAGGTGGGCTTCTCCAAGGACAGCCGCACAGCCGCCATCTTTGACATCACCCCCTATGTGAAACCGGGTGCCAATACTATCGCAGCGGAGGTCTATCGCTACAGCGACGGCTCCTATCTGGAGTGCCAGGACATGTGGCGCCTCTCCGGCATCTTCCGCAGCGTGTCCGTGTTCAGCACGCCCCGCACCTTCATCCGCGACTTCTTTGTGCACACCGACTTCCCGCAGAATGCGGACGGCACGAGTGACTACAGCAGCGCGACCCTGCGCGTGGAAGTCGACGTCGAGAACCGCGCAACCGCCTGCGGCGGCAGTGTGCAAGCCGAGCTTTTGGATGCCGACGGCAAGACCGTGGGCACGGTCGACAGCCCCGCCTTCGAGACGGCCCCGGGCAAGCCCGCCAAGCAAACCCTGCAGCTTCCCGTTACCGCCCCCGCCCTGTGGAGCGCGGAGAAACCGAACCTCTACCGCCTGCTGCTGACCCTGCGCGACGCCGAGGGCCGCATCACCGAGACCATCTCGCGCCGCATCGGCTTCCGGGACGTGAAGCTGCTCAACGGCCGCTTCTTGGTGAACGGGCAGCCCGTGAAGCTCAAGGGTGTGAACCGCCACGAGAGCCAGCATGCCAACGGCCACTCCGTCACGGAGGAAGAGTGCCGCCAGGAGCTGCTGCTCATGAAGCGCGCCAACATCAACCACGTGCGCAACTCCCACTACCCGCAGCCGTCCTTCTTCTACGAGATGTGCGATGAGCTCGGCATCTACGTCTGCGACGAGGCAAACATTGAGTCCCATGGTTATTACTACGGCGAACTCTCCCTCTCCCACCCCGATGAATGGGAGGCCCAGCACGTCTGGCGCAACAAGAACATGGTGGAGCAGAGCAAGAACCACCCCTGCGTCGTCATCTGGTCTTACGGCAACGAAGCCGGCCCGGGCAAGAACTTCGAAGCCGTGCGCGACTGGATCAAGAGCCGCGACACCTCCCGCCTGACCCAGTACGAGCGCAACAACGACCTGGCAGACCTGCGCTCCAACCAGTACCCCAGCGTCAACTGGGCCCGCGACGTGGCATCCCGCAAGCTCAACAAGCCCTGGTACGTCTCCGAGTACGCCCACATTCTCTGCAACTCCATGGGCAACTTGGCCGACTACTGGGAAGCCTTCGACAGCAGCGACTCCATCATCGGCGGCGGTATCTGGGAGTGGATTCACCAGAGCTATGACCAGGAAGTGACCCTGCCCGACGGGCGCCGCGTGACCCGCCAGAGCTACGGCGGCGACCACAGCGAGTACCCGAACGACGGCATCTTCTGCATCAAGGGTGTCATCTACAGCGACCGCACCCCCACCCCGCTGTATGCGGAAATCCGCAAGGTGCACCAGAACGCCGAGTTCGCTCCGGGCAGCTTCGCAGCCGGGGAGGACGTGGTCATCAAGCTGCGCAACAAATTCCTCTTCACAAACCTGAGCGAATTTGAAGGCCGCTGGCGCCTACTGGAGGAAGGCAAAAACGAGATTGCCACCGGCAGCTTTACGGCGGACGTAGCTCCCAACTCCCGCGCTGAGTTGCGCCTCTCCCGTGAGGAGCTGTGTGCTGACTCCCTCCGCCGCGATCGCCTCTACTTCCTGGAGCTCGAGCTCTCCCTGAAGCAGGACACCGATTGGGCCGAGAAGGGGTATGTCGTGGCTTATGAGCAGATACCCGTGCCCGAGAGTTTCAATAATTACTCCCCGGACCTCGTACCGGCGGCCTACGACCCCAACTCCCGCGTTCAGGTGCGCAACTCGGACAACCGGGTTGACGTCATCGGCCCGGACTTCTCCATAAGCGTGGACAAGACGACCGGCGGCCTCTTTGACTACAAGGTGAAAGGCCGCACCCTGCTGGGAGCGGAACCCACCGTGCTGCTCAACGCCTTCCGCGCCCCGCTGGCCAATGATAAATGGGCCATGAACCAGTGGCTCACCAACGGCCTGCGCGACATGACCCACGACGCCTCGCCCATGTTGGTCGACCGCTTGGAGGGCGGCGTTGTGCGCATCTCCACCACCGTCACCAGCCGAGGCAAACGCATTGAGGTCCTGCAGGCCCGCGACTATGACCGCGGCAGTTTTGAGCCGGAGGACCGCGGCCCGATCTCGGACAAGGCATTCCACTTCTCCACCCAGATGGTCTACACCATCCTGCCGAACGGTTGGGTAAGCGTGCAGGCCGGCATTGTGCCCAGTGAGGAGAAGCTGGTGCTGCCCAAACTGGGCTACACGCTGGCTCTGCCGGAGCAGTTTGACAACGTTACCTGGTACGGACGCGGCCCCGGGGAGAACTACCCGGACCGCAAGGCCGGCGCGCCCATCGGCGTCTACAGCTGCAAGACCGAGGACATGTTGGAGCGTTACCCGCGCCCGATGGAAATGGGCAACCGCTGCGACACGAAGTGGGTGGCTGCCACGAACAAGGACGGCGTGGGCCTGATGGTGGCTGCCGCCGGAGAGGAGCGGATGAGCTTCTCTGCTCTGCCCTGCACGGCGCAGGCCCTGTTTGCTGCTGCCCACCCGGAGGAGCTGCAGCGCGCCCACGCGACTATCCTGAACGTGGATGCCCTCACCCTGGGCCTCGGCGGTGCAGCCTGCGGACCGCGCCCCATCGACCGCGACATCCCGCTGTCGCACCCCACCACCTTCGTCTTCAACCTGCGGCCCATCATGCCCGGGGATGACGCCCGCGAACTGGGCCGAGCCGGTATGCCCCTCACCGGAGCTGTGACGCTTTCTCGCGATGAGCTGGGCTACGTCTCCGCCGCCTGCGGCACCCGCGGGGCCAAGATCACCCTCACCCTGCCGGACGGCACGGTGCAGCCCTACACCGGCCCCTTCCTGCAGCGCGAGGAGGGCGTGCTGCGCGCCACGGCCACCAGCCAGGGCAAGCTGCCGGCCCCGCTCGTTTACATGGGTCTGGAGGCTTGGCGTCCGGATAACCTGCTGCGCATCGTCTCCTGCTCCAGCTCCTCCGGAAAGGCGGAATCCGCATGGGCACTTATCGACGGGCGCCGCGATACCTTCTGGCACTCGGAGTGGCATAAGCCTGCGGCTCCCTACCCGCACGAGGTGGTCATCGACCTCGGCGTGCTCAGTGAGCTGACGGGCATCCGCATCATCCCCCGCCAGGGTGAGGAAGGCGGCCGTGTGCGCAAGATCGCGTTCTACCTCTCCGAGGACGGCACCACCTGGCCCGACGAGCCGGATTGCACGATCGAGATGCCGAACGAGGACAACGCGCAAATCGCCCACCTGCCGCAGCGCAAGACGGCCAAGTTCATCAAGATGGTCTGCCTGGAACCGATGAACAACACGCTCTCCTACGCCGCCATCGCAGAGGTTACGCCGATCGTTACACGCGTCATCGGGGAGTACCCGCCCTACGCCTTCCTGACGGTCAACTACGTCAGCTCCGACCTGCCGGAGGGCGGTGCCGCGCGCAATGTGCTGGACGGTAACCCGAACACCTACTGGCACACGATCATCGGCAACACCCTCGCCGGCTTCCCGCACGAGATTCGCCTTTCCCTCGGCTCGCAGCGCACCCTCAAGGGCATCTCGCTCCGCAGCGCTGCCCCGCAGAAGGGCCGCATCAAGGACTACGAGGTCTACACCTCCGTCGACGGTAAGGAATGGGGCAAACCCGTGCTCACCGGCTCGCTGGAGAACACCACGGATCTGCAGAAGCTCCTCTTCCCCGCCCCCGTGCAGGCAGAGTACATCCGCATCATCGCCATCTCTGCCCACGACGGCGGCGACTCCGCGGCCATCTCCACCATTGATGTGCTGACGGACTGAGCCCCCTGCATCAACCCTCCCCGCCCCCGTTGCACTCCCCGCAGCGGGGGCGTTCTCATACCCGGCCGAAAAGGGTTGACATACGCCCCGAAACGTGCGACGTGGATACTGTAGCAATACCGCCCTTTCTCCCAAAGGGGGGACATTACGCCGCAACCCCTGTAAGATATTTTACAGGTCTGTGATTATTATGCTCCTCATTCCCCGCAAGGAGTCAACCACATGCTCCGACGCGAGCGGTGAAATACCTATATGTACCACCCATGTGTGGAGTCTCACACCCTTGAGAGGGCGGAGAGGATGGCGGCGGGGTAGAGGATATGCTCCTGAACCTGGATGCGGGCGTGGAGGGATTCCGGGGTATCGCCGGGGAGGACGGGTACGAAGGCCTGCATGATGATTTCTCCGCTGTCCATGCCGGAATCGACGTAATGGACGGTGCAGCCCGTTTGGGGGACGCCGGCTTCGAGGGCTTGCTTCCAGGCCTCGACACCGGGGAAGTTCGGGAGGAGGGCGGGGTGAATGTTGAGGATACGGTTGGGGAACGCCTGCAGGAGGGGCTGCTTGACGAGGCGCATGAAGCCGGCCAGGCAAACCAGGTCTACACGGAGGGCTTGCAGCTTAGCCGCGATCTCGGCCTGCAGCTCGAGCGGAAACTTGTTTTTGTAACCGCCGCAGTCCATATACTCGGCAGGGACACCGCGGCGGCGAGCACGCTCCAGGATGAAAGCATCCTCGTGATCGGAGAGAACGATGACGACCTCGGCATCCAGCCGCCCATCGTCGATGGCGTTGAAGATGGACTGGCAGTTGCTGCCGCTACCGGACCCCAAAACAGCTAAGCGAATACTCATACCGACACCACTTTACCGAAACGAAGGCGACTTGTCAACGCCAAACACATGACGAAACACGATAAACCCCGCTTTGAGCTTGTCGGCCCCCACCGGGATGTGATAGAATGGGCCCATGCAGAAGGAAATCAAGATAGGAACGCGGGCGAGCGAGCTGGCTCTTGTGCAAACGAAACTGGTCATCGCGGCGCTGGAGAAAGAGCATCCGGGTCTGCGCTGCACCGTTTGCCCGATCAAAACCGCAGGAGACGCCCGAACGGATCTGCCGCTGCAAGAGGTCAACAAGGCCACCGGCACGCAGGACAAAGGCGTATTCATCGCGGCACTGGAGGAAGCCCTGGCCGGGGGGCGAGTGGATTGTGCCGTGCACAGCCTCAAGGATATGCCCGGGCAGAGTGATGCACGCTTTGCCCTTGCCGCGTACATGCCGCGCGAGGAGCGGGGGGATGTGCTGGTGCTGAAGCCCGGGGCACGCATGGATTACCCGACCATCGCAACCGGCAGTGTGCGACGGGCGCATTTTATGCGCTGCTACCGGAGCGGGCGCTGCCGCATCGTACCGACCCGCGGCAATGTGCAAACCCGTTTGCGGAAGCTGCTGGAGAACGATGAGGTAGATGCTACGCTGCTGGCACGCGCCGGTCTGAACCGGCTGGGGTACACCGGGCACACCCTGACCATGGATGGCCAAACCCTGCACTTGGTCGATTTGTCCGAGGACTCCTTTATGCCCGCCCTGGGGCAGGGGACCATCGTCGTGGAAACCCGCGCGGATGATACCGCCATGCAGCAGCTCCTCGCGCCCATCAACGATGAACACGCCGCCACCGAGGCCCGCTGCGAGCGCGCCTTCCTGGCACTTCTGGGGGCAGACTGCTCAATACCCGTGGGCGGCTACGCGACTGTACAGGGTAAGGCGCTCATGTTCCGCGCCATTTACTTTACGCCGGAGGGGCGTCCCATCCGCCTCACCCGCCGCGGCTTTGCATCCGACCCGGAGGGCGTAGCCCGGCAGGCCTACGAGGACTTGCGAGCCCGCCTGGATTAAGCACCGGCCGCCGGCAAGGGGGCGCACACCGGGCAGGCTTCTACCCAATGCCCCGGCAGAGCCTCCACCACCTTCGGCCGGCGCGTCAGGCGCTCCGGATTCACCCCGCAGCGCTGGCAGAAACGGCAGCCCGGCACGTAATCCCGCACCGCCGGCACCGTGCCCGGAATGGTGGGCAGGAAGGTTTTGGGCTCATACTCCAGGCGAGGCATGGCTGATAAAAGAGCCTTCGTATATGCGTGCAGCGGGTTGGCAAAGAGCTCCCGCACCTCGGCCCGCTCCACAACGCGCCCGGCATACATCACGACCACATAATCGCAGTTCTGAGCAATCACCCCCAGATCATGCGTGATGAGCAGGCAGGAAGCCCCCACCGCTCCGCGCACACGGCGCAGCAAGTGCAGAATCTGGCGCTGCACGGTTACATCCAGCGCCGTTGTCGGCTCATCCGCAATGATGAGCTCCGGTTTACAGGCCAAGGCCATGGCAATCATGGCACGCTGCCGCATACCTCCGGAGAGCGAGCTCGGGTACTCCGCCGCGCGCAGATCCGCGCGGGGAATGCGAACCTGATGCAACAGATTCACGGCCTCTACCCAAGCTGCATCCGGGGACATGCCCCCGTGCAGAATGAGAGACTCGGCGATTTGGTCGCCGATGGTGTGCACGGGGTTCAGGGCATGCGTGGGCTCCTGGAATACCATGCTGATCTGCGCCCCGCGGATGCTCCGCAGCTCCTGAAGCGGCATTTTGAGTAAATCCTGCCCGTGAAAGAGAGCCTGGCCCCCCAGAATGTGGCCGTAGGGCTGGGGAAGCAAACGCAGGATGCTCATGGCCGTCACGCTCTTGCCGCAGCCGCTCTCCCCGACAATGCCCACGCATTTACCCCTCGGCACGCTGAAGCTCACGTCCTCCACCGCCGCGCGTATGCCGAACTCATCCTCAAAGCCGGCAGACAGATTGCGCACCTCCAGTATGGTCTCATTGATCATGGCTAACGAAGATTCTGTGGCAGGGGGATGACCAACTCCTGCTCGTTGATGGATTCCGCTTCATCGCGGTCGCGGAGCAATTCATTCCGCATTTTCTCATCTATCCAATACACATGACTGTCCAGCGGGTCATGATATCGAGGAGGGCAGAAGGTATAGTCGGGGGTCTTCGGCCAACGCACCCAACGCCACTGGGCAAAACGGCAATAGGGCGAGCACCAGCCCGGCACCCAAGCATAGGTAGCTGCTACCAGGCGCTGCAGGCGATGATTGGCAGCAGCAGCCTGCTGCTCCGTGGCAGCCGTGCGGCAGGCCAGAATGGCCGAGTCAATTTCGGGCGAGGACGTAGCCGTCACGTTAGCGGTTCCCCGCACCGGAGAACCGGAGGGGCTGTAGGCATCTCCGGAGAGGAAGAAGAGCCCGGGATCCGGCAGGGGCGGGGAGAAGCCCCAGGAGAAGATGGCAGCCGTGTACTGTTTATCCTTCACCTTCACATAGAAGAGGGTATCATCCAGGGACTCAAGGCGCAGGTCCAAACCGCAGCGGGCCGCATAGGTGCGGAGAACCTCCATGCAGTTTTCGTACAGGGGGTCAATGCGGGAGCATACGGTCACCTGCAGGCGAGTGCCGTCCGGCTTGCAGAGAATACCGTCCGATCCCTCGCGGGTGTAGCCGGCGCGGGCGAAACAAGCGCGGGCCTCATCCTCATCGTACGGAGCTGCCTGAATGCTGTCATCGGAGTACTGCCCGAAGCCGCTGAAATACGAACCGCTGCGCCGAGCGTCTCCCCGGAAGACAGTATCGATGACGGATTTGATATTCAGAGCGTGGTGGAAGCCTTTTCGGAAGTCCTTATTATCAAACGGAGCGCGGGAACAATTAAGGTGGAAGCCGAAACTGTTGAGAGGCCAGAGGTTGAAGAACTGCACGCGCTGAATGAAGCCGGCATGCACCTCCGGAATCTCCAACCCCTCGTACCAGAAATCGGAGTTGCGACCGCTGAGCACATCCAGCTGCCCCAGGCGGAAGAGCTCGCGGCGTTTGGAGGACTCGGCGATGAAGGAATAGGAGATGGCATCCACATTACAGGTATTGCGGGTATACTTGCGATCCGCTGCCCACCAATTTCTCACGCGGGAGAGGGTGAGCGATCGCCCCAGGACCACGCCGTCCGCCGATAGGGTATACCCACCCGTGGTGGGCGGCACACGCCATTGGTAGCGTGCGGGGTAGTCTGCGCCGAACTCGGCATAGAAGGCCGTGCAGCAGGCGGGCACGGCGGCGTAATACGGGGCATAGGGCCGCGGCGTACGCAGGTGCACGGCCAACGTGCGGTTGCCGTAGATGGTGATACCCGCAAAGTTGCGGTAGTAGTCCTCGAAAAACGGCTCGCCGGAGAATGGGGAAGTGCGTACATACAGCGCTGTCACAAAGTCGCGCGTGGTCAGCTTGCAGCCGTCGGAGAACCGGGCTTTCTCGTCGATGTGGAAGTAGACCGTCATGCCGTCCGGGGACACGGCCCATCGGTCTGCCGTGCCGGGAATGATGCGGCCCGTGAGCGGATGCAGCCGAACGAGCGGCAGGTCTATGTCATCGTACAGATAGCGACGGGTAGAGTTGTTGCTGTTAGGGCCGAAGGGACGCAGTGTATTGGGGAAGGCATGCGCCAGAGCCAGTCGGAGGGTGCCCCCTTTCTTGGCCTCCGGACTGCCGATTTCCGGTTCATCCGCGCCGGTCTGCCAATTCAATCCGGCAGGCAGATCAGCCTCACGGGCAAAGCGCAGGTAACTTCCCCGCCGCAGAGCCGTGGAGGCCGCCTTGAAGCGGTGCAGGGCCAGCCGAAACTGCACCCCGGCCCTGCGTCGCGCGTCGGGCTGCAAGGGGTGCGACAATGCCTCCCGGTAACAACGCGCGACCTCCGAGGCGCCGGCGGCTGCCTCCTGCTGCAGGTAGCGCTGAACCGTAGCATTCCAATGCTCCGGGAAGCCCGGGAAACCCTGCGGCACATGCCAGCGGCGCGCATAAGCGGGCACCGGGGCGTCCTCCGCAAAGGCATAGGGCATGCTCTTGTCAGTCGGGTGCTGCCAAGAAGTACCTTCATGTTCCTCCCGGCCACCGCAACCCACCAGCAGCAGACATCCCAGTACCCCGCATACACCGGCCCACACCGTTCCTGTTCGTTGCTTCTTCATTCGTAGTAGGTGTTGCGTCTCGGATCAAATGCTTCTCGTATTCCCTCGCCGATGAAGGTTACCAGCAGCAGCAGGGTCACCAGTGCGACGAAGGCGGAGGACACCACCCAGGGGCAGGACAGGTTGGCCAAGCCATCGTTCAGCAGGCGTCCCCAGCCGGGGTAGGTCTCCGGAAGTCCGAAGCCCATGTAGTCCAGCGAGGCAAGCGCGAGCACAAGCGATGCGATACTGAAGGGCACGAGCGTGATGATGATGCCGGTGAGATTCGGCAGGATGTGGCAGCGCATGATGTACAGCGGCCCCGCGCCCATCACCTGCGCGGCGGCCACATAATCGCGCGCTCGCACCTTCATGGTCGTGGTACGCACCAGGTAGGTGATGTGCATCCACCCGAACATAGCCAGCAGGGAGAGAATCAGGAACATGCCGCGCAATTCCGCGGGCACGAATCCACTCAGGATCATCACGGCAAACAGAAACGGAATCTGGGAGAATACCTCGATGATGCGCTGGGTGAGCAAATCGACCTTGCCGCCGAAGTACCCCATCACCATGCCGACGCTCAGGCCGATCAGGTAGATGACGGGAAGGTAGAAGAGGGTGGCTTTGATGTTGACCTGCAGCCCGCCGTAGAGGTAGGCAAGGATGTCAATACCGCGGCTGTTGGTGCCCAAGAGGTGCCCACCCGTAAAGGGAGGGGCGGGGTGGTAGAGGATGCGATGCAGGGTGTCCTTGGGGGTCAGCTCCAGGAAGTCATAGATGCTCCCTTCCCCCGTGTAGGTGTAGTCCTTGAGGCGCCCGCGTTTGTAGGTGATGGAGGCCACCTCCCGGCGGTCGCGGTCCCAGCCCTGGGCATGCCCCTCGGCATAGCCGTTGCGGTAGCGGAGGCGCAGGTGCGGCAGGCCGTCCTCGTACAGGCGGCAGGCCAGGCCGTTGTAGGGATTCTTGCCGTCGTGGGTCATCAATTTGCCGCCTTGCATGGGCAATTCCTCCGTGGGGAACGGCACCACATCCATGGTGGGGGCATAGGCGATCGGGGGCATGATCACACAGGAGGGAGCCCCGGGGCTGCCGGCGGTGGCTTTCAATTTGCGGTAGTTAGCTTCGGCGGGGGCGTCATTTCCCTTCAGGCCGAAAACAGAGCCGGGTATGACAGCGCGTGTGAAGGCGGGGAAGTACCACCGGCCCTCGTACTCCACGGCCAGTGCTCGCTTGCCGACCAAGCACTGATCCAAGGCCGCCAGCAGCACAATGCCCAGCAGCAGCACCAGGGACCAGAAGCCTCTCCGCAGGCTTCGGAAGCGGCGCCAGCGCATGATTTGCTCCGGGGGCATGCGAAGGCTTTCCTTGGAGCGCAGCAGAATCACGATTCCGGTCACGGCCAGCACCGCCATGCACAACCACCCGAACCAATTGAACTGACCCTCTGCCGCCAAAGGGCTGATCCACCACCCCGGGCAATGCAGAAACGGCAGCTCGCGAGCTACCGTAAACGGCCAAGAGAGGGTGGGGATCAACCAGCCGAATAGCTCGCCCATGCAGCCGAGAACGGCGGCAAGCAGGATGAATACGCCCGTCAGATTCTTCTTCATTTGTCAAACTTTATGCGCGGGTCAACGTAGGCCACCAGAATATCCGAGACTACGTTACCGACGATGATCAGTACCGAGGAAACCAACAGGGTGCCCATGATGAGCGAGTAATCCTTGTCCACCAAAGCCTGGAAACTCAACAGGCCGAAGCCCTGAATATCAAACACCCGTTCAATGAGCAGTGAGCCGCAGAAGATGGAGCAGAAAACCCCGCCCAGGGTCGAGACCAGTGGAATCACGGAGTTGCGGAACGCATGCGACCACATTGCTCGCCGGTAGGAAACGCCTTTCGCGACCGCCGTCCGCACGTAGTCAGAGGACATGTTCTCCATCAGACTGTTCTTCATCAGCATGGTGGCCATGGCAAAAGAGGAGATGACATAACATGACAGGGGCAACACAGTGTGCGCAGCCAGGTCGCGGCATTTCTCCCAAAAACTCATGTGGTCAAATTCGGGGCCGGTCAAGCCGTACAGCGGGAACCACTCCAGGCGTGCGCCGAAATACACCAGCAACAAAGCACCCAGAGCGAATCCGGGAACGGCGAAGCCAATAAAGATCAGGACACTGCTCACGCTGTCGAACCAGCTCCTGTGTTTCAGGGCCTTGAGCATGCCCAGCGGAATACTCACGGCGTAGGTAATACAGGCCGCCAGCAGGCCCAGGTAGAGGGAGACCGGCAGCCGGCTCATCATCATGCGCCCCACCGGTTCGTTATACTTATAGGATACACCCAAATCCCCCTGCAGCAACCCGCAGAAGCGGCGGTGAAAAAATACAGCACGCCACGGGAGCTGATTCTCTTTCTCGGTGATAGCCTGCTCATCCGTCACCCCGTGGCGCTCGGCCCACTGCAGGGCACGCGTGCGGGGAGACTCCACCGTCAGGTGCCAACGCTGCCGGCGCATCCAATCCTCTTGCCGGTATTGTCCGTTGAAGCCATCGCGCTGCACCTCGACCACCACCGCATGCCCCTTCGGGCCGGGCAGGGTCACATAGGCGCACCCATCCTCGCCGAACTCCGCTTTCGAGATGTCAACCTTCTGCGGCATCAACCCCAGCCACTGCAAATATGCCTTCCACACGGGCAAACGCAGGTTGAACATCTCCTCCAACCGCTCAATGCTCTCATCGCTCATCCCGATCTCCGCCTGCCCGGATGCCTTCTCCCCGCTCAACGCCGCAATGGCCTGCTCCTGCATCATCCGCTCCACCGGCCCGCCCGGTACCAACCGCGTCATCAGAAACACCACAAACGTAATGCCCGCCAAGGTGACAGGCATCAACAGTAAGCGTCTGATGATGTATTTGCGCATCGTACTCTCCCCATTTTACCACCCGTCACGGGCTTTGGCAAGTACGGAATACGGTCGCACACGTTTTTCTTCCCCTCAATCCCGCCGATTCATATCCCGCCGCGCCTGTAAATACGAAATCGTCGCCCCGACCGCCAAAATACCGCACACCCCCACCACCACGGCATCATTTGCCTTCTTCTCATCCAACGGCGCCAAATACCAATACACCCCCAACACCCCCAGCGCCAGGATTCCCATCGTCACAATGCTCACTTTGTTCGCTCGCCACATCACACCTCCAGCATACCCCGCCCCACCCCACATGTCAAGCCCGGACTGTACCCTCCTCTTGATCGATCACGGAAACACGCCGCCTCAGAGGGAGCGTTCATTCGGCTGAGGTCGCTTCTGCGAAAATGCGGTTGAGTACTTGCATTTTAGCCTCCCAGGTGAAGGATTGGCAACGGAGGAGAGCGCCGGCAGAGAGGCGAGAACGCTCATCCTCGTGGGTGGCGAGAAAGTCGAGGTGGCGGGCGTAGTCCGCGATGACTTGAGAGTGGGATCGGATGGGGATTTTGATACCGCAGGAGGCATCGATGACAGCGGAGAAACCGCAGTGATCCGGGGCGATAATGGGCAGGCCGTAGCGAAAAGCCTCGAAAACAACGGTGGAGGTATCCTCTCGCACACTGGTGATACAGAACACATGGCTTGAACCCATGATACGGAAAGCCTCCTCGCGAGGGACGAAGCCATGAAAAGTAACAACCTGATCCAGCCCCAGGCGGTGAGCCAGCGCCTTCCATGCCTCCATACGCGGCCCCTTGCTGAGCACATGCAACTCCATCTTCTCCTTGCACAGAGGAAGGGCTCGGAGCAACAGATCCAGTGCCTTTCGTGGGATATGTTCCCCGGCCCAACAGATGCGCAGCGGTTCACCGGGTCGGTGCGGCTGCGGTGTGTAGTGTGTGTGTGTCGTCTCCAGCCCGACCTCGTTCATCAGGATAGCATCTCTGTGCCAAAAGCGTCGAATTTCTTCCACCGCCTTTGTTGTACTGGTCAGGATGGTGTGAGCATGAGCAGCAGCGGCACGCGCAGAAAATCCCCATCGCTTCTGAACGGCATTGGCAATATTTCTTAACCCGAAATAAAGGGCACCGTACCATCCCAGACAACGCAACAAGCACCACGGCGTATCCGTAAACCCGCCCAAAGGTCCCCAGACGAAGGGCTTACCGAGTTTCCAGAGAAACCCCGGTTCCCTGAATCCGGAGATCGTTACCTGGTAAACAGCGTCAAAATGCTCACTCTTATCCAATTGCAGCGCAAGTTGATAGGCCTTTTTCTGCCAGGCACGGTAGAACCAATAATAGCTCGGCGGCCAAATAACCCGCAGCGTATTGTGGTGGCGGCGCGGAATGAAATGGAAAGTGATATGACGCATCGCCTCAGGGTGTTCCTCGGCATACGCTGTCAGTGTTTCCTTAAACTCATACTCCTCCACCAAAGCGTGCACATCGTGATACTTCGCCAGATTACTGACGAAATTCCACCCCATCCCCGGCTCGGAACCATAATTCGGATCGCAGGCATAACAACCAACCAGGATTTTTAAGCGCCGCTGCATGGGGAGATTATAGTGACACGAAAGGGCTTCGTCAAGGAAAAAGTCAACCGACCGAGAACCGGAAGAGAACGGACAAAGCGGTGGTTTAGGCTTTACACGAGGGGCGGGGTGGGGTATAATGGGGCGAGCAAACACGCTTTCGCGTGAATTTCGTCCCAGATATGATGACCGCAGCGCAAATCCGCCAGAGTTTTCTTGATTTCTTCAAAGAGAAGCAACACACCATCGTGACATCGGCGTCGTTGATGCCGCAGAGCCCGGGTCTTTTGTTCACCAATGCCGGCATGAACCAGTTTGTGCCGTATTTCTTGGGGGTATGGACCCCGCCGTGGCAGCCGGCGCGTGCGACGGATACGCAGAAGTGTATTCGCGCCGGCGGCAAGCACAATGACTTGGAGGATGTGGGTCAGGACAGCTACCACCACACCTTCTTCGAGATGCTGGGTAACTGGTCCTTCGGCGATTACTTCAAGAAAGAGGCTATCAGCTGGGCCTGGGAGCTGATCGTGGAACGCTGGGGCTTCCCGGTGGAGCGTCTGTACGCCACCGTGTACTGCCCGGACAAGGCGGCCGGCGACCCCGGGGAGTTCGACCAAGAGGCCTATGACACTTGGGCTGCGTTGTTCGCCGCCAAGGGGATGGACCCGAAGGTGCACGTGGTCAACGGCAACGTCCACGACAACTTCTGGATGATGGGCGAAACCGGCCCCTGCGGTCCCTGCTCCGAACTGCACGTAGATCTCACCCCGGAGGGCAACACGCAGGGCTCGCTCGTGAACAAGGACAGCGACCGCTGCATCGAGATCTGGAACCTCGTGTTCATTCAGTACAACGCCGAAAGCGACGGCAGTTTCCGCAACCTGCCCGCGCGGCACGTGGACACCGGCATGGGCTTCGAGCGCGCCTGCGCCATGATGCAGTGTACCAAGGGCTTCACTGACTTCTCCCGCCGCGTGTCGAACTACAGCACCGACGTCTTCCGCCCGCTCTTCAGCAAGCTGGAGGAGATTTCCGGCCGCAACTATGTAGACCTCTACCCGCAGGATGCCACGGACGAAACCCGGGACGTGCTGAAGGAAAGCATCGCCTTCCGCGTCATCGCCGACCACATTCGCACGCTGAGCTTCTCCATTGCCGACGGCATCGTGCCCGGCAACAGCGGCCGCAACTATGTGCTCCGCCGCATCCTGCGACGCGCCGTTCGCTACGGACGCGCGCTGGGCTTGGTCAAACCCTTCCTATCGGAGCTGGTGGACACCTTGGTAGCAGAAATGGGCCCCACCTTCCCGGAGCTGGAGGCACGCTCCGCCGCCATCAAGGAGACCCTGCTGCGCGAGGAAACCAGCTTCAACGAGACCCTCGACCGCGGCCTTGAATTGTTTGATAAAGAAGTAGCGGCCAAGGGCTGCGTGAGCGGCGACTTCGCCTTCAAACTCTACGACACCTACGGCTTCCCCATCGACCTGACCACCCTGATGGCCCGCGAGCGCGGCTTGGTGCCCGATACCGCCCGCTTCGAGGAGCTGATGGAGGAGCAGCGCCGCCGCGCCAAGGATGCCCGCAAGAAGCAGGTGGTCCGCGCACTCGACCTCAAGACCGACAAGGTGACAGCCTTCACCGGTTACACGGAGGATAGCTGCACCGCCACCGTAACCGAGGTACACGAGAACGAAGGCACCCTCTTCATCATCACCGACAAGACCCCCTTCTACGCCGAAATGGGCGGCCAGATGAGCGACGGCGGTACCCTGGAACTGGGCGGCGACAGCGTGCCCGTGCTCGGCGTGCAGCAGATCGGGCAGGCCCGCGCGCACCTCATTGCCGCGGCCGACGGCGTGTGCCCCAAGGTGGGTGACAGCGTGGTGCTGACCCTCGACACCGAACGCCGCCGCGCGCTGGAGGGGCACCACAGTGCTACCCACTTGTTGCACAAAGCCCTCCGCATGCTGGTGAGCGAAGACATTGCCCAGCAAGGCTCTCTGGTGGACGTGGACCGCCTCCGTTTCGATGTCAACAGCGGTGCCATCTCCAAAGAAGATCTGCGCCGCGTGGAGGAACTGGTAAACAACTGGGTGGAGCAGGATCTGCCCATCGTCTGCCGCGAGTACCCCATGGCGGAAATCAAGCAGCACAAGGAAGTCTGCCAATTCTTCGGTGACAAATACGGCGACGTGGTGCGCCTGGTGCAGATGGGCGGCGAACCCGGCAAGTTCGACGGCGTGTCCATGGAACTTTGCGGCGGCACCCATGCCCGGAATACCCGCGACATCGGCTTCTTCAAGATCCGCAGCGAAGGCGCGATTGCCAGCGGCGTGCGCCGCATCGAAGCCGGCGCCGGCAAGGCGGGGCTGGCCATGGTGCGCGAGGCCGTGGAAGCCAGGCTGCCGGAGTGCAAGGAGAACCTCGAAAAACTGAGCTTGGCCAACTCCAAGTTAGCGGCCCTCGGGCAGCCGGAAGTGGCTCTGCCGAAAGCCGATAACCACCCCGCGAAGCGCGCCGTGGAGGCCCGCGACATCCGCACGGTCAACGCGGCCTTGGACGAGTTCCACACCTACTGCGATGCCCTGCGCGAGGCCGCCGTAGAGGCCGACAAACGCCTGAAGAAAGCCCGTAGCGCTGCTGCCGCCTCGCAGGCTGACGCCCTCCTCAAGGAACGCCTGACTGGCGGGAACGCCGTGGTCGTGGCCGAGGGCAGCAACGACCTGTTGACCGAACTCTTCAACGGCCTGCGCAAGATCGGTTACCCGGCCGCCGTGTTCCTCATCGTCGACGACGGCAACGCCCTCTCCCTGGGTGGGTACTGCGGCACCGCTGCCCAAGCTGCGGGGCTCAAAGCCGGCGACCTCATCCGCACACTTGCCCCCATCGTCGGCGGCAAGGGCGGCGGCAAAGCGGACATGGCCCGCGGCGCCGGTAAGAACCGCTCCGCCCTTCCGGAGCTGGAAGCCAAAGCCAAGGAACTTCTGAACCTCTGAACCATCATCATCACCATGGCAAATAACCAAATGCCGGTTTATCCGGACGAACCGAAAATCCCCATCCTGCCGAACATGCTTACGGCAGGCAACCTCCTGTGCGGCTTCTTCGCCATCCTCACCATCTTCAAGGGGATGAAGCTCGGCGACGGAACTCCGGAGGCTTTCGATTGCTATCAGCAGGCCACCTACTTCATCTTCGCCGCCTGCATCTTCGACCTCCTGGACGGTCGTGTGGCGCGCATGTGCAAAAGCGACGGCCCCTTCGGGCGCGAGTTCGACTCCATTGCGGATGTCGTCTCCTTCGGCATAGCCCCCGCCATGTTGCTGGCGCGTGCGGTGCTCTTCAAACTGCCCGTCCCCTACCTCGGCGATGCGATTGCCGTGCTCTACCTGCTCTGCGCCGCCCTGCGCCTGGCACGCTTCAACTGCATGGCTGCCGCTCCCAAGAAGGAGAACCAGAGCATGGACTTCGTCGGCCTGCCCGTGCCCATGGCAGCCGGCGCTGTGGTGAGCACCATGTACCTCGTCATCGACCTCACCTGCAACCGCAACTTGGAGATCGCATTCATCTGGCAAGTCACCATGGCCGTCTGCATGACGGTGGTATCCCTGCTGATGATGAGCCGCGTGATCTACCCGAGCTTCAAGCATGTGAACTTCGAGAAGCGCGGCACGATTATGGCGATGCTCATGGCCATTCTCTCCGTGGTGGCCCTGATCGTCTTCCCCTGGATTGCCCCCGCCGTCATCTTCCTGTTCTACCTCATGTACGGACTCATCGTGCGCCCCTTCCTGACGCGCCGTATGCGCCGCGCCATTGAGGCCGCCGAGGATGACCAGCCGTCGCCTCCCCAGTCCTGAAAAATCTAACCGGAAACAACGCAGCATGCCCGCACAACCCCGCATTCTCTGGATTGACTTCTGCCGTGTGTATGCTGCGTTTTTCGTGATCGTGCGCCACACGGAGCGCTACTCCGGCAGCCTCAATTTTTTTGCGGATCTCTTCAACTACCGCAGTCTCATCTTCTTTTTCTTCCTGATGGCGGGCTACTTCACCCACCGCATGCGCGAGGGGCAGTGGATTGACTTCCGCCGCATCGGGCACCTGCTGTGGCCCTTCCTGTTCTGGGCCGTGGTGGCCACGCTCCTGCTGGTTCCCTTGTTGAATCGGGAGGCACTGGCGGCGGGGGATTTCAGCTGCATCAGCTGGGAGGTTCTGCAGGACGAGTGCGGGTTCAAGCGTTGGGTCTATTACTCCTTCAGCAACGTGCCCCTGTGGTTCATGCGCACGCTGCTCATCATCACCCTCTTCAGCGGATTGTTGCAGCGCATCCCCTCCCGCATGATGGTGCCGCTTATCCTCATCATCTTCGCCGCATCCGATGTGCTGTGCCACGCCGATGTCGAGTGCGCTGAGAAGCAGCACCGCACCGACGGCGTGGAGTGGCTGCCCTATCGCCTGTATGAGAGCGTGCTTGCCGCGGGCTTCTACTGTCTCGGTCTGCTGCTGCGCCGTCATGCGGATCCCGCAAGGCTCACGGCGTGGCTCAGCGAATATGCCTGGGCGCCGGTGATCGGGTCCTTGGTGCTGCTACCGATTGTCTACCACACGCACTTCAGCCCGCCCATCATGAGCAGTGCCCTCGTCCTGCTCGGCACGGCCACCATCATGAGCATCGGCTGCCTCTGCCAGCGCTGCCTGCCGCGCTTCTGCCGCTTTGTGGCGGTTTGGGGTCCTGCCGCCTTCTTCGTCTACGTCACGCACTATATCCTCCTCAAGTTCTTCATGGTCGCCCTCACTGGCAACTATCGCGGCATCATCACGCGCACGGAAGCCCTCTGGGTTCCCTTTGCCATTCTCCTCATCTCCCTGGGCCTCTTCGTCCTTCTGCGCCGCCTGTTCCCGAACTTCATGCGCGTCATCGCCCTCACGGGAGATAAGCCGGGGAAGGTCTAAGCGAGCCGATAGATTCCCCGCCCCTCGAAGATCAGGTAACCACTGTCGCGCAGCACCTGCAGCTGTTGGCGGATTTTCTCCTCGATGTGTTGATTGCGCGGGAACTGCGCCCGCAGGCGCGGCACAAATCGGTAGAGCTCTGCCAACGAGAAACGGCGGTCGGGCAGCTCCTCAATGCAGGCCATGATACTGACCAACCAGCCGCGACGGCGCATACTCTGCCCGGCCAGGAAGGCGGTTGAGCCGTACAGCGCGCGCACCTCCTCCATGGGGCGGGCCTCACCGTCTCGCACGTAAAAGATACGTCCTCCGGAGGGGATATGCCCCGTCAGGATATTGCAGCCCACCCAGCCGGCACGTCGGGCCGTATCTCGCAGCGGCTTTCGATGTTCGATAATCTGCTCCGTCAGGAAATGCGGAGGGGTGACAAACAGGTTTCGGACGGACAGTGCGGCATCGTATTGCAGAAAAAGGAAAGCCGGGGCAGTTGAGGAGCGTATGCGCTCTACCATGCTGTTGTAGGCCCCATCCGGCACGCGCGGCTGCATCGGCCCCTTGCCGCTCTTCAGTTCAAAGTCCAACCCACAGGCGGGGCAGCGGAAATCCGCCACCTTTCTGTTATTCGGGTAGTGGTGCAGATTTCCTCCGCAGGCAGGGCAGAGCACATGCTGTCCCACCCAGTGCTCCGACATCACGCGAATCCTCTGTGGGGCGGAGGTGTAACCCTCGGCCAAGTCTTCATCCAAGCGCAATGCTGCCCCGTCCGTCATGGTGCTCATCACAAATCGGGCGGCACCGTTTCGGGGTGCCGCCCGGGAGAATTCTTGCAGAAAGCGCAGGGCTTACTTGCCGAAGTAGCGCTTCAGCAGGCCGTCGAAGCCCTTGCCGTGGCGAGCCTCGTCCTTGGCCATCTCGTGAACGGTGTCGTGGATGGCGTCCAGGTTGAGCTTCTTGGCGCGGGTGGCGATGGCGAGCTTGCCGGCGCAGGCACCGAACTCGGCGGCGGCGCGCAGCTCCAGGTTCTTCTTGGTGCAGGGGGTGACGACATCACCGAGGAGCTCGGCGAACTTGGCGGCGTGCTCGGCCTCCTCGAAGGCGTAGCGCTTGAAGGCTTCGGCGATCTCGGGGTAGCCCTCGCGCTCGGCGACGCGGCTCATGGCCAGGTACATGCCCACCTCGCAGCATTCGCCGGTGAAGTGTGCCTCAAGGCCCTCCAGAACCTCCTTGTCGTCGGTGGTCTTGCGGGCAATGCCCACCTCGTGCTCGCAGGCGTACTTCTTCTCGCCCTCCTCGACCGGCTCAAAGGTCTTGGCCTTGCAGACCGGGCAAACCTCCGGCATGGTGTCACTCTCGATGATCTCACCGCAAACGGTGCAACGGTATTTCATAGCTGAATCTTGTGTATGGTTAATGAACGTCGGCCCGCATAGGGCCGGGGACATTGTAGCACCCTGAAATGTGTCATGTCAAGCAAAATTGGAACCCTTCAAGCTAAAAGTTTGGCGCTCGGGATACTTCCTGCTGCAAAACAATCAGCGCTTCTTAAAGGCGCTGGAGAGCCTGCGGAGCCGATGAGATCAAGATATGGCGGTAAAAAGGCTTTTATACTGCCACCTCTTGTGGTATGCTTTGCGGCATGAGATGCGTGCAATGCGGCTATTTGGAGGACAAGGTCATCGACACTCGGATGTCGAAGGAGGGGAATTGCATCCGGCGGCGGCGGGAGTGCCTGCGCTGCGGCTACCGTTACACGACCTATGAGCAGATTGAGCGCACGGAGCTGCGGGTCGTGAAGCGCGACAACCTGCACGAGGCTCTGAACCGCGAGAAAATCCTGCGCGGCATGATCAAGGCCTGCGAGAAGCGTCCCGTGAGCATGGAGCAGCTGGACACGGCGGCGGACGACATCATCGCCGAGCTGCACCGCGACCACCAGCGGGAGGTCCCTTCCTCCATCATCGGCATGAAGGTCATCGAAAAGCTGCAGACCATCGACCCCGTGGCGTACATTCGCTACGTCTCCGTCTACCGCCAGTTCCAGAACGTGGACGAATTCATCGACCTGATCCGTCGCATGGAGCGCACGAGCCGCATCTTCAACGACCCGTTGCAACGCACCCTTTCCCTGAACTGACCATGCAGATGTTGAAACAGAAACCGCTTCTGCAGTTCGGGGCCTGTCTCTTCGGGGACTACGATGCAGAGTGGATTGAGCAGGTACTGCAGGAAGCCGCCGATGCCGCCGGGGCTGCGCTGCCCATGCGGCATGAGCTTGCCCGCGGAGTGATGACCTACATGGAGGACCTGTGCCCGCTGCGCGTTGTGCCCCTCGGCTTCTTTTTCGAGCGCATGCGCGACATGCTGGAGGCAGCAGGCCTGCCCGCCGTGGCCCGCTGCCTGCGCCGCCAAGTGCCGCCGGTAAGTCTGCCGCTGGATAAGCTGGCCCGCGAAACCCCGCTGCCCCTCTTCTTCTACACCGAGCTGGGCCGCCGACTGGAGGAGATGCGCAGCCTGGGCATGAGCTGCTACCGATTCAGCGGGCAGCGGCAGTGCAGCCTGGTGCTCGGACAGCGCCGTCGCACCTGCCCCACCCAGCAGCGTGCCCTGCGCGAGCTGGAGGGGTATATTCGTGCGGCGACGCCGGAGAAGCAGCCCACCTATTGAGCCTCGCCGTCCGTCGGTTTCGACGGCAGGTCCTCGAAGTACGAATTCATCTCCTCGATGAAGGAGAAGAGGCGCTCCTGTTTTTCCTGCGGCATCTCCTTGAGGATTTCCGCCGAGACCGCCGCTTGGGCCAAGGCCATGCGGTCCATAAAATCCCTTTCTCCGGGGGAGATGGTCAGGTGGCAGCAGCGGCGATCTCGCACACCTTGATTGCGTACCAAGTAACCCTTCTCCACCAAGCGCGACACCGTCATGGAGACCGCCGGCTGGGAGATATTGAGCATGGCGGTGAGCAGTTTGAGGGTGATGCCCTCCGGGTGAGCGAGGGAATAGTTATACACCCGCATCAGGATATCGAACTCATGAGGCCGCACGTTGAACCGCTCAATGAGCGGCTCAACGTAGCAGACGTGCATGAACTTCTTGCCCAGCTCTATCAACCGGTGTATCTTATGGTAGAGCAGCAGAAGCTCGTCGCGCTCAGGCATGGCTCCGCTTGGTAAAGCGTTCCGCCGTCCAATCCCGCATCCGGGCAAAGACAGCATACAGTCCGGGCACCAGGAAGATGCCGAAGGCCGTGGCAGCCAGCATGCCGCAGAAGGTGGTGATGCCGATCTCCTGCCGACTGGCCGCGCCGGAGCCGGTGGCGACCACCATCGGGAACACGCCGAAGAGGAAGGAGATGGCCGTCATCAGCACGGCGCGGAAGCGCATGCCGGCGCCGTTCAGGGCTGCGCGGCGGATGGGTGTGCCGCTCTCGTGGTCCTCCTTGCTGAACTCCACCATCAGAATGGCGTTCTTGGCCGCCAAGGCAATGAGCATCAGCAGACCCAACTGCACGTAGATGGACAGCGTAAGCCCGCAGAGCTGTGCCCCCATCAGGGCGCCCAACGTTGCCACGCATACGGAGAGCATCACCGGTACGGGTGTGGTCCAGCTCTCGTACTGCGCCACGAGGAACAGATAGGCGAAGATGAGCGCCATGGCAATCAGGCTGCCCAGTTTGCCCTCATTCTGCCGCTCTTGGAAGGAGAGGTCCTTCCAGCTCACCTGCCAGCGTCGGTCTGACTTCGCAGCGGCTTCTTCCTTATTGATTTCCGCGATCGTCTCCTCGATGAGCTTCATGACGCTGCCGGAGCCTACTCCCGCCGCAGCATTGACGGTGATATCGGCACTCATCAGCTGGTTGAAACGCCCGTAGGAGGCCGGTCCCATGCGGTAGCTGAGGGTACAGAAGGCGGACATGGGTACCATCTCGCCGCGCTCGTTGCGCACCATCTGGTTCAGGATGTCCTCCGCCGTGCGGCGGTCCTGCGTGCGGCCCTGAATCTTCACCTTGAAGTTGAAGCCGTTAAGCGTAAAGTCGTTCACATAGGACGAGGCGAGTACGCTTTGCAGGGAGGAGAACACCGTGTTGACCGGTACACCCAGGGCCTGCGCTTTCTCGCGGTTCAACTCCAGGTGAATCTGCGGGTTGTCGGCGTTGTATTCCGAGCGCGTCATGGCGACCAAATCCGGGTGCTTCATCAGGCGGGCCTGTACCTCCTTCACCATGTTACCGAGGTCCTGGGGTGTGGCGTCGCCGGTAGCCTGCAGCACCATGGAGATACCGCCGGTCATGCCGAGTCCGTGGATGGCGGGCGGGGTGATGGCCATGATATTCGCCTGCGGAATATCCGCGCAGGCGGCGTTGATCTTCGCCTGGATCGCCTGCACGCTCAGGTCGGGTGTGGTACGTTCCGCCCAGGGTTTAAGCATGATCATCACCATGCCGTTTGCCTCGCCGGATCCGCTGGTGAAGCTGTGGCCTACCTGGGCCGTCACCATGTCGATGCCGGGGATGTTACGCACGCGGTCCTCAATCTGGCGCATCACTTGGTCCGTGCGCTGCTTGGCGGTGGCTGTGCCTTCCAGGTTCACCATCACGAAGATGTTACCCTTATCCTCCGTGGGGATGAAGGAGCTGTTGAGCTGTTTGGGCGCAAGCAGGTTAAGGGGTGCGAGTCCCGTGTTCTGCGCTGCCGCACGTTTACCGGGTGTCTTGGGGCCCGCTTCCTCGCTGCGGAAGATGCTGTTCCAGGCGTCGGGCGCGCCGTTCATGTAGACGTAGTTAGCACCCAGCACAGCCAACAGGACAATCACCGTCAGCCAGGCGTGGCGCACGAGGAGTCCCGCGCCGTGCAGGTACACGCGGCGGGCAAAGCCCAAACAGGCGTTGAAGGGCGCAAAGACCGCCTGCGCTACGCGGTTCGGCTTGGCATCCGCAGGGCGCAGAATCAGGGCGCAGAGGGCGGGGGAGAGGGTCAGCGCGTTGAAGGTGGAGATGCACAGGGAAATGCACATGGTCACCGAGAACTGGGTGTAGATGATGCCCACCATGCCGCCGTAGAAGGCAATGGGCACATACACGGCCAGGGTCACCAGTGTGGTGGCGATGATGGCGCCGCTGATCTGTTTCATGCTCTCAATGGTCGCCTCCTTGGGGCTGAGCTTCTGCTCGTGGATGATGCGCATCACGTTTTCCACCACCACGATGGCGTCGTCTACCAGTGAGCCGATTACGAGAATCAAGCCGAACATGGTCAGCACGTTAATGGTATATCCCAGCGCATACAGCAGCACGAATGCACCCAGCAGGGACACCGGGATGGCCACTGCGGGTATCAGCGTGGCGCGCCAATCCTGCAGGAAGACGTAGGTCACCAGAATCACCAGCAGCAGGGCCAGTACCAGGGTTTCCACAATTTCTTCCATCGTGGCTTCGATGGCCTTGGTGGGGTCATAGCCCATGCGCCACTGCACTCCTTCCGGGAAGAGCGGTTCCATGGATTCGATGCACTCGCGCACCTTGGTGACGGTGGAGAGGGCGTTGGCTTTGTTGTTGCGTTGAATCATCATGCCCACGGCGTTGCGGCCGTTCAGGCGGCTATAGCCGGAGTTGTTTTCCGCACCGAGCTCGATGGTGGCGATGTCGCGCAGTTTGGTCACGTGGCCGTCCTCACCGCGTTTGACGATGATGTCGCCGAATTGCTCCGCCGTTTTCAGTCGGCCCGTTGCCGTTACCTTGAAGGTGGCGTAGGATTCCTCGTCTTCGGAGCCCACCGCACCGGCGGCGGCTTGGATGTTCTGTCCGCTGATGGCACTGTTCACATCCGCGGGGCTGATGCCCAAGGCGCTCATGCGCACGACGTTCATCCACACGCGCATGGCGTAGTCACGGTTCGGGATGATGTTGGTGCTGGAGACGCCCTCCACCTGGCCTACCTTATCGCGGATGTTCATGCGCAGCCAGTTGGAGAGTTCCTGCACGCTCATCTTGTTTTCGTCGCAGGTAAAGCTCACGAAGCAGAGCAGGTCGCCGCTGCGTTTGCGAACGTTGTAGCCCAGCTGCTTGATTTGGTCCGGCAGCTTGGATTCCACGGCCTTGATGGCGTTGGAGACGTTGATCTGCGCCGTGTCGTCATCCGTGCCGGCGGCAAACACCAGGGAGAGGCTGTAGGAGCCATCGCTGCCGCAGGTGGAGGAGAAGTACTGCAAATCATCCATGCCGATGAGCTGCTCTTCCACGGGGGCTGCCACCACCTGGGCAACTTCTTCCGCCGAAGCACCGGAATACGTCATTCTCACGCTGATGGTGGGCGGGGACACCTCCGGGTATTCGGAGATGGGCATCTTGTTCAGGCAGATGAAGCCGGCCAGCATCATCAGGATGGAGATGACGAAGGCGAACTTGGGCCGATGAATAAAGAATTGGGAGAACATAATGGTGCGGGTAGGGGGTTAGGATTTCGGGGTCACGGCGGTGCCGTCGCTCAGCTCCGCCAGATTGGAGGTGATGACGCGTTGGCCGGCTTCCAACCCGGCGCAGATAATCACGCGGCCGTCCTCGGTGGTGCCGCCCGTCAGGATGCGGGTGAGCACGGCGCGCCCGTTGTCGAACACGTACACATAGCTGCTTTCCGTGTCCATCTGCACGGCTTCGGCCGGCACGGAGGGCATCTGCTGTCCGGCTTTGCGGTGAACCTTAACGGTGACCACGCCACCCGGTTGCAGTTTGTAGTCCTTGTTCTCAAAGACGGCCCACACGTTCTGGGTGTCCGTGTCGCTGCGGATTTCGTTGTCCGCGAAGGCGATGCGTCCTTGCTCCGTGCTCGTTTCGCCGGTGGCGGTTACCAGGGTCAGTGTGGCATCGTTGAGCATTTTCTCATCGTTGCCGAACACGGTCAGGATGTCTTTCTCGCTCATGGAGAAGCGCACGTAAATGGGACTCACCTGCACCAGCGTGGCCAGCGGGGTCTTGATGTCCGTGATGTAGTTGCCCACGGAGATGTTGACGCGGCCGATTCGGGCTCGCATGCCGGCGCGTACCGTGCAGCGGGAGAGGTTGTCCTCTGCCACCACCAGCGCGGCTTCGGCTCCGGCTTTTTGGGCGATGAGTTGGTCCAGCTGGGATTTGGCATTCTCTTCCTCGTCCTTGGAGCCTGCGTTGCGGGCCACCAGGTACTGCTGGCGTTCGTACTTGCGGCGGGCGTCGTCAATGCTGACCGCCAGTTGGGCCAGCTTTGCCTTCTGCACGTTGACGGCGGCTTGGTAGCGCGTGGTGTCGATGCGGAAGAGTTCGGTATCTGCCTGCACCAGGTCGCCTTCCTTGGCGGTAAAGGCCTCGAGCGTGCCCTGCACCAGCGGTCGCAGTTCCACTTGGTTGATCGGCTCCACGCGGGCACCTTGGCAGACGAGCTCGGTGGGGTCATCGGCCATGGTCACCTCGGCGGTCTGCACGGCCACGGCGGGGGCTTCTTTCGAGCCGGCGGGCTTGTCTTTCTCTTTCTGCTGCTGTACGAAAACGGGGCGAACCGTTGCGCCTACCCGCGTTTTGTGTGAGCCGTCCGTGATGACGACTTCCCCGGGCTCCAAGCCGGAGTAGATCGTCTGCAGGCGGCCGTGTACCGTGCCGGAGACCACGCGGCGCAGGGATACGCTGTTGTCCTCGCCCACCGCATACACGAAGGAGCCTTCGCTGTCATAGTGCACGGCGGTCATCGGCACCATGGTCACGGTGGCGGTGTCCGTCAGGCTCACGAACATGGCGCCCACGCCGCCGGGGGTGAGGATGCGGTTCGGGTTGTCGAACTTGGCCCACAGGGTGTAGGTGTCCGTGGTGCCCACCAGCAGGTTGTCCACAATGTCAATCTTGCCGCGCTTGCCGTAGCGCACGCCGGAGGCCACGCGCATGCCCACTTCCACCGCATCGGCTATCTCTTTGGGACCGCGGAAAATCCCCATCACGTCGCGCTGGCTCAGGGGGAAGCGCATGTAGATGGGGTCGGTCTGTACGATGCTGTTGAGCTGCTCGCCGGCGGTGACATAGTTGCCGCGGGAGAAGACTTGGCGCCCCAGCTTGCCGGAGATCTCGGCGCGGATGGTGCAGTCGTCCAGGTCCTTGCGGGCGCGTACCAGCTCAGCCTCGGCACCGGCGCGCTGAGCCTTCAGCTCCTCCACCTTGGCGGCGGCGGTCTCCACATCCTCGCGGGATGTCGCCTGGCGCTGCTCCAATGATTGCAGGCGGCTGTGCCGGGTGATGCTGTACTTCAGCTGCGCATCCAGCTCGGCCAGCGTTGCCTCGCATTGTTTCACGGCTGCCTCGTACTGCAGGGGGTAGATGCGGTACAGCACATCTCCTTTCTCCACCTTGCTGCCTTCCTTGGCTACAATCTCGTGCAGAAAACCCTCTACGGCCGTCCTGACCTTCACGGTCTTGATGGCTTCTGCATGCCCGATGCTGCGCCGCATCAGCAGGTCTCGCCCCTGCGTCGCCCGTTCTACTTGCACCGTCGCCGCCGGCATTTGCGCCAGCGCTGCCCCGATCAGGGCCGGTGCGATGATGAGTGCTCCGGTTTTCATGTCTTTTCCGCCGTTTCCTCGGCTCTTTTTCAGATTACATCAATCCGCTGATATGTTCAAGCATAATTTTAATTAAATTTTTGAACTAATTGCATCGGGAGACCAAACCATGCACCAACCAAGCAGAAAACCCATCCGCAATCCCTCCCCTCTCATCGTCTTTTCTCCAATGAAAAAAGCTCATTTTCATTGGAGAAAATGCCGTGAAATCCCTTTAATTAAGCCTACTTCTCGTTTTTTCATATTTAGGTATTGCCTTTTGCCGCATCCTGTGATAAGGTGAGGGCATGACGGAGGCAACGCGTACAGCTCCTTCCTTGGAGACCCGCATCCTGAACACCATTCGGCGTTGGGGCCGCGGGAGCGTTTTTTCCAATCGAGATTTTTTCAAACTCGGTCCCGACTCCTCCGTTGCCTGGTGTCTGTATCGTTTGAAAGCCAAAGGAGTCATACGCATGCTATGTCGAGGGCTTTATGATTACCCCAAATTCAGCCGACTGTTGGGGGAGTATCTGGCGCCGGATTTGCATCGAGTGGCGGAGGTCTTGGCAGACAAATACCGGTGGCATATCCAAGCCTCCGGCAACACAGCCCTGAACTATCTGGGCCTGAGTACGCAGGTTCCGACGCGCTTTCTCTATCTGTCCGACGGCCCGTCCCGCAGTTATTCCATCGCCGGTCAGACACTTGAGTTCAAGCACATCTCCCGCCGCGAGTTCTATCCCGGACATCGCGAAAGCGAGCTTTTCATCCAAGCCACCCGAGAGTTGGGAACACTCTGCTGTACAGAGGCATACCTGCCCAAACTCCGATCCCTCCTCACCCCAACCCTTCGCCGCGACCTTACAGTCGCCTTGCCTTACCTCTCGGCGCAGCACAGAAGGTACATTCGCACCATACTGATATAGCCCTTCGCCCACTCCGGGCTTGACGGGCGGGGGGAAAGGTGGTATAAGTTGGGGCATGGAATGGTTCAAAGAACCCATTGTGTTGGGCGGGTTGATGTCGTTGTTTGCCGGGTTGAGTACGGCAGTGGGGGCGGCGGTGGCGCTGTTTTTGAAACGGACGGATACGCGGGTGTTGAGTTTTGCGCTGGGAGCGAGTGCGGGGGTGATGGTGTATATTTCGTTTATGGAGCTGATGCCGTGTGCGGCGGATTTGATGAAGGGTGAGGTATGGGCGAAGTGGGTGAGTGTGGCGGCGTTTTTCGGGGGGATGGGGCTTGCGTGTTTGATTGACCGGATGATTCCCGAGGATGAGAACCCGCATGAGATTCACGAGGCGAGGGAGCTGGACGGGGTGCACAGTACAGGGCAGTTTGCGGGCAATGCGGGGGTGCGGCGGTCGGCGATGCTGTTCATGCTGGCCATCACGCTGCACAACTTCCCGGAGGGTATCGCGACGGTGGCGGCGGCTTTCGAGAACACCGAGATCGCCGTTTCCGTGGCGCTGGCGGTGGCCATTCATAACATTCCGGAGGGCATTGCCGTGGCGGTGCCGCTGCTGTACGGCACGGGGCAGCGCGGGCGGGCCTTCCGGCTGGCGGCGCTTTCGGGGCTGGCGGAGCCGCTGGGTGCCATCATCGGTATGTTAGTGTTGCTGCCCTTCCTTACCCCCACGGTACTGGCCGTCCTCTTCACCATCGTGGCCGGTATCATGGTGTATATTTCCTTTGATGAACTGCTCCCCATGGCCGAGCGCTGGGGGCACCACCACCTCTCCATCTACGGTGTTACCGCCGGCATGGCGCTGATGGCCATTGTCTTATAACATGAACGACGACCGACAACGGCAGCAGCTGCTGCAAGCCCTGGACGCCTACGCCGAGGTGCACCCCGAGCGGGCCGCCACCGCTCAGCGCATTGCCTCCTTCGTCCGCAGCACCCCCGACTGCTTCCGCCGCAGCCACCCGGCGGGGCACATCACCGGTTCCGCCTGGCTGCTCAACCCCGCTAAAAACGCCGCTCTGCTCACCCTGCACCACAAACTCCGCCTCTGGCTGCAACCCGGCGGCCACGTGGAACCCGGCGAATCCCCCCTCGCCGCCGCCCTGCGCGAGGCCGCCGAGGAAAGCGGTATCCCCGGCGTGAGCCCCCTGCTGCCCGGCATCATCGACGTCGACATCCACTCCATCCCCGCCCGCCCCGCGCTCGACGAGCCCGCCCACCTGCACTACGACATCCGCTACCTCCTCGTTGCTCCCCACATGCACTTTGCCCTCTCTGCGGAGTCCGATGCCCTGGCTTGGCGCACCGCCGAGGAGCTGGAAAGCGACCGCAGCCTCTTCGATGACTCCGTCCTGCGCCTCATCCGACTCTGGAAAATGTGGCTCGCAGGCGCAAAGATAAGCGCGTGACACAAAAGCAACTTGACGAAGCCGCACCCGTGCGCCATTATAGAACCGTGAATACCTCCTTTTCCATACGGACAGCGGCCTGCGCCTTGGTCGCCTGCGCCCTCTGCTCCTGCGAGGACCCGGATGCCCTGCAGCGGGTTCTGCAGAAGAATGCCGAACTGCGCGAAGAAATCCGCAGCCAAAAAGCCAAAATAGACGAATACAACGCCGTGATCCAAGCCGCTAAGCAGGAAACGGACAACCTGGAAGAACGCCGCCGCACGCTGGAGCAGGACATCGACAAGGCAGAGGAGCAACTCACCGCCCTTTATGCGGAAGACAATAAGCTGCTGGATGAAATCAAGGATACCCACGTCCGCGCCTTGGAGCTGCAGA
>CAMEZO010000005.1 GCA_945947905.1 uncultured bacterium
ATATACATCGGTGTTATGCAGCAGGGGAACAGGGATAGAATCGTCTTTCTCGATTATCTGCGGGCCATAGCTATCGTCTGCGTCGTTATTGTACACGCAGCGGAGAGTGTCTATTGCTTCAATGTCGCGGAGTACAGGGGATGGACGCTGTTCGAGCGCGTGGTGATGGTGGGGCTTTTTGATGTAGGCCGTATGAGTGTTCCGTTCTTCTTCCTGATCAGCGGGTATTTGCTTTTGGCGCGGTATTATGACGACGAGAGATGCCGCAGGTTTTGGCGTCGGAATTGGTTGCCGTTGGCAACGGCGAGTTCTTTTGCCATCGTGTTGGTGGGCGTGTGGGCGCTGAGGGGAGATTCGGGGCATGTCGGGGCGTGGAAGACTCTGGCCAAGGCCGGTTTGTTTGTTGGACCTGTACCCTGTGGTATTCTGTGGTTTCTGCCCGTGATGGTGGGCCTGTACGCCTGCATCCCCGTGGTAGCTGTTGCTTTGGAACGCTTCAGCCCGAGAACACTTCTGCCTCCCCTGGGCGTAGCGATGCTGATGACCATGGTTATACCGACGCTGTCACCTCTGCTGCGCCACACTGTGCACATAGGGGTCGATGCTGCGTTGAGCGTAGGTTGGGTAGGGGGGTGCTACGGCCTTTATGTCATTGCGGGGGGCATCATGGGCCGGGGCATGAAACTGCCGACACGAGCGGGCGGTAGCCTGGCGCTCGGCAGTGCTTTCTTCCTGTCCGTGATGTGCTACACCTGGCTTGGTTATGCCTGTGGTGTTGCCGCGAACGTCTGGTACAGCTCCCCCTTGCTCTTTGCGGCCTCCGTTTGTGTGTTCGATGCCTTCTCCAAGATGCCGCATCTGCGACCCTGCGGGGCGGTGCGGAGCCTAGCGGCCTGTTCCTTCGGGATATACGTCCTCCACTACCCGATTCTCATCTTCTTTGTGGAAAGACTACCTCGTAACAGTGTGCTGAGCACCCTCGCCGCGATTCCTGCTGCCCTGCTCGTCACCTGGGGCATTGTAGCGGTTGCGGCGCGCTGCCGATTTCTTGCGCGCTGGGTTTTGCTCGCTAAATAGCGGCGTCAGCTGCGTTCCCCTGTTAACTCGGCCTTTCGGGCGGCAAGCTCGTTGTAGGTGCGGGTCAGTTCGTTGATCTTCTCTACACTGTCGGCGCGGGCCATGGCCTTTTGGGTGCTGTGCATTTGATCGCAGATGTCGCAGAGCTCGTTGAAACGGGCCTCGGCTTGGATGCGGTTTTGAAGCTCTTCCTGCATGCGCTTGGCATATTCGGCATCCGAGATGGCGCCGTTGCTGTGTTTGTACTCGAGTTCGGAGATATGGAGTTTGCAGTATTTGATGGACGTGTAGGCGCTTTCCTTAGCGCGTCTATCCGATGCGCTGTCCTCGGAGGATTGCCGGGGCACCTCGCTCGGCTTGACGATGCCGTGGGTGGGGCGACCGTTGCTGAGGATGTCGAGGTGTTCACCGAGCTTACTGCAAAAGGAATCGAAAGCTTCTTCTAAAAAGGATTTTTTTGCCATACAGAGTATATAGAGGGTATTCGGGTTGGGGAGAAATCAGCAAATGAGATTAAAAATGAGGAAGAGCAGGACGGTGGGAAGGAGAGCCCAGAAGAAGAGACGCATGGCACTGATGCCCCGGAAGTACTTACCGAGGATGGCCTGCCCGGCAGGGTTCGGTGCATTGGCGATCACGGTGAGACCGCCGCCCGTAACCGCTCCCGCAACGATGGCGTATCGGATATTCTCCGGGAGGTCCGGGACGGTGCCGGCCAGGAAGGTGACGGAGGCGTTATCATTGAAGGCCGTGAGGATGGCCGCCAGCCCCATGGTAATGCTGCTGCCGAGCTGCGCCAGCCCCTCCAGCACCGGCTGCATCCACCAGCCCTGTACACCGCCGAGAATCAGCAGGCCCGCAAGGAAGAAAGCCACCAAAAGCGGCACCTTGATGGAAAAAGCATTTTGGTACTGCGGGGTAGCCATGGTGAAGCCCAGGAAGAAAAGGAAGCCCCCGATGAAGATGGCGGGGTGGTGTGCAAAATACACCGTCCAGGCCAGGAAAAGAACCGACACCGCATAGACCCAGACGGGGATGGTGTCCTGCCTATCCTCCCAACTGGTCGGCACATGGGTTTCATAGGCCTCATTGAGACGCTGCACCTCGGCCAGCCTGCGGAATTCCCTGCGGAAAAGGTAGAAATAGAGCAGGTTGGCGAGGATGATACCCAGCACCGCCTTCCATCCGAAATGCAGGAGCATATGACCCATACCCCAATCCCACTTGCCGGCTACCATGACGATGGGCGGCGCGGCAAAGTGGGTGAGGGTGCCGCCTACGGATATATTGACGAACAACAGGGCCAATGTAGCATATTTCAGGCTCTCCGCCGGTTTGAGGCGGTAGATCTTCTTACCCAGGAGAATGGCCGCGAGGGTCATGGCTGCCGGCTCTGTGATGAACGAACCGAGGAGCGGGGCGATGCAGAGCACCGAGAGCCACCAAGCCGCCGGGGTGCCCTTGCCGAGTTTGGCACCCAACTTCAGCGTGTTCTCCGCCAGCCTGTAAATGGGGCGGGATGAGGCGATGACCATGATGACCGCCACGAAAAGAGGCTCGGTGAAGCCCGTATCGTGGTCGATATACTTCAGGAAGTCATCCATGCTGTAATAGTGGCGGCAGACGAAGGCAAAGGGAATGATCCAGATGCCGAATACCACCTCTACCTCCCCCAGAAAGTGGCAGAGAGTAGAGAGAAAAGAGACCGGGACACGCTGCTCCGGGTGGAGAATGCGGAACTTCTCCGCGCGCAGCTGCTCCTTGTGCCGCTGCTCCAGGAAATGAGCCAGCTGCTGGAAGCGCGGGGCGAGAAACGTATGCAGGATAGCCAGCAGGAAAATAAGCGTAGCGGCCGGGTTGAAGGGATCTGCCCGGAAGCGGTGCAGGAGCTTCTGCACAGTAGTCATGCCCGCCTCATGCTCCTCGTACACCTTCAGCGGAATCGGGAATCGGCTGTACCGTGGGCCCTCACCCGTCTGCTCATGGGACCAAGCGGGAGCCTGCCCGACGGGGTGGCAGCTATGCTCGCCCCGCCCGCAGGCGGGGCAGACCTGTGCGGAGCTTCGGTGGGCAGCCTCCTGCTCCTGCGCTGCGGCGGGCAGCATCAGCACGGCCAGAAGCAGTATCAGCAGGGCTTTGACGTATCCGCGCATATGTTTATTTGTTCAGCATGCTTTGTGCCTGTGCCGCCAGGTAGTCGGCGATGGCCGGGGTGGCCTGCAAAATGCCGCGGGCGGAGGCGGGTAGATCCAGCGCCGAGATAGCATCCGGTGTTATGGCCTGCGGCGTCTTGATATTGCGCCCGATGAAGTCCCGCACGCAGCGAACGGTCGCCTCATCACCCACAAACTGCAAGAACGCCTCCCGAAGCTCCTCCGGGCAATGATCCTTGAGCTTACCGATAATCTTGGTGCAGACGGCGTCCTTGGCAGCATTCGCTAATTTGTTGAGCAATGACATGCTCCCATTCTACCACCTGTGCCCGCGGCGTCAAGCATTTTTTGCAGCGTGGCCGCAGCGGCTCAGGGAATGGGGACGTGCGGCTCGAGGAGGAGACGGCCGGCGCGCTCTTGGTCGTGGGCCTTGAGCCGGGCGAGCCGCTGGAGGTGCGCCTGAAGGGAGAAAGGCTTGGCGTGGTTCCGGACCGGAGTGTAGGAGCCATCCTCCTGCATGACGTAAGCTTGGGTATTGTCGCGGAAGCAGGCATCGAGAACATCGAGCAGGCGGCGGGCTGCGGCGTGGTCCTCGATGGGGATGAGCAGCTCGACACGGCGCTCCAGATTGCGGGGCATCCAATCGGCACTGGCGATGTAGACGAGGGGGGAACCACCGTTCAGGAAAGAAAAGATACGGGCGTGCTCCAGGTAGCGGTCCACAATGCTGATGATGCGCGTGCGCGATCGGGCTGCGGGAGTACCGGGTGCCCAGCAGCAGATACCGCGTACGTTCAGGCGCAGGTGCACCCCCGCCTCGGCAGCTTGCTCCAGGGCCTGCATCATGTCCGGGTCATTCAGCGAGTTCATCTTGGCGGTGATTTCCGCACGCTCGCCGAGGAGAGCCCGGTGCGTCTCTGCGCGGATGAGTGAGAGGAGTTTATCCTTCATGCCGGAAGGGGCAGGGAAGATGCGGCGGAAACGCATGAGGCGCGTGAGCCCGGTGACAGAATTGAAAAACTGCGAAGCATCCGCCCCCAGGTTTTCATTACAGGTCAGCAGGTTCACATCGCTGTACAGCCCGGCGGTTTTCTCGTTGTAGTTACCGGTGCCGAAGTGGCAGTAGCGGCGCAGGAAGCCGTGCTCACGCCGCACAATGAGGGTGATCTTGGCATGGGTTTTGAACCCCTTGACACCGTATACCACCTGCACCCCCGCCTTCTGCAGACGCTCAGCTTGCACCAGGTTGTGCCCCTCATCAAAGCGCGCCTTGAGCTCCACCAGAACGGTAACCTGCTTACCCGCCTCCGCCGCCCGGCAGAGGGCCTTGATGAAGCGGGAACCGTGTGCTGTTCTGTAGAGTACCTGCTTGATGACCAGAACGTCCGGATCCGCAGCGGCCTCCTCCAGCAAGCGGATGATGGGCTCGTAACTTTCGTAGGGATTCAGAATGAGAATGTCCCCCTGTGCCATGTTATCGAACATGCTCTGCGAGGGGTCCACATCTGCTGCCGGATAGCTCGGCCAAGCCTCCTCCTTGAGATTGTCGTGACCGGGCTCTCGTGCCATGTCCCCCAGATCCGTCAGGCGGAGCAGCCCCGGCACACGGTAGGTATCCTCCGCCCCGGCGCCGACGGCTCGCGCGATGCGGTCCGCCAGGGCAGGGGGCGTCGAGGCCGGCAGCTCCAGTCGCACGCAGTCGGAGAACTTACGCGCCACGAGTACGGCCTCCATCTCCCGAGCAAAGTCAGCCCCCTCCTCCGGCACAGCGATATCGCTGTTGCGTGTCACGCGGAACGGGGTTGCGGCGCGGAGCTCCTCCCCCGGGAAGAGGTCCGCAATGAAAGCGCAGATGAGATCCTCCGCCGGCACATAGCCCTCATCCAGCGCCGCGAAGTGCATGCGCCGCGGTAGGGCATCCGGCAAGGGTACTACCACCAGACGCGAGGACTCCTCCCCCGGGCCGGCCAGCTCCAGTGCGATGATGATGCTGAGAGAGGGGAGGACCGGAGGCTGGTCCACCTCCGGAGCCAGAGGAGTGAGCAGGGGGGCCACGTTGTCCTCGAAATAGCGGCGCAGGGTCGCCACGCGGGACTCCGCCAGGCTGCCGATGCTCAGCGGGCTGATGCCGGCCACCCGCATGAGCGGGAGCAGCTCATCATTGAACAGACTGTATTGCGCCTGCACCTGCGCATCGGCCCGCGCCCGGATGAGCTCCAACTGATCGCTCGGGGAAAGCCCCGCCGCATCCGGGGTGTACTTGCCGGACCGGCGCAGCAGCCGCAGACCGCCGACGCGCACCTGGAAGAATTCATCGAGGTTGCCGGCCGTGATGGCCAAGAACTTAATGCGCTCCAGCAGAGGCAGCTCCGCCCTGCGCGCTTGATCCAGCACCCGTGCATTGAACTCCAGCCAAGATAATTCCCGATTGATGTACATCTTGCTTTCTCCTCCCTATCCGTCCCCAGTGTAGCACAGCCCCCGCAGCGGGACAAGCAGAAAAACTGTCCTATGATGCACAAAAGGAGCGACCTACAGAAACCTGCGGTCGCTCCTGTGTTCTCGGATGCTCGATACGAGACTCGAACTCGTACGGGTCACCCCACTAGATCCTTAGTCTAGCGCGTCTACCAATTCCGCCAACCGAGCATTGGTTTGCACCTTGAACGCGGGAGGAGTATACACGAAAAAAGCCGGCGATGCAAGCTTTTTCCTGCAAAAAAGGCGAAAAACATCATTTTTTTCGGTGAGCCGGGCCCGCGAGGGTGTAAAAAGCCGGGCCCTGCATCAACGGCAGGGCCCGGGAACGGGGTAGGGGGCTCAGAGCGGCTTACTCGTCAATACCCACGGAGAGCGTATCATCCGGTCGGTCGAGCTCCGGCTCCTCCTCCGCAATGACGGCACGGGGGATGGGAACGGCACCCGGGGCGGCCTCCACCACGATGTTGTGGTACTTATCGAAGCCGGTACCGGCGGGGATGAGGTGCCCGAGAATGACGTTCTCCTTGAAGCCCTCCAGACGGTCAACCTTACCGAGGGTAGCGGCCTCGGTGAGGACGCGCGTGGTATCCTGGAAGGAAGCGGCGGAGATGAAGGAATCCGTCTTCAGGGACGCCTTGGTAATACCGAGCAGGATGGGCTCGCTCTCGGCCGGGCGACCGTTCATCTCCACGGTGAGCGCATTGATGCGGTTCAGGGCCGTGGTATCCACCTCGTCACCCCACAGCAGACCGGTATCGCCGGGGTCCTTGATGCGAACCTTGCGGAGCATCTGGGAGACGATGATTTCCACGTGTTTGTCGTTGATTTCCACACCCTGCACACGGTAGACCTGCTGCACCTTGTTCACGAGGTGCTCCTGCAGGGCCTCCTTGCCGCAGATGCGAAGGATCTCATCGGAAGCCTCGGAACCGTCGGAAAGCGGCTCACCGGCGTGGACGTAGTCACCGTCGTGCACGATGATGTGGCGGTCCATGGGCACCAAGTGCTTGATGCAGAGCGCGCGCTCGTTGTCATCATTCTCCACGAGCTTGGCGGAAGAACGGCGGCGGCTCTTGCCGGCAGCCTCCTTGGCCTCGGCATCGCGGTAGATCTTCACGACCTTCTTGCCGCGGATCATCGCGTCGTCGATCGCGACGATACCGTCCATCTCGGCCAGCGTGCAGGTATCCTTCGGGCGGCGAGCCTCGAAGAGCTCGGCCACGCGCGGCAGACCACCGGTAATATCGTTGGTCTTCTGCACCTTGCGGGGCGTCTTGGCCACCTGGGTACCGGCAAAGATCTTCTGCCCGTCCGCCACGGCGAGGTAAGCACCGGTGGGGATGGAGTAGACACGCGGCTTATCGTTATTCCACTTGGTCTTGTCGCGCTTATCGCGGGTACCGGTGTGGATGACGACGCGGGGCGCGAGGTCCTGACGGTGCTCGATGATGCAGCTGGTACCGCGACCGCCGTCGCCGTGACCGGACTCCGTGCGGTAGGTGATACCCTCGATCATGTCCACGTACTCCACCGTACCGCCGACTTCCGCGATAACGGGGATGGCGTAGGGATCCCACTCAGCGATGAGGTCACCCTCCTTGACTTCCCCGCCGTCCTTGATGCGCAGGATGGAACCGAGCGTAAGCTGGTAAGACTCCAACTCCTTGCCCTCGGCATCATACACCTTGAACCCGCCGTTCTTGCAGAGCACGACCCAGTTGTGGTTCTCATCCTCCACGCAGCGACCGCGCAGGTTCTCGTCATAGATGATGCGACCGGTAGACTTGGCGATGTACTCCGGACGGTTGGCGGAGGCAGTAGCCGTACCGCCCACGTGGAAGGTACGCATGGTAAGCTGTGTACCGGGCTCGCCGATGGACTGAGCGGCGATGATACCGACAGCCTCACCGACCTTGACCGCCTTGCCGGAAGCGAGGTTGAGGCCGTAGCACTTCGCGCAGCAACCCTTGTCCAGACCGCAGGTAAGAACGGAACGCACCTTGACCTTCTCGATACCGACCTGCTCGATCTTCTTGGCGGCCTCGTCCGTGATGATCTCGTTCTTGGCCACGATGAGCTCGCGCGTCGTCGGGTCGTAAATGTCATCACAGGTTACGCGGCCGTAGATACGGGCGGCCAGCGTGGCGATCTCATCGTCACCGTCGTAGATGGCCGTCATGGTAATGCCGCGGTCCGTGCCGCAGTCCTCCTCGCGCACGATGACGTCCTGCGCCACATCGACGAGCTTACGCGTCATGTAACCGGAGTCAGCCGTCTTCAGAGCGGTATCGGCAAGACCCTTACGGGCACCGTGGGTGGAAATGAAGTACTCCAGAGCGCTGAGACCCTCACGGAAGTTCGAGGTAATGGGGCGTTCGATAATCTCGCCGGAGGGCTTGGCCATCAAACCGCGCATACCGGAGAGCTGCTTAATCTGTGCCTTGTTACCGCGAGCACCGGAATCCACCATCATGAAGAGCGGGCTGGCCACGGCAGAGCCGCCGTTGTACTCCAGCTTGGTGTAGAGCTCCTTCTGGATATCATCCGTGGTGGAAGACCAAATGCTCACGACCTTCTCGTAGCGCTCGCCGTTGGTGATAAGGCCTTCCTCATACTGCTGGGTGACCTTCGCCACCTCGTCATAAGCGGCAGAGATACGCTCGTTCTTGTTCTCCGGCACCACCATATCCACGATACCGATGGAACAACCGGAACGCGTAGCCTCCTTGTAGCCCAGGGACTTGAGCGCATCGAGCGTCTCCACCGTCTTCTGCTGGCCACAGGTCTGGTAGCAGCGCCAGATGATATCACCGAGCTGCTTCTTGCCGATGTTGCGGTTGATGTAACCGATTTCATCCGGCCAGATTTCGTTGAAACGCACGCGGCCGGCAGTGGTCACGATGGTCTTCTTATCCACATTCTCCTGGTTGTAGGAGAGACGGTCGAAGTCACGTCCGGTCTTACCGTAGTCCGGGTTCTTGAGGCGGATCCACTCATGGTAGCCGATCTTGCGGGCGGCGATGGCGAACTCCACCTCTGAGATGGACTCGAAGAGCGGGAGCAGGTGCTGGTTATCCTGCTTCTCCTTCACCTCCTTGGCGCGGGTATGCGTCAGGTAGTAAGACCCGAGCACGATATCCTGGCTGGGGGTGCTGATGGGCTTACCGGAAGCCGGGGAGAAGATGTTGTTGGGAGCCAGCATGAGCAGGCGCGCCTCCAACTGGGCCTCCACGCTCAGCGGCACGTGCACGGCCATCTGGTCACCGTCGAAGTCGGCGTTGTAACCGGTACACACGAGCGGGTGCAGACGGATAGCGTCACCCTCGATGAGTACGGGCTCGAAGGCCTGAATGGAGAGACGGTGCAGCGTTGGGGCACGGTTCAGGAAGACGGGGTGTCCCTTGGTCACCTGCTCCAGAATATCCCACACTACCGGCTCCTTGCGGTCGATCATCTTCTTGGCAGAGCGCACGGTGTGCACCAAACCACGCTCCTTGAGGTGGTGGATGATGAAGGGCTCGAAGAGGTTCAGAGCCATCTTCTTCGGCAGACCGCACTGGTTCATCTTGAGGTGCGGGCCGATCACGATGACGGAACGACCGGAGTAGTCAACGCGCTTGCCGAGCAGGTTCTGGCGGAAACGGCCGCTCTTGCCCTTCAGCATGTCGGAGAGGGACTTGAGCGGGCGGTTACCGGCACCCGTGACGTGGCGACCGTGGCGGCCGTTGTCAAACAGAGCGTCCACCGCCTCCTGCAACATGCGGCGCTCGTTGCGCTTGATGACCTCCGGCGTCTGCAGGGCCGCCAACTCGCGCAGGCGGTTGTTGCGGTTGATGACGCGGCGATAGAGGTCGTTCAGGTCGCTGGTAGCGAAGCGGCCACCGGGCAGCGGAACGAGCGGACGCAGGTCCGGCGGGATGACCGGAAGCACGGTGAGCACCATCCACTCCGGCTTGCCCTTGCTGTTCAGGAAACCCTGGGCGAGCTGGAGACGCTTGGCGATCTTGCGCTTGTTCTGCTTGGAGCTGGTCTTGGCCATATCCTGGCGCAGACGATCCACCAGAGCCTGCAGGTCAAGGTTCTGCAGCAGCTTCTGGATGGCCACGGCGCCCATCTCTGCCTCCGGGGCCTCGTCGCCGTAATCCTCCTTCAGCTCATTGTACTCCTCCTCGGTGAGGATCTGGTTGACGGAGTAACCCGGCAGGCCCTTGGGGTCGATGACGATGAAGTCCTCGTAGTAGATGACGCGCTCCAAGTCGTGCGTGGTGAGATCCAGCATGAGGCCGATGCGGCTGGGCATGCACTTGTAGAACCAGATGTGCGTAACGGGCACAGCCAGCTCGATGTGGCCCATGCGCTCGCGGCGCACACGGGAAGAGGTGACTTCCACACCGCAGCGGTCGCAGATGGTGCCCTTGTTTTTGGCGCGCTTGTAGCGACCGCAGGAGCACTCCATGTCACGCGTCGGTCCGAAGATGCGCTCGCAGAAGAGACCGCCCTTCTCCGGCTTGAACGTGCGGTAATTGATCGTCTCCGGGTTCTTCACCTCGCCGTGGGACCAAGAGCGGATGTCCTCCGGGCTTGCGACGGTGATGCAAACCTGATCGAAGTTTTTGGGCTTCTCGTTGTTGAGGTCAATATAAGCCATATGGGTGATTTGTTAAAGGTTGATAGGTTTACATGGTGGAATCATCGTCCTCGTCGTGGAAATCGGCGTCATCATCGTCACCGAAATCATCGTCGCGGTCGCCGTTCTCCTCCTCGTCCTCGCCGGCAGCCAGCAAGTCGAAGAGCTCGTCGGTGGTCTTGGGTGCGTTCTCGCGGTCCTTGCGCTCCATGGGTTGTACATTGAGGCAGAGGGCCTGCATTTCCTTGATGAGCACGTTGAAGGACTCCGGCGTACCGGCCTCCAGGGAGTTGTCGCCCTTCACGATGTTCTCGTAGATGCGGGTACGGCCCTGCACGTCATCGGACTTGACGGTGAGGAGCTCCTGGAGGGTATAGGCAGCGCCGTATGCCTCCATGGCCCACACCTCCATTTCTCCGAAGCGCTGGCCACCGCGCTGGGCCTTGCCGCCCAGAGGTTGCTGCGTGACGAGCGAGTAGGTACCCACGGCACGGGCGTGCACCTTGTCCGCCACCAAGTGATTGAGCTTGAGCATGTAGGTGTAGCCCACCACCACGGGGTAGTGGAAATACTCGCCGGTCAGGCCGTCGATGAGGCGGCTCTTACCGGCCACCGTGCCATCCTTGCCGTCGCCCACCCAGGAGAACCCGGGCACCTGCTTGGCCTTGCTCATGAAGTCCCAGATGCGGGATTCGTCGATGCCGTCGAACACCGGGGTAGCAACCTTGAAGCCGAGGGCCTTGGCCGCCACACCCAAGTGAGCCTCCAACACCTGGCCCACGTTCATTCGGGAGGGCACGCCCAGCGGGTTCAGAATGATGTCCACCGGGGTACCGTCCTCGAGGTAGGGCATATCCTCCACCGGGAGCACGCGCGAGCAAACGCCCTTGTTACCGTGGCGGCCTGCCATCTTATCACCCACACCCAGCTTACGCTTGGCGGCGATGTAGACCTTCACCTCGGTGACGACACCGGGATCCATCTCCGCACCGGCCTCGATCTGGTCCAACTTGCGCTCGCGCTCGTGGTCCAGCTCCTCGAAGCGGCTCTCGAAGCTGTTCATGATGTCGAAGATCTGGTTGCGGACGGGGCTCTCGTTCATCTCCACCTGCCCGTGGTTCTCCGCGAGCTTGCGGAGCAGGGTCTTGGTGATCTTCTTGCCGGCCGGCAGAATCGTCTCGCCCGATCCGGCGCGCGTTACCTCCAACGGAATCTTCTCACCCAGCAGGCGGCCGGAGAGCTTCTCCGTCAGTTGGTTAATCAAGTCGGAACGGCTCTTTTCGTAGTCGCTGTCGACCTTCTGGCGCTGCTTCTGGCTCTCCTTCTCCAAGTCGGTGGCGGGGGCACCGGGGGCGCTGGAGCGCACAACACGGATGTCCATCACCACGCCCGTCGTGCCCGGCGGCACGCGCAGAGAGGTGTCCTTCACGTCAGCGGCCTTCTCGCCGAAGATGGCGCGCAGCAGGCGCTCCTCCGGAGCAAGGTCGGTCTCGCTCTTGGGGGTAATCTTACCCACGAGGATGTCGCCGGGCTTCACCTCGGCACCGATGCGTACCACGCCGTCCGGTCCGAGGTTCTTGAGGGCATCATCGCCCACGTTCGGGATATCGCGGGTGATTTCCTCCGGCCCGAGCTTGGTATCGCGAGCCTTCTCCTCGAACTCCTCGATGTGGATGGACGTGTAGGCATCCTCCTGCGCCAAGCGCTCGGAGATGATGATGGCGTCCTCGAAGTTGTAGCCGTACCAGGACATGTAAGCCACCAGCACGTTGCGACCCAGAGCCAGCTCACCGCCGTCGGTGCAGGGGCCGTCAGCCAGCACATCACCGGCCTTCACGGTCTGACCGCGCTCCACGATGGGATGCTGGTTGATGCAGGTGGAGGCATTGGAGCGCATGAACTTGCGAAGCTGGTAGACGTAGATGCCCTTCTCGACATCCGTGGTAATGCAGCTCGGCTCGGAAAGCCAACGCTGCGGGGGCACCGGCAGGTTGCCGTCCGGCGTCGTCACGATGTACTCTGCCGTGGCAGAAGCAACGACACCCGGCCCCTTGGCGCAGACCACGGCGCAACTGTCGCGGGCGCACTTGGCCTCAATGCCCGTGCCCACCAACGGAGCCTGGTTCACCATCAACGGCACACCCTGGCGCTGCATGTTGGCACCCATCAAAGCACGGTTGGCGTCATCGTGCTCCAGGAAGGGAATGAGACCGGCGGCGATGGAGATAATCTGCTTGGGGGAGACGTCCATGTACTCCACCTTGCGGGGGTCAACCTCGATGAATTCACCCTTGGAGCGGGCCGTGATGCGGCTCTTCACGAAGTGCCCCGTGCCGTCGTCGCGGTCCAACTCGTTGTTGGCCTGGGCGATCATGTGGTACTCCTCCTTGTCCGCCGTCAGGTAATCCACCTCATTGGTCACGATGACCTCGGTGTCAATCACCTCGCCCTTCTTGTTCTTCTTCTCCACGTGCTTGACGCGGCGGAACGGTGTCTCGATGAAGCCGTACTCATCAATGCGGGCATAGGTGCACAGCGAGTTGATCAGACCGATGTTCGGACCTTCCGGGGTCTCAATCGGGCAGATACGGCCGTAGTGAGAGGGATGCACGTCTCGCACCTCGAAGCCGGCGCGGTCGCGGTTCAGACCGCCCGGGCCGAGGGCAGAGAGGCGGCGCTTGTGTGTCAGCTCGGCCAGCGGGTTGATCTGGTCCATGAACTGGGAAAGCTGGCTGCGGCCGAAGAAGTCTCGCACGACAGCGCTGAGCGCCTTCGGGTTGATGAGCTTGCTGGGCGTCAGGTCCTGCTTGGTCGGGTCGCACAGGGTCATGCGCTCCTTCACCAGACGCTCCGTGCGGGCAAGGCCCACGCGGCACTGGTTGGCAATCAACTCACCCACGGCACGCACGCGGCGGCTGCCCAAGTGGTCGATGTCGTCCACCTGGCCCTCGCCGTGCTTCAACTTGAGCATGTACTTGATGGCCGTCAGGAAGTCAATGGGCTGGATGAGACGCACGTCCTCCGGCACGTCCAGACCGAGCTTCTGGTTGATCTTGTAGCGACCGACGCGGGTCAGGTCGTACTTCTTCTCCTCCTTGAACAGGCGGTCCAGAGCCGTGGCAGCCTGCTGCACGGAGGCAGGGTCACCGGGGCGGAACTTGCGGAAAATCTCCTTGAGAGCGGACTCACGGTCGTGAGCCAAGTCCTTCTTGAGGGTCTTGATGAGGGTTTCCTCCTCGCGCTGGTCAATGACCTCGATTTCCTCGATGCCCAGATCCTGCATGCGACGCAGAGCGGTACCGCTGATGGGCTCGTAGGCCTTGGCAATCACGTTCACGCGGGTGTCACCGTACTTCACATCCTCAAAGGGAACAAGGTTCTCAAGCTCCTCGCTCGTCACATCCTTAAGACGGATGCGCTGGATGGTGTAGAACTGCTCCACCAGCTGGCGGTCCGTTTCATAGCCCAGATAGCGCAGGAAAGTCGTGGCCAGGAACTTGCGACGGCGGCGGCGGCGATCCAGGAACACATACATCAGGTCGCTGGTGTCAAACTGCACCTCCAGCCAAGAGCCGCGATCCGGGATGATGCGGAAGGAGAAGATGTCCTTGCCATTCGTGTGGTGCGTCTTCTCAAAGCAGATGCCCGGGGAACGGTGCAGCTGGGCCACGATAACACGCTCCGCTCCGTTGATGACGAAGGTGCCGCGATCCGTGATCATGGGAATCTCGCCCATGTACACGTTCTCCTCAGACTTGTAGTCCGCACAGACAATGCGGAACTTCACGTACAGCGAGGCACTGTACGTCTCACCTGCGCGGATGGCCGCGTAGTCCGACATCTTCGGCGGCGAAACTTCGTAGGAAATGTACTCCAAACGAATGTGGTCGTCGTAACTCTGAATCGGGAAATTCTCAACAAAGATGGCCTGGAGACCCATTTTGAGTCTCTTGTCGGGTTCGGTGAAGCGCTGGAGGAACTCCTCGTAGGACTTCGTCTGAATCTCGATCAAGTTGGGCGGTTCAATGACCTCCTTGATCTTACCGAAACTAATTCGCTCTTGTGTGGGCTTTGACATAAGTTGCCGAAGATGAGGTTTGTTGCACCCGGTACCGGATGCCGGCTCGGTTACCGTCAGGGTAAAACCGACCCGGAGAATGTCGCCTGTGGGCCATTCCTCGGGTCGATCCAGCCTGCCCAAAACTCTGTTACCTGTTGAGTATCAAGGGTTAACGGTGTATATCAAGATTAGGAAATTTGAGGGGACGCGAGAGCAGGGGGGGACAGAATCCCCCCCTGCACGCAGGAAAAAGAGCTTACTTGATCGTGACCTTGGCACCGGCCTTCTCAAGCTCGGCCTTGGCCTTCTCAGCCTCCTCCTTGGAGACACCCTCCAGCACCTTGGCGGGAGCGGACTCCACGAGCTTCTTCGCGTCGGCAAGACCGAGACCGGCCTTGATGGCACGGACAGCCTTAATGGCGGCAATCTTGTTGCCACCGGCATCCGTGAGCTCAACGTCGAACTCCGTCTTCTCCTCAGCAGCTTCAGCAGCGGCGGCGGGAGCAGCAGCAGCAGCCACGGGGGCAGCAGCGGACACGCCCCACTTCTCCTCGAGCATCTTCACCAGCTCAGCAGCCTCGAGGATGGTCAGCTTACCGAGTTCTTCTGCGATCGTATTCAAATCAGCCATTGTCGTGTGTATTTAATTGGTTCTTAGTCGCGGGCGGGGGCTCCCCACCCATTTCAGTTCTCACCGGCCGGAGAGCCGACAGAGTACCTAATTTTGTTTCAGGCGGCGAGTGGTGTACCACAACACCGCCATCTTGTCAAGTGTTTTTTACTCCGCAGACGCAGATTCTTCGGTGGAACCACCGTTTTCTTTGTCCACGTAGGCCTGAATGACGCGAGCCAGAGCAGAGGCCGCACCATTGATGGTACCGAGCAAGGTAGCGAGCAGGACCTCGCGGCTGGGCAGATCGCCGAGGGCGGTGATCTTATCCGGGGTCAGCTCTGCGCCGTCGAGAATACCCACCTTGTAGGCGGTCTTCTTGGACTTCTTGGCGAAGGTGTTGATAGCCTTAGCCGCGGCGCAGACATCCTTCTCACCCATCACATAGGCCGTCTGGCCCTTGAGGGAGGCAGAGATGTCCGGCAGACCGGCCTTGGCGATGGCCTTGGCCATAAAGGTATTCTTGGCAACCACACAGGTGGCACCGGCCTCCGCCAGTGCAGCGCGCAGCTCGGTGAACTCAGGAACCGTCACGGCCGTGTAATCGATCACCAGCACGAAGGGAGAGGAATTCACCTTCTCCGCGAGCTGATCGATGATGGTCGTCTTATCGGGATTCACTTTCTTCTCAGTGCTCATAGTCTTGTATCCGAATCAGGGTTCTTACTTAGCGAATTCCACCTGGCTGAGAGCCAGGCCCGGGTTCATGCTGCTCGCCATCGTGGCGGCGGCAATGTACGCACCCTTGGCACCGGAGGGACGAGCCTTGACCACGGCACCGATGAAGGCGCGGGCGTTCTCGGCAAGTTTCTCGCTGTCGAAGGACAGCTTACCGATGGCGGCGGAGATGTTGGCGTTCTTGTCGACCTTGAAGTCCACACGGCCGGCCTTCACCTCGCGCACAGCCTTGGCTGTGTCGTCGGTCACCGTACCGGTCTTGGGGTTCGGCATCAGGCCGCGCGGGCCGAGGATTCGGGCAATCTTGCGCACCTGGGCCATGGCACCCGGCGTGGCGATTGCACTGTCGAAGTCAAGGAAGCCACCCTGGATTTCCTTGATCAGGTCATCCAAACCGACTTTCTCGGCACCGGCCTCAAGGGCAGCCTGGGCAGCTTCGCCCTGGGCAAACACGATGACGCGGACATTCTTACCCGTGCCGTGGGGCAGGGCAACGGAGCCGCGCACCATCTGGTCGGACTTGCGGGGATCCACCGTCAGGCGGAACGAGACCGTGACCGTCGGGTCGAACTTGGGCGCCGGGAAGCTCTTCATCACTTCCACCGCCTCGTCCACACTGTAGGTCTTGGTCTTATCAACGAGCTTAGCAGCCTCGTTGTAGCGCTTGGAGCGTTTAGTAGACATATTGTTGTAGCAGTACGTTCGGGTTAATGTTCAATCCTCCTGCATGGAAGGCTTACATACCGGTGATCTCGATGCCCATCTGGCGAGCCTGGCCTGCAAGGATGCGGGCAGCGGCCTCCGGGTTCTTCGTGTTGAGATCCGGCATCTTGGTGTTGACAATCTCCATCAACTTCTCCTTGGTGATCTTGGCGACCTTCTTCTTGTTCGGCTCGCCGGAGCCGGACTCGATGTTGGCAGCCTTCTTCAGGAGCATGGCAGCCGGCGGCTGCTTGGTGATGAAGTCAAAGGACTTGTCCTTGTAAACGGTGATCACGACGGGGAGAACATCACCCTTCTGCTTCATCGTCTTAGCGTTGAACTCTTTGCAGAAGCCCATGATGTTGACACCGGCCTGACCAAGAGCAGGACCCACGGGCGGCGAGGGTTTCGCGTCGCCGGCAGGAATCTGCAGCTTAATGACTTTAACTACTTCTTTAGCCATGGTTGTGTTAGTTTGGTTTTGCTGCCTCTGCCCGGAAAGCCTACCCGAGCACCCGACAGCGGGGAAAATTGTCTTACTTGTTCAGCGGGGATACAGCGCCGTCCTCCTCTCCGGGGGGTACGAGCGACACCTGAGAGTAATCCAGATCCAGCTGGTTGGTGCGGCCGAACATGCTCACGCCCACACGCAGGCGCCCGCGCTCGGCATCCACCATCTCCACGTTGCCGTGCTCGCCGGCAAAGGCCGTGTCCAGAACCACTACAATGTCGCCCACCTTGTAGTCAACCTTCGGGCGGGCAGCACCGCTGCAGCGCGCCGCTTCGGCCATCAGGCTCTCCACATCCCGCGGGGACATGGGAAGGGGCTCTCTGTTGCGGCCGCAGGCAAAGCTGATGACCCCGTCCACCGCCTGAATCTTGTACCAGGCATCGTTGTTCAGGGAGCCATCCGGGCGGCGAAGATCAACGTTCAGGTACACATAGCCCGGGTAGAGCTTGTGGTCCAGCACATATTTCTTGCCGTTGCGCACTTCCTCGACCTTCTCCGTCGGTACCAAGGGAGCGCTCTTCAGCAGAACGCGCATCTCCTCATCCGTCTCAAAAAGCCGGTTCAGGTTCTTGACCGTGCGCCCCTCTTTGTTCGAGAGCACGTGCAGTACATACCACTGTGCACCCGACTCCGTTACGGTGCGGGTGCCTGTCGATTTGCGGTCGTGAGGGCGAGACATAGCAGCAAATGATGTCGTTGTGTGACGTCAGGAGCAGTTCACAATCACCCAGCTCACCACGGTCGACATGATGAGGTCGAAGAGCGCAACATATGCACCCAGAAGCACCATGGCAATCAGTACCACCGTCGTGGAGCTGCAGAGCTCCTTGTACTTCTTAAAGCCCTTCACCTTGGGGTCGCTCGACCAAGGCCAAGAGCACTTCTTGAGCTCGCCCTTGACGTTGGCGATAAACTGGAATAATTTGCGGAACATTCTTAGTTGACGTCAGGTTATGTTCAGAGATAAGAAAATCAGAGAAGGTGGCAGGGTACGAGAGACTCGAACTCCCAACACGCGGTTTTGGAGACCGCTGCTCTACCAATTGAGCTAGTACCCTATATACCTTATCTGATTTTTTCGGCCTCATCGGGAGGCACCCGCGTTACCGGGGGTGCCTCCCGGGCCGAGGACTCAATCCCCCGGGCGGGGGAATCGATGCCCTATGTTAAGTGTTGCAGCAATCAGGCCTTGATCTTGGCCACCTTGCCAGCGCCCACGGTGCGGCCGCCCTCGCGGATAGCGAAGCGCATACCCTCCTCCATGGCAACCGGGGTGATGAGCTGGACGCTGATGGTCACGTTGTCGCCCGGCATCACCATCTCCGTACCCTCCTGCAGGGTCACCGTGCCCGTCACGTCCGTCGTGCGGAAGTAGAACTGGGGACGATAGTTGTTGAAGAACGGAGTGTGGCGGCCACCCTCTTCCTTCGTCAGCACGTAAACGGCGGCGTCGAAATCGGTGTGCGGCGTCACGGAACCCGGCTTGGCGATCACCTGACCGCGCACGATGTCCTCCTTCTTGATACCGCGGAGCAGAACGCCCACGTTGTCGCCGGCCTCGCCGCTGTCGAGCAGCTTGCGGAACATCTCGATGTCCGTCACAGCCGTCTTCACCGTCGGCTTGATACCCACGATCTCAACTTCCTCCATCTTCTTGATGATACCGCGCTCGATACGGCCGGTAGCCACGGTGCCGCGGCCGGAGATGGAGAACACGTCCTCCACCGGCATCAGGAAGGGCTTGTCAACCGGACGCTCCGGGGTCGGAATGTAGGCGTCAACGGCATCCATGAGCTCAAGGATGGCCTTCTTAGCCTCGGGATCGCCCTCCAGAGCCTTAACGGCGGAACCCTTGATGATCGGGATCTCGTCGCCCGGGAACTCGTAGGAAGAAAGGAGGTCGCGGATCTCCATCTCCACGAGCTCGGCGAGCTCCGGATCAGCGAGGTCCATCTTGTTCATGAACACCACGATGTAGGGCACGCCCACCTGACGGGCAAGCAGGATGTGCTCGCGGGTCTGCGGCATGGGGCCGTCAGCGGCGGAAACCACCAGGATAGCGCCGTCCATCTGGGCAGCACCGGTGATCATGTTCTTCACGTAGTCAGCGTGACCGGGGCAGTCCACGTGAGCGTAGTGACGCTTGTCGGTCTCGTACTCAACGTGAGCGGTGGAAATGGTGATGCCACGCTCGCGCTCCTCGGGAGCGCCGTCGATTTGGTCGTAAGCCTTGAACTCAGCCTTGCCCTGCTCTGCAAGAACCTTGGTAATTGCAGCGGTAAGGGAAGTCTTGCCATGGTCAACGTGACCGATAGTGCCCACATTCACGTGGGGCTTGGTGCGCTGGAATGCTTCTTTCGCCATAATTGTAATGGATTTGTGTGTTTGGGCTGCTTATTCTTGCAAGAGTCCGGAAGCTTCTGGCGGGATTTGAACCCGCGACCTCATCCTTACCAAGGATGCGCTCTACCCCTGAGCTACAGAAGCGTTTCGGCTCCGTATGTCTTTATCGGAAAGACATGAAAGCAGGGGCAGTATACACGATTTTTCTTCATGCGTCAATCTTAATTCTTCATTTTTTTCATTTTTTTCGATTTTTTCTGTCGCGACCCCCATAAACAGTTGGCAAGATAGATTGAAAACGGGGGAGAAAGCGAGCAAAATGGAGGCCTATGAAGAACACTGCATTCATCACAGCGATGGTGCTGGCGGCCTTCGGAGCCCATGGAGCCGAGCCGGCAGCGTGCAACGAGAAGAAATGCGACGAGGGCAAGAAGTGCCCCCCGTGCTGCTGCCCGGCGAATCCGGAGGAGACGCTGAACGTGGAGCGGGTGACCCTCTTGGCCGCCAACGGCGATCCCGTGGCGCAGTTCACGCTGGCCTGGCTGACGGAGAACGGCGTGAACACGCCGAAGGACGCCGAGAAGGCGAACGGCATGTACGCCGCCTCCCTGGCCGGTCTGGAGAAGGCAGCCGCAGAGGGGAACGGCGCGGCCTGTCGGGCCCTAGCGCACATGTACGCCGAGGGCAAGGGCGTGACGAAGAACCCCGAGCTGGCAGAGAAGTACGCTGCCATGGCCAAGGCCTGTGCCGATAAGGCTGCCGCCGAGGCGAAGACTGAGAAGCCCGCCCCGGCTCCTGCCGATAAGTAAGCACCATCCCCCGGCTGAGTAAGTCGGTCGCGCTCGTCCTGCCTGTCGCTCGGTGGGGCGGGCGCTTTGAGTCAGTAGAGGACGCGGTGCAGATAGAGACCGCAGGCGGGCGCGCAGAAGCGTGTTTTGGGGCCGGTGGGGCAGGTCAGCATGCCCTGCAACTCCCCCGGGGACATGCGGCCGGAGGCCACGCGCTGTGCCGTGCCCGTCAGCATGCGCACCATGCGGTACATGAAGCCGTTGCCGCAGAAGCGCAACCTCAGCAGGTCCCCCTCCCGCAGCACCTCGGCACTGTAGACGGTGCGCAGGTAGAAATCCGGCGGCGGGTCAGCGGGTTCGTTTCCCCGATTGGCCGCGAAGCGTCGGAAGTCATGCTCGCCGATGTAGAGCTGCAGGGCCGCCTCGAGGGCCTCGACACTGAAGGGTTGCGGTACATGCCACGAGCGGTTGTGCAGGAAAGGACTCTGCACCGGCGCGCAGCAGATGAGGTATTCGTACACCTTGCCCTTGGCCCGGAAGCGCGCATGGAAGTCCGGCTCCACCGGACGCACGCCGATGATGCGGATGGAGGCGGGCAGGTGGGCATTCAGGGCCGCCTGCCAGTTCTGCGGTGTCATACGGCAGGTGTCCGGTATATCGGCGTGAAAGCACTGCGCCTCGGCGTGCACCCCGGCATCGGTGCGCCCGGCTGCGGCGATGCGCAGGGGCTCGCGCAGGAGGTCTGCGGCCGCGGCCTCGATAGTGTCCTGCACCGTGCCTCCGCCGGCTTGGCTTTGCCATCCGCGGTAGGGGGTGCCGTCATAGGCGCAGGTGAAGAGGAGTCTGGTGCTCATCGGGCGTATGCAGAACAGCAGGGCTCATGCGGTGATGAGCCCTGCCGTGTGTATCTCATGAAGAGTGGGGGAGGGGATCAGATGCCCAAGTCGAGCTCGTCATCGTCCTCACTGCTGCCGCTGTCCTCGCTGCCGGAATCGCTGCTGCTGTCGTCGGAGGAGCTGTCGTCGCTTCCGCTGTCCGCGCCGGAGTCAGAGCTGTCATCGGAGCCGGAGTCCAAACCGATGTCGTCCGTGTCCGTCGAGCTGTCGGAGCTATCCGAGCTGCTGTCGGAGGTGTCGGAAGAATCAGACGAGTCGGAGGAGTCGGAGGAGTCGGAGGAGTCGTCGCCGCTGTCATCGGAGGAGTCGCCGGTGTCGATGTCGGTATCCGTATCCGTGTCGGAGGAGTCGGAAGAATCATCATCGCTGCCGCTGTCGGAGTCACCGGAGTCCTCCTCATCATCGGAGGAAGAGCTGCCGCTGTCGAGACCGGTGAGGGCCGGGGCCTCGGCTGTCTCGGGCTCGGGCTCAGGCTGAGCCTCCTTCTTTTCCGGGGCGGCGGGGGCCTCAGGAGCGGAGAAGAGTTCCTGCTTGGAGGGCGTTGTCTTGTAGGCCAGGGCCTCCTGCATGGCGGTGGAGCCGTAGCACTCATCGAACATCGTCAGCTCCTTGAACTCCTCGCCGTCGGAGTCCGTGCTGCCGTAGAGGGTGTTGTTCATCCAGCGCTGCTTGTTCTCATCCGCAATGCCGCCGGCCAAGTCGCTGTGCTGCTGCACCACCTCGATTTCCTCGGCAGAGGCTTCGCCGTAGTTCTTGCGCGGGCGCTCCGGCTGGGTCAGGTGGCGGTGCTTCTCTACTGCCGTATACAGAATCTGGTCATCCACCGGCTGGTCATAGGAGGGCACCGGCTTGCTGGCGCGTACACGACCGATTTCCTTGGCCAGCGCCTGCAGGGCCTTGGCGAACTCCTCACTGCGGGGATCGGTCTCCGGATTGCCGCAGCTCTTGTACAGGGCCGAGCCGTCGCCCGTCATCGGGCGGTTGAGAGAGTTAATGAAGCGCTCGTAAAGCACTTTTACTCGCTCGGCCGACGCATCGGCCTGCGATTTGTTCACAACGGACTGCAGTTCCTCGGTGAGTTCCTGCGCCAGCTTCAGGGTGGATTCCTCCTCCTTTTGGCACGAGGTCAAAAGCGTGGCTGCCGCGCAGAGTGCAGATGCGATCGAAAAGAAACGTTTCATGAGAAATAGATAAGCTATGGGCTATTTTTACCAGTTTTTTTCTTCCATGTCAAGGTAAAGTCGCCTGTTTCGTCAAAAAAAGCGTATTATGAGTGCTGCGGCGGGTCCGGCAGCAGGTCTTTGTAGATACCCGGCGATGAATTTTCGATGGGAGTGGCGCCCACGCAGCGAGCATAAAACTCCTGCGGGCCGACTCCGCCGACAACGGCGTAGGCGTAACCGAGGGCGCGCATATTCTCCAGGGCGGTGATGAGCAGGGCCTTGCCGAGGCCGTTGCCGCGCTGCCCGGGGTCGACCCCCATGGGGCCGATGAAGCCGCGGGCGGTCGTGTCGTAGCACGCAAAGCCCACGATGGCGCGGTTCTGCGTGGCGATGTAGCAGGCGGCGGGTTGGCGCCCCATGGCTACGAGAGCCTCGCTCACCCATTTGGGGCTGAAGGTGCGGCCCACCCAGTCGGCCAGAATGTGGCGCTCGAAGGGATTGCAGCGGCGGATGGTAATGCCCCCGGCCTGCAGGGCAGCGCGCAGGGGTGCCCCATCCGGCAGGTCATACAGCCTTACGAGCATGTCAATCATCGTCGTGTTTGCTGATGGCAGAGCCGGGGGCGCCCGTTCGGCTGCCCCCGGCCCGGTGATTGGTCAGTGGTTATTTCTTGGGCTTGTTCTCGCCCTCGACCTTGTTGCCTTTGCTGCGATCCGGCGTGGCGTTGTAGAACAGCTTGCAGAGCGCATCCGCATTCTTGTTCTTGCCCTTGGGGGCTACCACCGTGCGATAGATCTTGGCCATGGCCACGGCATCACGCAGGTCAAAGGGAGCTTCCTCCCAGGTTTTCTTCGTGATGTTGCCGCGGAGCTTGCCCATGGCTTCCTTGACGCCCGGAGCCGCTACCAGCAGGTCGATGCTGCGGGAGAGGGCGTCCTCCACCAGCTCCGGGTTCTTGCCGCGGGAGGCCATCACGCACTGGCAGAGCAGGTCAACCGCCTCGTGCATGGTGTCTACCTTGTCCGCCGGAACGGAGTCGCCCAGTCCGTTGGCCAGGGAGCGGCCGCGGGCGTAGCATACCCAAGCATACTTGTCCGTCGGCATGTTGCGGAAGGCATCCTTCTTCTTCTCGGAGAGGAATTTGTAAGCCTTGCTGATGGTACCGGCGCAGCCGGGGTCATCGGTGATCATGCCGGCGATGCGGGCCGCCTCCACCAGTGCCAGCTCCTCGCCCTTGAGCAGGTCGAACTTGGGGAAGGAGTTGGCCAGCATACGCACGGCTGCCCAGTCCTGCATGCGCACGGCGCATTCCAGCTCCATGAGGGCTGCCTTGGTGGACGGGTTGCCGGGCAGGGCGTTGTACATGGCGTACTTGCTCTTGACGGCAGCCAGCTGCTTGCGGGCAGCGGCCAGCTCATTGCCGCGGAAGGCTTCCTCCGCCTCCACCAAGTCCTTCGGGGTGTCGATGTAGAAGATCTTGGTGTCCCTGGGGGTGGCCGCCTTCTGCGAGCCGTCGCGGCGATCCGTGAACTGGAAGGTATCCCCCGTGCAGGAGGTTACCTTGAGGATTTCCTGTGCTTTGTCGAACTGCACGTGAACAATGAGCTCCGGGCCGCCCGCCTGCTGCGCTTGGGCCAAGCCGGCGCAGGCCAGGGCACTGAAAGCCAAGGTGGTGATGTGTGAGAATTTCATCGTTATGTGAGAGGTAGGGGGTGATTAGTTCTGCTGCACGCGATTGGCGAAGTCAATGCGCTGTTTCTCTTCCTGCTGCACCTGCGGGGTGTTAGCAGCCTTCACTTTGGCCTCCAAGTCGCTCAGCAGCTTCATCTGGCTGCCGGTGAGCTTGAACTTGTCGCCGCCGGCCTTCACACTGCGGTTGATGAGCTCCACGAAGCTCTTGCCGGTGGTCCAGGCCTGGTAGGCATCGGAGGGCTTGTAGTCGCCCTTCATGCGGCTGCCGGTGGCGGGGGTGTTGCGGGCTGCCCAGGTGTCCATCATCTTGATGCAGGCCGGAATCGAGTACTCGAAGCGTCCCTTGTTCTGGTTGTAGACATTCATGAACTGAATGAGGGCGCTGTTGTAGTTCTGATCCTTCAGGTAGGCATCGCCGGCCAGCAGAATCATGTCCAGTCGCTTGAAGGTCATCTGACGGTTGTTCAGGAACTTCTCGGCGCAGGCAATGGCTTGCTTCACATTGCCGGTAGCCATGTAGTTCTCCGCCATGCCGTAGAGGGCCGGGGCCATGATGACGGGATCGCCGCACTCGGAGACCTCTTGGTAGAGGGCGATGGCATCCTGCTTGTCGTTGCCCTTGGCACGGTAGGCGAGGGCCTGTGCCTTGCCCACGCGGGCGTTGTCCAGGTACTCTCCCTTGCGCTCGATGACCTTGCTGTAGTAGGCAATCGCCTGGTTAAGCTCATGCTCCATGGAGGAGGGATCGCTCATCTCGCCCACATACTTCACGAGGTAGTCGCCCACCTGCACGCAGTTGTAGTTCGTCAGGTCGTCCGGACGATACTTAAGGGCCATTTCTTCCAGGGCCTTCGTCATATCGGTACGGAGTTGCTTCTTGACCTCCGGGTCCTTCGCGGCAGCCATTTCGTCGCCCATGGCGGTGATGATGGCCATGCGGAAGATGGAGCCGGTGTACTTGTCGTTCGGATCCAGACCCGGGAAGTTGCCGAACTTCTCGCTCTTGTCCGCCAGGGTCATGTTCTTACCGTGGAAGGTCGCCATGCCCTTGGTGTACTTCTCCACATAGGAGTTGATGTAGCGCTCCAGCTTGGAGTTGGGCGTGTTGCGCTTGAAGGCATAGGTCGCCTCGCGGGCGATGATTTCCTCGTCCTTCTTCACGGCGGCGTCAAAGGCCTCCACGGCTCCCGGAGTGTCCTTGGTGGCCTTGCAGGCGCGGGCCAGAGCCAAGTCGGACATGTCGAGCGCGCTGGCGTTGCCTTCGCTGTCGGCCTTGCTCCAGAACTCATCCACATAGCCCTGGATGCGGGCGGACTGCTGCTCGTTGGTCTCCTCCGGCGTCATCTTGAGGTCCGCAGAGTAGGAGGCCAAGAAGAACAGGGCCTGGGAGGCCACATCCTTCATCTTGGCAGCCTGCTTCGGATCCTTCTCTGCCATGGCGAAGGCGGACGTGCGGGCGGTGTCGAACAGAGCCAAGCTGGCGCGCTTGCCCTCGTCGGCCACAGCCTTATCCAGCTTGCCGTCGCGGGCGATGAACATCTGCAGGTTGCCGGCAGTGAGAGCGGCACGCGGGGCAATCGGGTTGTCCTTCCAGGAAGCGGCGATGATCTTGCACAGCTGGGTGGCCGTCTCGTAGTCCTGCTTCTGCGTGTCCTCCTGCTGGCGGCCGCGGTCCATGAGCATGTTGGCGATGCCGTAGTAGAAGTTGGGTGCGATCTTATCCTTCAGCAGCTTGTCCGGCAGCGTCTCCGTGGTCGGCTTAAAGGAGGCACCGGCCAGGTAAGTGACGTACTTCTCGAACTGCTTGTAGGCGTTCTCGTACTGCGAGAGGTCGCCCGCCTTGCCCAGGCTGATGTAGGACTCCGAGATGAAGTACAGAGCCTGCGTGGTGAACTGGTCCACCTGCGCCGGCTTGATGGCGCCCTCGCCCTTGGCTTTCAGAGCCTCGGACTTCAGGAACTCATTGCCCACCTCGATGGCCTTACCGTAGTTGGCGATGCGGAAGTTGGAGGTCAGCTTGAGCATGCACGCATAGGCCCAGATGGACTTGTTGTCCTTCATCTGTTCCATCACGGTGTCGGTCTGCTTGATCACCTTCTCGTAGGCGGCGCGCTTGTCGCTGTCGGCGGCCTTCGGGTCTTTGTAGGTGGCCTCGGCCTTCTTCCAGAGCTTCTTGAGCTCACCGAAAGCAAGGGACTTCTTCATGCTGCCGTCGGCGGAGCTCTGGTCCATCATGGCCTGGTATTTCTCCTGCGCGGCTTCATCACCGCAGGCGGAGCAGAACTGCGAGAGCAGGTACAGGTTGTTGTCCTTCTGCGGTTTGAGGATCTTCTTGTCCTTGTTCTTCGGGTCCTTTTCTTCCTTCTGCAGGTCGGGGTAGCGGTCCACAATCACTTGGAAACCGGCGCGACCCAAGCGGGCGCTGCTGAAGCACTGGTAGTACATGTTGGCCTGGGTCATGATGGCATAAGCCTCCGTATACTTACCCTTGGCGATGAAGTCCTTGTACTGGGAGAGGAGCTTCTTGTTCACCTCCGGCTTGATGCTTTCACCCGTGCCGGAGTCGCTGATGACCGGGCGGCGCTCGTCCTTCAGCTTGCCGATGTTCTTGTCCAGCGCACCGGTCGCGTTCGCTACCTCGCGGAGGTCAGGCATGATGCTGAAGAGAGCCGAAGCCGCGCGGGCAGCCTGCGCCCCCTGCTCAACGGCCTGCGGGGTATTGTTCTGCATGAACTTGGGAACCAAGCCTGCTACACGGATACCCATGTTCAGGAACTTGCCCGCGAACTTGGCGGAGCGCTGTGCACCCAGGTTGTAGCTGGAGGGGTTGCCCTCGATAATCTTATAAGCCCAGTCGATGTACTCCGGTTTGGTGGTAGCCACCTTCACGATGGATTCCAGACCCTGAATAGCCATGTCATCCGGCAATTTGCCCTTGCCCTGCATGCTCTTCTCCAGGTACTCGTTCGCTTTCTTGAAGTCCGGTGTCGGCTTCAGCAGGCAGGACTGCATCAGCAGGAAGCACACCTGGCTCTCCACCTTGAGCTTCTTCTCTGCCTTGGAGACCTTGCCCTTCTCGAGCAGCTTCAGATACTCGTCCAAGTACTTGATGGCTTCATCCAGCTTGGAGAGATCCCCCCCCTTGCCGTCCGTGCCGATGGCCTGCTTGTAGCGGGCATGGCCCTGCTGGAAGATGGAGGCCGTGGAGTACATCTCCACATAGTCCATTTGCTCGGCCGGAAGGCTGGCGCGGGCCGTGTTCAGAAATTCCTTGCTGCTCCAGCGCTGGCCGGGGTTCAGCTTCTTGAAGGCTTCCACGGCCTCGTCATAGCGGCCCACCTTCATATACATGGTTGCCTTCTCCCACAGGTAGAAGGGTACCACATAGCTGTATTGCTTGGCCAGGTTACCCTCGCCGCTGAACTTGGTGATGACTTTGTCTGCCAGCTGTGCTGCCTCGTTGATCTTACCGGCGGCAGCCAGTTGCTTCACCTGCGCCAGCGACCCTACCGGGTCCTGCGCCTGGCAGAGCATCGGCGTCGTGAACGCCAGTGCCGCAAGCGTGAATGTTGTGCTGAGTTTCATTGTCTTCGTTTGGTTGTTGCTGTGAAAAATTGTCGTTTGTGTTTGTTTCGCGAAAAAAGGAGGGGAGCAACGGCACTCTGCCGCCTACTCCCCTCCTTGAAGTTGTGTGTGTTACGGGGAAGGGGTGGTTACTTCTCGGGACACTGCAAGCCAACGGTGTGAATGTCAGCCAAGGCCAAGGCTCCCATCACGTCCACAATGCGCTGGTGGCATACATCGCCGTCTGCGATAATCTGCACGACCGGCTCCTGCCCGGCGCTCTGGGCCTGGGACTTCAGCTCCTTGAGCTGCTCCACCAAGGCATCGAGGTTGCGCTCGTTGGTGTAGGTCTTGTAATTGGAATCCGTGGGCTTCGGTACGCCCTGGCGGTCCAGGATGGTGAGGGCATCGCCCACCGGCAGGTTGTTGCCGCTGCCCATCCAGAAGACTGCCCCGGAACCCTCTACGCGGATGCGTCCCGGCTCAATGGGCGGCGGGGTGCCGCTCGCTGCCGAGCTGCCCGGAATGGCCATGTCGAGCTTCTTTTCCTGCACCAGCGAGGTGGCCACCAGGAAGTAGATGAGCAGCAGGAAGCAGGCATCGATCATTGAGGAGATGTTCATCTCCGGATCTTCCTGTTCCTCCACGGGTCTCTGTTTACGTCTTGCCATAGTCTCGTTTGTGCGTGGGTTATTGTTTCAGTTCCTGGTTGGCGAACACGATGTTCGTGATGCCGGCCTTGGCCGCTGCGGCGATGACCTTGTTGGTGCGGGCCCAGGGGGCTGCAATGTCACCGCGCAGGTAGAGGACGATCTTCTCTTTCTCCACGCGCTGCGCAATGTGGTCCTTGTAGCTGCGGATACACTCCGTCATCTGGTCGAACTGGTCCTCGGTGTAGCCCTTGGGCTGGTAGTCCTTCAGGGCAGCCGCTACCTTGTCGCCGTCGGTCATGCTCTTGGCTACGTGCCAAATCGCCTGCCCGTGCTTCTCGGCAAAGCGCACCGCCTCGCTGGGCTTGTCGCCGTTGGCCTTCTGGTCCATTTTCTCCCCATCCGCAAAGACGTCTACCACAATGCAGTTCTGCGCGTCTTTCAGGTCATCGCACTTCACAGCCTTGGGCATCTTGACGAAGGGGTCCTTGGCCACCGTAATCTGCGTGGCATTCACCACGAAGAAGATCAGCAGCAGGAAGCAAGCGTCAATCATGGGAGACATATTGGGCTTGCACTCCATCTCCTCAACTTTAACTCTTTTCTTTCCCATAGTCTGAATGGTGTTTTCGATGTGAACGCCTGCCCGCTGCGGTTGCCTGCGGGCAGGCCTGTCTTATCCGGGGTGCTTACCCGGCTCAGGCTTCCTGACCCTCAATGAGTTCGCCCTCGCCTTCCTCACCCTCCTCGGCGTTCAAGCCCTCCGGGATACGGGCGAGCTGTGCCTCGGCGTTGATGACGTTGATGGAGGTGTTCATCATTTCGGCCACGGTGTTCACACACTCGGACTCGAGCTTCTGGGCGTGCTTCTTCAGGAAGAAGAAGGCCGGCAGAGCGATGATGGAAATGATGAGGCCCCAGAAGGTGGTAAGCAAGGCCACGGAAATGGAACCTGCCAGCTGGCTCGGGTCGGCAGAACCGGCGGTGGCCAGGGTTTCGAAGGCGAGCACCATACCCTGAATCGTACCGAACAGACCGATGGACGGAGCAATGGCACCGATGAGGGCCAGAATGTCCACGTTGAGCATCACCGCCGGGCGCTCGTTGCCGGCAAACTCAACCACGGAGTCTTCCACGGCGTCCTTGCCCAGGTCCTCCGGACGGTTGGCGTCCACGTTCGGCAGGGAGTAAGCCACCAGACGGCCCAGGTAGGTCGGGCTCTGCGTGGCCAGCTGAATGGCGGACTGCACACGGCACTCACCCATCAGCGAGATGAGCTGGCCGCGGAGCGCCTCCGGGCAGAACTTCTCGCGTTTCAGGCTCATGAGGCAGGTCGTGAGTAGGTAGAGACACCAGATCAGCAGCAGGACCAGCGGAATCATGGTCCAACCACCGGCAATGACCCAGGTGTCGAGCATGTTCTTGGATTTGGCGCCCCCTTCCTCTGCCATGGCAGGAGCGAGAGCTGCAAATGCGATCATACCGCAGGTGAGAGAGCGGATGCCGAAGCGTGTGAGTGTCGTTTTCATATCTGTCTGAATAAGTGCTGTTTGCAGAATTGACAGCTCTTATTTAAGCACATTCTGCCCGTTTGGCAAGCAAGAAGTTCATTTTCCCGCAAAAAAAATGCAAACGGCCCCATTCCCGGCCCCTTTGCGGGGGCTTTTGGACTTGCAGGAAGGGCTCCGCGGTGGTATAGTGCGGACATGGATTTATCTGCCTTTCGCGAAGAATACCTCAAGGAGACGCTGCACCGCCGGGACTTGGCGGCCTCGCCTTTCGAGCAGTTCGATGTGTGGTTCCGCCAAGCCCTCAAGAGCGGCATTGCCGAGCCGAATGCCATGAGCTTGGCTACGTGCACGCCGGGGGGCTTGCCCTCTCTGCGCACGGTGCTGCTCAAGTACTACGATGAGCGCGGCTATGTCTTTTTTACGAATTACACGAGCCGCAAGGCGCAGGAGATGACGGCCAATCCGGAGGTGTGCATGCTGCTGCCCTGGGTGGTGCTGGAGCGGCAGATCATTGTCTACGGGCGGGTGGAGAAGATCTCGCGCACGGAGACGCTGAAGTATTTCCTTACGCGCCCGCGCGAGTCACAGCTCGGGGCTTGGGTATCTCACCAAAGTCAAGTGGTGTCCACGCGTAAGCTCTTGATGATGAAGCTGCAGGAGCTTAAGCGCAAGTTTGCGGAGGGGCAGGTGCCGCTGCCGGATTTCTGGGGTGGCTTCCGCATCGTGCCGCACCACATGGAGTTCTGGCAGGGCGGCCCGGGTCGCGTGCACGATCGCTTTATGTACACGCTGATGGCGGATGGCAGTTGGAGCATCGAGCGGCTGCAACCCTAATCTGCCGGGGACAGGTAGTAGACGCGGGGCTCTGTGCCGGGGACGTCGAAGGCGTCGGTGACCCCCGGGGTGGGGGGAATGCGGGTGAGGTCCACCAAGCGGATGGCTCCGGCGGGGCAGGCTTGAGCGCAGGCGGTGGTCGGGGTGCTTCCGTCGGTCTTGGCGGCGTTGATGCGCTGCACGCAGAGGGTGCATTTTTCCATCACGCCGCGCGGGCGCACGGTCACGCGCGGGTTGGCGGGCAGGGGTAGCTGCTCTCGTGCGCGTTCGCTGTAGTCGAAGAAGTTGAAGGTGCGTGCGCCGTAAGGGCAGGCGGCGGCGCAGTAGCGGGTGCCCATGCAGCGGGGGTACACCATCGCATTCAGTCCTTCCGGGGTGCGTACCGTGGCGTTCACGGGGCAGGCGGCTTCGCAGGGGGCGTTGGCACACTGTCGGCACAGGGTAGGGACGATGATGCTGCCGTAGCGGCGCAGGCGCAGCCATTGCAGGTCGCGGTCGGCTTTCTGCTGCTCGGAGCCCACGGTGGGGATGTTGTTTTCCGCGCGGCAGGCGATGGTGCAGGCGTTGCAGCCGCAGCAGCGGGAGAGGTCGATGAGCAGGCTCCACTGCGGGCCGGGGCCGGGGAGAGGGTGCAGCGTGGTGCGGGTCAGGCGTCGGGCGGGGTAGCTCTCCTGCCGGGGGAGGCTGTCCGGGGCCGGGGTAGGGGCGAAGGGGTGCCGGCCCTGCACGCTCACGGGGCCGCCGGCCGTACCGGTTAGGGGGTCATAGGCTTCTCGCAACCAAGGGTTGTGGGCGTTGCGGCCGTCGGCGAACAGGGGGTGGAAGTAGCGGTCGGTGCTGCGGGGGCAGGGGAGTTCGGGGAGGGGGGCTCCTTCGGTCAGGCCGCGGCGCAGGAGGCTTTCGGTGTCGGGGTAGAGTTCAATCAGGGCGCGGTGTGCGGGGCTGTCGCCGGTGTTCGGGTGCAGATCGCTGCCGTGCAGCAGGGCTTCCAATACCTCGGCTTCCGAAACAGCGGGGCGCAGGGGCAGGGTGACGGGTTGGCGCAGGCAGATGTGGCCGTAGGCGTCGGCCTCCGCTCCCCATTCTTCTAAAAAGTGGGTGGAGGGCACGGTGTAGGTGCTCAGTTCGGCGGTTCGGTCGCGGTGCAGGCAGAAGCGGTAGGTTTCCGCAGAGCTGAGCTGCAGGGCCTCGGCGAAGTCGGGTGATTGCGCGGCGGCATCCGCGGGGGTGAAGATGAAGAGGGCTTCCAGCTCGGCCAGGTCGCGGGTCAGTTCCTCGAGGCTGCCGAAGCCGTGGGCAAAGCGTCGGGCCTCACCCAGGGAAAGGCGGCGGGCGGTGTTCAGGGGCTCGGGGGCGGGGCAGTCGCCGTACTCGGCCAAGGGGTCGTAGGCGTACATCCGTGCCCCGGGGGCAAGCTGTCGGAGCTGTTCGACCTGCCGTGTTCGCAGGGGGGAGTAGCCTTCGGGGAAGAGGAAGCCGCCGCGCCGCCCGCTCCGCAGGCCGTCCGCCCAGGCGCGGATGCCGCCCGCTATGCCGGCCGCGGGGTAGGGCTTTCCGCAGAAGGTGGGCTCGGCCTCGCGCGCGGGGTCATACAGGTCTGTGATGCCGGCCTGCACATGTGCCGGAAGCCCCGTCTGCCCCGCATGCGGATTCGGCTCAAGCCGTATCGGTACCCCGGCGCTGCACACTGCCAGCAGCGGGTACGCCCCGCGCGGCCACGGCATACAGGTAGCAAAGGCCGTCAGCTCTCCCGCCCGCATCCACTCCGGACACCCCTCGGGCTCAATCGCGTACACCTGCGCCCGCCGACACGACGCTACCGCCCCCAGAGCCAACAGCCCCAGGCCCTTCAGAAAATCCCGTCGCGTCATCCGTCCCCATTCCATGCCCACCCATCATACCACCTTTACGCCCCCGCTGCAAGCTGCTTTTCCTCCACATTTCAGCCATTTTCTCACTCCGCGAGCTTTGCGAGGGCGTCGGCGACGGCGGAGGCGGGGGTGATGGGGGAGGCGAGGGATTCGGCGGCGAGGCCGCAGAGGTAGGCTGCGAGGGCGGCGGCTCGGAGGGGATGCAGGCCGCGGGCGGCGAGGGCGGCGATGGTGCCGGAGAGGACATCGCCTTGGCCTCCGTTGGCCATGAAGGGGCCGCCGGTGGAGTTGTAGAAGAGTTGCAGGCGGTCGGCGATGACGGTGCGGCAGCCCTTGAGGAGGAGGGTGCAGTCGTGCCGGTCGAGGAAGCGTTGCACTGTCTCAAGGCGCGTCGCGGTGGGGCGGGGATCCAGGCGGCGCATCTCCCCGGGGTGCGGGGTGAGGATGAAGTTCGGCGGGAAGTCCCAAGCTTCCTCGGCGGCGAGGTTCAGGCCGTCCGCATCGAGCACGACGGCGCGGGGAAAATCGGCGGCGAGCTTGCGCAGGGCCGTGCGCTCGCGGGGCGGCAGGCTGCCCAAGCCCGGGCCGATGACCAGCGCATCGGCCTGCGGCTCTGCGATCTCGGCGTAGGATGCCACGGGGCGCACCATCACCTCCGGCGGCATGCGAACCGCCAGCAGCGGGTAGGCCTCCGGCAGGGCGTAGGCCGCCACCAGACCGGCCCCCGCATGCACCGCCGCCCGCGCGCAGAGCTCCGCTGCGCCGAGCATCCCGATGCTGCCCGCCACAATGGCCACGCGCCCCCGGCGGTTCTTGAAGCAGGAATACGGCGAGCGCGGAAGCCAGCCCTCCACCTCCGCCGCATCTAACACACGGTGGGGTGAACACGGCTCGATGGCGACCTCCGGCAGCGGAATGCAGAGCAGACGTCCCACGGCATCCTGCGCGGCATCCGCCAGCATCCCGGGCTTCACGCAACCAATGGCCGCCGTGGCATCCGCCAGCACCACTTCGCCCTCCGTGAAGATACCCGACTCGGCATCCAGCCCTGTCGGTATATCCACCGCCAGCAGGCAGGACCCCGGCGAGGCCGACCGCAGCGCGTTCATCTCGCGCACGGCCTCCGCGTACTCAGCCCGCAGCCGCCCGTGAGCCCCGCTGCCCAACAAACCATCCAACAGAAGAAGCCGCGTGCCCGGCGCCGGAAGCTCCGTCGAGTACCCCGGGAGGGCCTCCAGCTGCCGCTGCGACTCCGCCGACAGCCCGCCCCCGACGGCCCGCAGAACCACCGGCAGACCCAGCCGAGCGGCCAGCCCGATGGCATCCCCCGCGTTGTTACCTCGCCCCGCATACACCACCACGGCCTCCGGCTGCAACGCCCGCACGAAAGGATGTCGCGCCAGCCGCTCCACCACGGCATCCATGAGCGCCGACGAGCTCGTGAGCCCGGCCGCGAAAGCCGCCTGCTCCGCCGCGCGCACCGTTTGGGCAGAGGCTATTTGCATGGCACGGCTCGCAAAAGTTTCTTCGCCTCGCGGTGCTCCTGCATCACCTGCTCCTCCGTAGCACCGAACCCGCGCAGCAGGTGGTCGTTCATGGAAAGAGCCACCTCTTCCTCGCCCGAGAAGACCGCCGCAGCCCCGCCCTGCTCCATGAGGCGAGCGTTGCGGATATACTGCGTCTGCGCCACCACGCGGATCTCCGGGTTCAGTCCGCGCGCGGCGGAGGCAATCGCCTCGGCCGGCGCGGCGGAGGTCGAGATGATGATGGCCTTCGCCTGCTCACAGCCCGCCATGCGCAGGATGGAACGCACCCGAGCATCGCCGTGCAGGGCCGGGATACCCTCCTTCGCCAAGCGGGTGACCGTGTTGATATTCATCTCCAGCACCAGCACATCCATATCATGCGCGCGGAGAATGCGCGTCAGCAGCTCCCCGCAGGGGCCGTAGCCCACCACGATGATGCGATAGCGGTCATCCGTGGGCGGTGCCGGTGCCGCCGAGGGGTCGATGGCTACCCCCACACCGCGTCCCTCCAATTTGTCCACCATCGGCGGCACCAAGCGGTAGAGCATCGCATTCAGTGTGATGGAAATGATGGCCACACCCGTGATGACATTGCAGGCGTAGTCCGGCAGCAGGTCATATTTGGAAGCCGCCAGTGAGGCGAGGATGAAGGAAAATTCACCGATCTGGCTGAAGGACGCCGACACGAGCACCCCGAGGCGGAAAGGTTTGCGCAGCAGGCGGATGCTCAGGTAGGCAATAAGCGGCTTGAGCAGCATGGTGAAGCCCAGAATAGCCAGTGCCAGTTGCCAGTGATCCAGCAGCCCCTGCAGGTTGAATCCCATGCCGACCGACACGAAGAAAAGCACCGCGAAGGCATCGCGCATCGGCAAGGCCTCGCTCGCCGCGCGGGCCGCAAAGCGGCTCTGCCCCAGCACCATGCCGGAGAGGAAGGCCCCGAACTCCATGGATGCCCCGAACACATGCGCGGAGAGCCCCGCAATGCCGATGGCAAACACCAGCACCGCCAGCGTGAAGAGCTCGCCGGACGCACTGCCGGAGAGGTAGGTGAGCACCTTCTTGATGACGTATTTGCCCAGGTAGGCCACGCAGAAAATGAGCGCGAGCAGCTTCACCGACATCCAGAACATGGCCTCCCACAGTGAGCCTCCGCGCACCAGGGCGGGCAGCAACACCAGCAGCACGATGGTCGCTATGTCCTCCACCACCAGCCAGCCCAGCGCCGTGTGCCCCACGGGGGTTTGCAGAATGCGGTTATCTTCCAACACACGGGTGAGCACCACCGTGCTGGAGACGCTGAGGCAGGCGCCGAACATGGCCGCGCACTCCCAGGAGCAGCCGGTGAGGGCGTAGAAAATCGCCCCCGCCAGCAGGGTTCGCAGGACCATGTTGATGATGCTGCCCGGCACGGCTACCTGACGCACGGCCAATAGATCCTTGAAGTGGAATTGCAGCCCCACACCGAAGAGCAGCAGAACGATGCCGAGGTCCGAGAAGCCGTGCACCGTCTCGCCGTCCATGCCGCCGGTGCCCAGGGCCGCCGCCGCGATGCCGGCAAACAGGTAGCCCACCAGCGGAGAGAGACTGAGTTTTTGCGCGATAATGCCGAACAGCAGTGCCAGTGCCAGGCCTATCATGAGAGTGAATATCATAAGCAGAATGTTGGGTTGGGAGAGGGGTTACGGGGAGAGCGTTCGGCGGAGCTGGCGGCGTTCCTGCATCACCTGTTCCTCCGTGGCGCCGAGGCTGCGCAGCAGGGTCACGCCCATGGTGATGGCCGCTTCCTCCTCGCCGGAGATAACATTGCGTGCCCCCTCACTGCGCAGCTTTCGAGCATCCCGGATGTAGTGGGTCTGGGCCAGCACCTCGATACCGGGGTTGAGGCTGCGCGCAGCGGAGGCGATCTCCTGCGCGGGGGCGGCGGAGGAGGTGATAATGATGGCCTTGGCCTGCTCGCAGCCGGCGGCCTGCAACACGGAGCGCGAGCGCGCATCGCCGTGCAGCGCAGGGAGTCCCGCCCCGCAGAGTTTGTTGACGGTGTCGATGTTCATCTCCAGCACCACCACATCCATATCATGATCGCGCAGAATGCCGGTGAGCATCTCGCCGCAGGGACCGTAGCCCACCACGATGCTGCGGTAGCGCGAATCCTCCGGCGGCGTTACGGCGGCGGGTGCCGGTCCTTGGCCGATGCCCCGTTTCTCCAGCGCGCGGATGAGCCCCGGCAGCAGGCGGTACAGCAGCGGGTTCAGCGTGATGGAGATGATGGCCACCGCCGTGATCACATTGACGGCCGCCTTGTCCAGCAGGCCCCATTCCCCCGCCGCCAGTGCGCCCAGAATGAAGGAGAACTCACCGACCTGGCTGAAAGAGCCCGCCACCAGCACGGCCATGCGCATCGGCTTGCGCAGCAACAGCACGCTGAGCCACACCGTGAGCGGTTTGAAAATAATCGTGAAGCCCAGCATGGCCAGTACCAGCGGCAGTTGCTCCACCATGCCGTGCCAATCGAAGGACATGCCGACCGACACGAAGAAGAGCACCGCGAAGGCATCGCGCATCGGCAGGGCCTCGCTCGCCGCGCGGGCCGCAAATCGGCTCTGCCCCAGCACCATGCCGGAGAGGAAGGCCCCGAACTCCATGGACGCCCCGAATACGTGCGAGGAGAGCACCGCAATGCCCATGGCAAATACCAGCACCGCCAGCGTAAACATCTCGCCGGAGGCACTGCGCGCCAGGTGGGTGAGCACGCGGTGGATGATATACTTGCCCACGTACGCTACGCAGATGACCAGTGCCACCAGCTTCAGCACCATCCCCAGCAGAGCCATGCCCACACTGCCGCCGCTCACCAGAGCAGGCAGCAGCACCAGCAGCACAATGGTGAAGATGTCCTCCACCACCAACCAGCCCAGCGCGGTGTGGCCGGAGGGGGTATGCAGCACGCGGTTATCTTCCAGCACGCGGGTGAGCACCACCGTGCTCGCTACGCTGAAACACACGCCGAACATGGACGCTGCCGCCCATCCGCAGCCGGTGAAGGCGTAGAAAATCGCCCCGCCTGCCACGGTATGCAGCAGCATGTTAAACACCGACCCCGGCAGGGCCACGCGCTGCACGGCCAGCAGGTCCTTGAAATGAAAATGCAAGCCCACACCGAAGAGTAGCAGCACGATGCCTACGTGCGAGAACTCCTCCACCGTGTGGTTATCTACGCTGCTCACCTGCGGCGACCCCGCTATCACCCCCGCCAGCAGGTAGCCCACCAAGGGGGAGAGATGCAGTTTCTGCGCTGCCATACCCAGCAGCAGCGCCAACGCCAAGCCGATGACCAGTGATTCGATCATGATAACACGCGCGCCCAGATCACTTTAAGATACCGACCCTCCGGGTAAGTGGAGAGGAAGGGGTGGTCCCAGCCCGGCCCGCTCATCTCCATGATTTGCAGCCGCTTGCCCAGTCGCTGCGCTGCCTTGATGACCACTTTCTCGAACTCCGCCGGCGAGACCAGCCCGGAGCAGGAGCAGGTGACGAAGAGTCCGCCGGGGCGTACGCATTGCAGGCCCAGCATGTTCAGGTCGTTGTATTTCTTGAGGCCCTCTTCCTTCTCTTCATCGCGTCCCTGCACGAACTTGGGCGGGTCCAGCAGCACGACGTCAAACTGCCGCCCGTTGCGGACCATTTGGCGGGCGTACACAAAGGCATCCGCATGCACGAAGTCGATGCGCAGCGGGCCGTTGCAGCCGTTGATGTTGGCGTTGCGCTTGGCCATGGCGATGGCCTTTTCATCCAGGTCCACCGCAGTCACCTCGCCTGCGCCGCCGCGCAGCTTGGCGAGGATGGAGAAGCCGCCGGAGTAGCAGCAGAGATCCAGCAGGCTCTTGCCGCGCACCAGGCGGGAGAGCTTCAGGCGGTTGTCCCGCTGGTCGCAGAAGAAGCCGGTCTTGTGGCCCATGGCAAAGTCAACCTCAAAGCTCACGCCGTTCTCGGTAATGCGCACCTTGCGCACGGAATCGCTCGGCGGGGCGGTCGCGGGGTCGATGCCTTCCATGCGGGCAATTTTCTCGTCGACGCTGATGACATGGCGGGCGGTGCCGCAGAGCTCATGCAGCAGGGGGAGCCACTTCGGCAGGCGTTGCCACACGCCCAGGGTGCTCACTTCCAGGCTCAGCACGTCGCCGTAGCGGTCGGCAATCAACCCGCCCAAGCCATCGGAGTCGCCGTGCACCACGCGGTAGGCATCGGTCACTGCGTCCAGCCTGCATTCCTCGCGGCGCCAAGCCACGGCGCGGCGCAGGGCGTCCTCCAGGGCTTGCTCGGTGAGGGGCTCGGCGCCGTGGCGCAGCATGCGCAGTGGGGTGCGGCTGTCCGGGTTCCAGAAGCCACCGCCGAAGAGCTCGCCGTTCTTGTCGTAAACATGGATGAGGCCGCCCTTTACGGCATCCGGGCTGACGGCCCCGAGCATGCGCGGGAATACGGCGGGGTTATAGGTGAAGTACTTGAGCTGCACCCAAGGGCGCAACCACTGCTCGCTGCCGTCCGGGGCAGGTGTTGCCGTCGGGGCCTTGCGGGCGGGGAAGGTGGGATTCTTGCGCATTTTGTCGATGCGCGGCTGCATACGGAAATGGCTCACGGCTCTATCCTACCCCCGATTGCGGGCGGCGTCAACTCTTTTGCGCGCCGCACACGCACAAATCCCCACTCCCCCTTAACTGTAGCCGGGACGGAAGGGGGAGGCGGGAGGTGGGTCAGAGTTTTCTCAGCGCTGAGGTGGTAGGTAGCTGATGGTTTTGGGAACGCAGAATTTCGGGAAGGTTACGGAAGCTGATTCGTGTGCATAGCTCCGTTCAGACTGCATGTCGCCGTTGCAGTGGAATCATTGACGTTTTCTTTGATGAAAATCGCCGGCTGCCTACGATGGATCCGCCTCGAAATCTTGCCGGGGATTAGCATGATATTCACTTTCCTCACCTTCCCGAAATTCTGCGTTCACCCATTCTCTCATGCCCTAAGAATAACAAACCGTTACTCCTCGAGAGAATCGAGAATGCTCTGTGCGGATTCATTCTCGAGATAGGCTGCCTTCCTGAGCCAATCAATTGCCTCCGTTCGATCTCCACCATGGGCCAGCAGCCATTGCCCTAAATAGGACTGAGCAGCTGCCATCCCTCGCCCTGCTGCTTCACGCAACATCGACATGGCGAGGTCGGTAAAATTTGTATCGTCCCCTTCCAGCATCACCATCGCGAGCAAAAAGATCGATTGAACATCGCCGTTTGATACACCTTCCTGCAGCATTTCCTTGAACTTTCGGGGATCCTCTTCGACCAGAAAGCCTATAGCCCCCATGGCCGATAAGTCTCCCAACTGTGCAGCATATTTCATATATGATATGTGCGCCTGTACGTCATGGTTGAAAAAATAATAATGAGTTCCGAGCGCTGCATAGGCCCGCGCATTTCCCTGTGATGCAGCATTTTCGAGAAGTTCCCATGCATACTCCGTAAGATATGACCCTACGTCTACCGACTTCTTCTGAGCGGCAAGCAGAATAGCCTGCCCCTGAAAAACATCTCCTCGAGGATTACCTCGGTACATATACTTACTCATATAGCATGCTCCCCGCCAGAATTCCATAGGGATTTCCCACGGGCATCCGGCACAGTATATCTTGGCTAATAGAAGGTCTGCTTTTCGGCAGCCTCCTATATTAGCCATGTGGGCCAGTTCAAGCATACGCTTCGCATTGAACGGTTTTACATGGCCGTTCCGGTATCCGAGGGCGAGCGCGTAGGCAGCCTGCGGATCGCCCTCTTTCACTCTGCTCTCCAGGGACGGAATCAACTCCGGAGGAACAGACATATAGTCAACGTCCGCGCGGGCGGAAAAAGAGCCTCCTATCAGCAGAAAGACGATACACAGGACGCGAAGGAATAGACAAGGCTTTTTCATGGGAAAATTATGGAACGTTAAAACAGTTACGTCAAGCGAATTCGTATTTTATGACAATAATTTCGCAATGTAAAATGAATCCGGAAACGACAGATGTTGAGTAAGGTTCCGTTTATCTGTGGCATCCGTGGCCTGAGGGCCGGACTGCTGTACTCTCGGGGGCTCGATTTGCATGGTGCGCACGCACAAAACGCTTGCTATACGGCCCGGCGGCTGTTACTCTTGGGGGAGATGAACGTCTTTTCCACCTGTTGGAACAGCTCCCGTCACAAGGACGGCGGGGCAATATGCGATGAAATCCGCGAGCTGGGCTTCGAGAGCATCGAGGCCTCGCACGGCTTGCCGCTCAGCAAGCTGCCCGGTATCATCCGCGCGGTGGAGGAGAAGCGCATTCGTGTGGCGGGTGTGCATAACTTCTGCCCCGCGCCCATGGATGTGGAGGGCGATGTGCCGGATGCCTACCGCTTCACCTCGCACCGGCCGGAGGAGCGGGATCGCGCCATGCGCCTGACGCGCGAGACCCTGCAGGTGGCGGCGCGTTTGGAGGCACGCTATGTGGTGCTGCATATGGGCAGTGTGGAGCTTTTCCGCGGGTTTAAGGGAACCAAGGAACTGGAGCGCATGGCGCGGCACGGTTTGTTGGGCACAAAGGAGTATGCCCGTACCAAGGGAGAGCTGGTGCGTCGTCGTCGTCGCTTGGCTCCCATCTACGAAGAGCGCGCCCTCGCGGCTCTGCATACCCTGGCGGAGGAAGCCCGCAAGCTGAACCTGGTGCTGGCCGTGGAGGGGCGCAGCCACCTGGAGCAGGTGCCCGGGGAGGAGGACTTCCCTGCGCTGCTGGAGGAGTTCCTCGATGACCCGCATGTGCGCTACTGGCACGACTTCGGGCACATCCAACGCAAGCACAACCTGCTGCTGCTGGACCACGGGCAGTATCTGCGCCGCATGCAGCCTTTCCTTTACGGTGCGCACATCAACGATGTGCAGTGGCCCGCGCGCGACCACCGTGCCCCCGGCGGCGGGGATTGCATGGACCTCTTCGGTCTCATCCGCCGCCATATGCGCCCGGAGATGCCCATGAGCTGGGAGCTTTCCCGCTCCGTGAGCCGCGAGGCCATTCTGGCCGCCAAGCAGATTTGGGACGCCCGAATGCGGGAAATGCAGGCCGAGACCGCACCGCAGCATTGACACCGCCCCCGTTCTCTGCTATCATACGCAGCGATGAAACTCGTCAGCTGGAATGTGAACGGAATCCGCGCCACCCTCGGAAAGGGGCTGGCGGAGAAGATGGATGCCCTGGCGCCGGATGTGCTCTGCCTGCAGGAGATCAAGGCCCGCCCGGAGCAGGTGAAGGACGCTTGGCTGGATGCCTGGCCCTACGCGCTCTGGAACCCCGCGCAGCGTCCCGGGTACTCCGGTGTGCTGCTGCTCTCCCGCGTGCAGCCGCTCTCGACTTCGCTGGGTATCGGCATTCCGGAGCACGACACGGAGGGACGCGTCGCGACCATGGAGTTCGAGCAGTTTTATGTGGTGGGGTGTTACACCCCGAACTCGCAGAATGAGCTGGCCCGCCTGCCGTATCGGCAGCAGTGGGATGCCGCCTTCCGCGATTATGTGGCTTCCCTGGCCGCCGTCAAGCCGGTGGTGTTCTGCGGGGATCTCAATGTGGCGCATCAGGAGATTGACCTCGCGCGGCCGGATGCCAACCATTTCAGCGCCGGCTTCTCGGATGAGGAGCGCGCGGGCTTCTCCGCCCTGCTGGAGGCGGGCTTCTGCGATACCTTCCGCAGCCTGCATCCGGAAGCGCGGGATGCCTACACTTGGTGGAGCTTCCGCGGCGGTGCCCGCGCTCGGAACGTCGGGTGGCGCATTGATTACTTCTGCGTGTCGCCCTCCCTCATGCCGCAGGTGCAGGAGGCTTCCATTCATGCGGATATCACGGGGTCCGACCACTGCCCGATTTCGCTGGAGCTGAGTTTATGATGAAGTACCGCCACGCCCTGCTGACGGCTGCCGCAGTCTCTCTGGCTGCGGTGGGCGGGCTCGCAGTGTGGGCCGGCAGCGGCCTGTATGATCTGCGCCTGACCAAGCAGAGCGTGCGTTTGTCCCCGGCGGGGGAGGCCGCTTCGCCCGTGCGGTTGGGCCTTCTGGGGGACCCGCATGCCGGGGCTTGGGAGGGGGAGTATCTGGACAAGGCGGTGCGCCTGCTGGCGGAGCAGCGGCCGGATGCTATCCTGCTGCTGGGGGATTACCGTTACTGCCTGAACTACGAGGCCTCCATGTCTCCGGAGGAGGTGGCGCGGCATCTGGCGCCGCTCATGCAGGTGGCTCCGGTGTACTTTGTCTGCGGTAATCATGACAAGGATGTGTGGGGGGCGACCATGCGCCGCTGCCTGCGGGAGGCCGGGGCGCACTGCTTGGAAAATCACACGGTGCGCATTTGGAATACCGAGGGGCGGGCGGTGGATCTCTGCGGTCTGCCCTATGTGGGTATTTTCGGGCCGGGGCTTGGGCGGCGTTTGGAGGGTAAGCGCAACCCGGACGCGCCGCTTGTGGCTGTCGCGCATGATACTTACGAATTCCGTCTGTACCCGGCGGATGCGGATCTCATCATCGGCGGGCACACCCACGGCGGGCAAATCTGCGCGCCGAACGGCCGTCCGCTCTTCCCGAATCTGGGGCGTCCGGCGGAGGTGCAGCGTAAGGGGTTGGCGCGCAGTGCCTCCGGCAAGCCGATGTATACCTCTGCCGGTATCGGCGTGAGTACCCTGCCGGCGCGCATCTGTTGCCCGCCGCAGGTGGATGTGCTGGAGCTGCGTTAGGCGCGCTCGCGCAGGTAGGCGGCGAGCTGCTGCAGGGCTTTCGCGCGGTGCGAGATAGCGTTCTTGGCTTCCGGTTTCATCTCGGCAAAGGTCACGTCATGCCCGAGCGGTACGAAGAGGGGGTCGTAGCCGAAGCCGGTGAGACCGCGCGGATGCAGGGTGATGTGCCCTTCCGCGGTGCCGTAAAAGGAGGCGACCTCGTGCCCGCCCTCCGCCAAGCTCAGGGCGCAGGCAAAGCGGGCGGTGTAGGGGGCGCAGGAGGGTAGGGCGGCCAGCTCGTTCAGCAGCTTGGCGTTGTTGGCGGCATCGTTGCCGTGTTCGCCGGCGAAGCGGGCGGAGAGGATGCCGGGGGCCCCGCACAGGGCGTCTACGCACAGGCCGGAGTCGTCCGCCAGCACCAAGCCGGGCAGGGCGCGGGAGACGGCTTCCGCCTTCTGTCGGGCATTCTCGGCAAAGCTGCGGCCGGTTTCCTCGACATCGGCAGGGGCTGCCGGATATTCGTCGAGGGTGTGCACGCTGTAACAGGGAGGTAGAATGGCGGCAATTTCCTCGGCTTTGTGGCGGTTGCGGGTGGCGATGATCAGGGGGACGGTGTTCATGTTATTTGCTGCTGAAAACGGATTTGCTCAGGTGGTTATGCCTCAGGAAGAGGTAGAGGACGATGAAGCCGACGGCGGCGGAGAGGGCGTCCGCACAGGTCTGAGAGAGCCAGATGCCGTCCGCTCCCCACAGATTCGGCAGCACGCAGAGCAGGGGGACCAGGATGATGAGCTGGCGTGTGAGGTTCAGGAAGATGCTCATGGCGGGGCGGCCGATGGCCTGGAAGAAGTGACCGATGACAATCTGGGAACCAACGAGGGGGAAGGCGATGGAGATCAGCCGAATGCCGCGTTCGGCTGCGTCGATGATGCGGGCCGCGTTCGGGTCGGCATCGTTCATGGCAAACAGGTACACACAGGCATGCGGGAAGAGTTGCACCAGAATGAAGCCGGAGAGAGTCACGCAACTCGCCACCATCATGGCCAGGTACAGCACGCGGCGTACGCGGCCGTATTCGCCCAGGCCCAGGTTATAACCGGCAATCGGCTGCATGCCCTGGGTGATGCCCAGCACCACCATCACGAACATGAACATGATGCGGTTCACCACACCGTAGGCCCCCACACCGGCGGGGCCGATGTGCTGCATGAAGAGCATGTTGAAGAAGACCACCACGCCGCAGGCCACAAGGTTCAGCAGGCTCGGGGGCAGGCCGACCGTCAGGATGCGGCGCACGATGCTGCCGTTCAGTTTCCACATGTCGCCTCGGCAGAAGTGCAGCACGTGCTGACGGTTGCGGAAGTGGATGAGCACCCACACCAAGCCCACGGTCTGCGCGGTGATGGTGGCGGCAGCGGCTCCCGCCATGCCCCAGCCGAGTACCTTCATGTAGATGGGGGCCACGCCCACGTTCACCACCATGGAGATCAGCAGGCTCACCATGGCCTTGTGCGGGTAACCGCTCGCGCGCATCAGGTGGTTCAGGTTCAGGAAGGTACAGAAAATCGGGTAGCCCAGCGCCATCACGAGCATGAAGTCGCGGCTCGGCTCCAGGGTGTCGGCATCCGCACCGAAGGCGATCAGGATCTCATCCAGCCAAAACAGGGGCAGCCAACAGCACAGCACACTCAGCCCCGCTCCCAGCAACACACAATGCCCCAACACGCGCCGCGCTTTGTCGTACTCCTGCAGGCCCAGCGTAATCGAGGCGGTCGCTGCGCCGCCCAAGCCCACCAGCGTCCCGATGGCCGCCGTCAGGTTCATCAGGGGGAAAATCAGAGCCATTGCCGTAATGCACGCCGCACTGCACCAAGCGCCCACGTACACACTGTCCACCGCGTTGTACAGCGACATCGCGACCATCCCCACCACCGCCGGTAACGAATACTCGAAAAGAAGCCGCCTCACCGGCTTCTTCTCCAACTCCAGCAACTTTTCTTCTTTTGCCTTCATCTCGCCCCCATTTTACCCCTCCCCTCCTCCCTTGTCAAGCCCCACCCGCACCTCAACCCGCAGCGGTAACAGAAAACGAGAATTGCCTGACCGCGGAATGAAGGGGACTTGGAGAGAGGAAGTGCTGTGCCGAGCTTGGGGCAGACTTCACACCGCCGTGGTAGTAGAACCCGAGAGGATTAATGACCGCGGAATAAAGGGAATTTTTGGAGAGTCAGAGGCATGCTTAGCTTAGTACAGACTACATGCCGGCAAGGTGGTAGGCTTCTTAGTTGCTTTATAAAATTCCAATGCTACCTACTGCCCCAGAGTCTTGAAGTCTTGCCAAAGAGTCGCATGATATACAGTCTCCGAAAATTCCTTTTATTCCGCGGTCAGACTTTCTCCCTCTCTACTACCTCGGCGGTGTGAAGTCTCTCACCCCCTTTGCACAGCTCTGCTTTTCCGTGGTATCTGTGTGATCCGTGGACTGAAAGGGCCTGCCGCGGTGTTGCGGCAGGCCCTGTGGGGTAGGGGGAGGTTGGTGATCAGAAGTTCACGCGGTAGCCGACGCTGCCGTTCACGCCCGTTTGGTCGGCGCGGAAGTCGGCGTTCACATCGAAGAAGATGGAACCCGCATCCTGCGAGAGAGGGATGGTGAGGGTGGCGCCTACCTCGGCACCGACTACGCCGCTTTCGTTGCTGC